>NZ_DATMFZ010000273.1:0-3365 GCF_035556675.1 Geminicoccus sp. | reverse complement strand
GAAGCCCTCGGCCTGGGCCTGGGACAGGCGCAGCCGCTTCTGGGCGACGATGCGCAGGCCGCCCTTCTCGATGACGTCGTTGATGGCGCCGGTCAGGTTGCGCCTGGTGGCATCCGGCTTGATGATGGAGAAGGTACGCTCAAGAGCCATGGGAAATCCCATCCGATGCGAAAGGAAACGGTATCGGGCCGCGCCTTTAGCAGCCCGTCCGCCCGCTGACCACCACCAGGGCTCAGCCTTCCTCGCTGGCCTTTTCCCAAGCCCCCCGCTCGGTCTGCCGCCAGTAGACCAGCCGGTGGCCGGCCTCCCGCCGTGCCCGCCAGCGTGAGCGCGCTGCGGCCACCTCATCCTCGTTGCCGCCGTCGAACAGATCCAGGACCCGCGCAAAGCTCGCGAGATCGTCGTCCGCGGCCTGGTCGACCAATACCAGCAGCGTGGCCCCGTTCGGGTTTTCCACCTGCTCGGTCAGCCAGATCGGCTGCAGCGGGGCGTTGCCGTCCGCGCGCGTGCCGTGGGGCAGCCAGGAATCCGGCCGGTAGACCCATAAGTGCCGGTCCAGCGCGTCGACCCGCTCGCGCGACCCGGCCCTGAGCAGGATGCGCATCCCGGCGGCATGGGCCTTCTCCAGGAGGCGCGGCAGCGCCTCCTCCAGGCTGGAGCGGGTGAGATGGTAGAAGCCGACCTCGCTCAGTGCGCCTCGTCCTCGTAGGAGCGCGCCAGCGCGTCGAGCAGGCGCACGCCGAACCCGGTGGCACCTTTCGCCGAGAGCGGCAGGTCGCGGCTGCTCCATACCGTGCCGGCCACGTCCAGATGCGCCCAGGGCACGCCGTTCACGAACTGCTCGATGAACACCGCCCCGGCCGTGCTGCCGGCCTGGCGCGCCCGCCCGGTGTTCTTGATGTCGGCGATCTCGGACTTGATGTGCTTGGCATAAGCCTTGCCGAGCGGCAGGCGCCAGAGCGTCTCGCCGGTCTCCTCGCCCAGCCGGGTGAGCCGGGCCGCCAGCTCCTCGTCGTTGCTGAACAGACCGGCATGCTCATGGCCCAGCGCCACGATCACCGCCCCGGTCAGGGTCGCCAGGTCGACGATCAGTCGCGGCTTGAACCGGTCCTGGGTGTACCAGATCGCATCCGCCAGCACGAGCCGGCCCTCGGCGTCGGTGTTGATCACCTCGATCGTGGTCCCGGACATGGCGGTCACCACGTCGCCCGGGCGCTGGGCGTTGCCATCCGGCATGTTCTCGACCAGGCCCAGCACGCCGACCGCATCGACCGGCGCCTTGCGCCGGGCCAGCACCTCCATGGCGCCCAGCACGGCACCGGCACCGGCCATGTCGAACTTCATGTCCTCCATGCCGGCGGCGGGCTTGATCGAGATGCCGCCCGTGTCGAAGCACACGCCCTTGCCGACGAAGGCGAGCGGGCTGCCCTTGCCGCCCCCGCCGTTCCAGCGGATCACCACCAGCCGCGGCTCGCGGCGGCTGCCGCGCGCCACGCCCAGAATGGCGCCCATGCCGAGCCGGCCCATCGCCGCCTCGTCCAGCACCTCGACCTCCAGGCCCAGGTCGCGCAGCTTCACAGCTTCCTCGGCGAAGCTCTCCGGGTGGAGGACATTGGCGGGCTCGGTCACCAGGGCCCGAGCATGGTTCACGCCGGCGATCAACGCATCCACGCCGGCCAGTGCGCGCCTGGCCTCGGTCTCGTCCTGCACGGCGATCGCCAGCCGGCTCGGGCCCCGCGCCGGCTCGTCCTCCTCGCTGCGCTTGTACTTGTCGAAGCGCCAGGAGCGCAGGCGCAGCCCGGTCAGCAGGGCCATCTGCACCTGGTCGGCCGGCAACGGCAGCTCGATCCCGTCCGGCGAGGCCAGCGTCACCAGCCCGCCCTCGACCTTGGCCAGCGCGCTCCACAGGCTGCCGCCCAGATGTTCCAGCTCCAGCCGGCCGAGATCCTCGCGGCCGACGCCCAGGAGCCAGACCTGCTCCAGCCCGGTGCCGGCCGGAAACGGCAGTTCCAGGATGGCACCATGCTTCCAGCGCCGCCCGGCAGCCTCGATCACGCGCCGCACCAGGCCGCCGCTGCGCTCGTCCAGGCTGGCGGCAGCCGCACCGATCGCATCGCCGGTGCCGACCGGCACCACCACCCGGCCGGTGTTCGGCAGCTCGGTGCGCTCCAGGGTCACGTCCATCGCTCGAAGTCCTCGCGTCAGGCAACAGGCCTTGGCCGGCCAACTCAGGTGGGTGTACCATCGACCGGCGCCGAGATGGGCGTCTATGATGCCGCCCATGCCTGTCTACGCGCGCTACCTGCTGTCCCAACTGGCCGTACCCACCGCGGTGGCCGTGATCGCCGTCGCAGGTGCGGTCTGGCTGTCGCAATCGTTGCGGCTGTTCGACCTGATCGTCAACAAGGGCCTGCCGGTCACCACCTTCCTGTGGCTGACGGCCCTCCTGTTCCCCTCGCTCCTGCTGGTGGTGCTGCCGCTGGCGCTCCTGGCCGCGACCATCTTCACCTATGCGCGCCTGTGGAACGACAGCGAGCTGATCGCGCTCAAGGCGTCCGGCCGCTCCGACTTCGATCTGGCCAAGCCGGCGCTCTACCTGGCGCTCGGGGTGACGCTGCTCTGCTACCTGACCTCGCTGGTGCTGATGCCGGCGGGTGCGCGGGCGTTCAAGGACCTCGAGCACGAGATCCGCAACAGCTACACCTTCGTGCTGCTGCAGGAAGGCGTGTTCAACCAGCCGGCCCCCGGCATCACCGTCTATGTGGACAAGCGCCAACCGGACGGCTCGCTGACCGGCCTGCTGGTGGACGACGCCCGGGATCCCGATGCCCCCTCCACGATCACCTCCGAACGCGGCGTACTGGTGACCGTAGGCGACGAGCCCCGTCTGGTCCTGGAGCGGGGCACGCGCCAGGAACGGGACCCGGACGGGCGGGTCTCGGCCCTCCATTTCGATGCCTACACGGTCGACCTCACCACCTTGTCGGAGGAGGACGACGCCTATCGCTGGCGCAAGCCCAAGGAACGCTATCTCGACGAGCTGCTCTGGCCGGCCGACGACATCGACGACCAGAAGAACTACAGCCGACTGGTGTCGGCTGCCCATGACCGGCTGACCAGCCCGCTGGCGCCGCTCGTCCTGGTGGCGATAGCATTGGCGGTGCTCCTGCCGGCCGATCTCGACCGGCGCGGGCATGGCAAGCGGATCGCGTTCGCCATCCTGCTGGCGACCGTCCAGCAGGTCGTCCAGCTCGCGGCGACCAGCTTCTCCATCAGCTCGCTGGCATTCGTACCGCTGTTCTACCTGGCGCAGATCGTCCCGCTGGTCCTGGCCTTCCTGGCGCTCACCGGCCGGCTGCGCCGCC
>NZ_DATMFZ010000272.1:0-6270 GCF_035556675.1 Geminicoccus sp. | reverse complement strand
TAGTAGATGCCGGCATGGATGACCTCGCTGTTGCGCGAGCTGGTCTCGGTGCCGATCGCATCGGCCTTCTCCAGCACCAGGACCTCGCGGCCGGCCATGGCGAGCCTGCGGGCGACCGCGAGGCCGACCACGCCCGCACCGATGACGACGGCATCCACCTGTTCCATGGCGTTCAGTCCTCGACGATCCGGCGCAGCTCCGCCGGATCCAGCTCGAGCGAGGCGCCCGCGGCCAGGATGTCGCTGAGCGACTTGGGGTCGATCGGCACGCCCTCGGCCGCCCGCTTCGCGCGGGCCAGGTTTTCCGGGTCGCCCGGCATCAGCACCGCCTCGAAGCCCGGCGCTGGCGGCGAGGCCTTGACCCAGTCGATCACCGCCTGCACCTCGGCGCGCATCGACTCCAGGTCGCCGAACACGGCCGGGTCCACCAGTAGCGAGAGCATCGAGTTGACGATGCCGTCCAGCCGCTCGTGATGCGGGGCGATGGTCTGCCCGCCGATCAGCGCCGCACCCAGGACCTCGCAGAAGATCGCGAGACCCGAGCCCTTGTGCAGGCCGAAGGAGAGCAAGGCACCCTTGCGGGTGTCGACATAGGTGGTGGGATCAGTGGTGGGCCGGCCCTCTGCGTCGATCAGCACGCCGTCCGGCACCGGCACGCCCTTGTTGCGGGCGACCCGCGCCTTGCCGAACGCGATGGCCGAGGTGGCCATGTCCAGCAGCAGCATGGGCTTGCCGTCGGCGCCGGGCACCGCCACGCAGAACGGGTTGGTGCCGAGCCTGGCGTCCGAGCAGCCGAACGGCGCCTGCAGCGGGTCGTGATCGGCGACATTGACGAAATGGAGCGAGACCAGCCCCTCGGCGGCGCACTGCTCGGCCCAGAAGCCGATCCGGCCGACATGGCTGGCATTGCGCAGGCCGACCACGGCACAGCCCAGCTTCTTCGCCCGCTCGGCACCCAGCCGCATCGCGTCGCGCGCCATGGTCTGGCCGAAGCCGCGCCCGCCATCGACCAGCAGCACGGCGCCTACGTCGCGCAGCACCTTGAGCGTCTGGTTCGGGACCAGCAGGCCGGCACGACAGTTCTTCACATAGTCCGGCAGCATGCCGACGCCGTGACTGTCGTGGCCGGTCAGGTTGGACATGACCAGATGGTCGGCGACCGCCTTGGCCTCGTCCGGGCTGGAGCCGGTGGCCGCGACGATGGTGGAAGCTAGCCGGTGCAGCCGCTCGGCCGCGATGTTGGGCAAGGTCGGACACTCCTGGATCCGTCCGGACTGGGCGGTGCCGGCACGCAGCAAGCACGCCTTCCGGGCGCGGGGCCAGTGCCTAGCACGGCTGTCATCGGACGGGAAACGCCGCAGCGAGCCGGTCCAGCAGGATGCGCTGCAGGCCCGCCGGGGCGGCGACCAAGCCCTTGTGGGTGGGCTGTTGCCCGTCGTAGCGAACCGGCGTCCCGTCAGGCTCAGTCAGGCGAACCCCGACCTCGCGCAGGATCACGTCGGCCGCGGCGATGTCCCAGTCATTGGTGCGCCTGAGCGTGACATAGGCGTCGAACCGGCCGGCCGCGACGAAGGCGAGCTTCAGCGCCAGCGAGCCCAGCATGGTCCAGACGGCGTCCGGCGCCAGCCAGGCGAGCGGCCGCTTGCGCACCTCGGTCCGGCTGGCGGCGATGCGCGGCTGCGCGATCGGTCCGTCGGTAAGGCGGGGCAGGGGCTGGCCGTTGAGGAAGGCTCCCTGGCCTGCCACCGCCTCGAACGTCTCGCCGGTCGCGGGGTTGGCGACGATGCCCACCACCGGCTGCCCGTCGACCAGATAGCCGATGCAGATCGAGAACTCCGGCTTGCCCTCGGCGAACGAACGGGTGCCGTCGATCGGGTCCACCACCCAGCAGCCCCGCCCGGTCAGCCGCGAGCGGTCGTCGGCGGTCTCCTCCGAAAGCCAGGCTTCGTCCGGCCGGCGCAACCGCTCGTGCAGCAGCCGGTCGATCGCGACATCCGCCTCGGTCACGATCTGGCCGGGCCCCTTCTCCCAGCTGCCGACCGCTGTCCGGAAATTGCGCATCGCAATGGCGCTGGCCTGGGGCAGAACGGCACGCGCACGACCCAGGATCTCCGTGAGGTCGATCTTGGTGGTCATCCGCATTCCTTCCGCGCACGAGGTCCTAGCCAGCAGAACCCGCGAGCATGGCGCCGGCTCCGCACTTTGCCGGTCAGCCTCACTTCCAGATCGGCCGGCCGCTGCCGGGCAGGCCGTAGCTGGCCCATTTGCGCGAGACCTCCTCGATCACGTCCTGATCCATCCGGATCTCCTCGCCCCACTCGCGCTTGGTCTCCGGCGGCCACTTGTCGGTGGCGTCGATTCCGAGCTTCCCCCCCAAGCCCGATTCCGGCGAGGCGAAGTCCAGATAGTCGATCGGCGTGTGCTCCAGGACGGTCAGGTCGCGGGAAGGGTCGGACTTGGTGGAGATCGCCCAGATCACGTCCTTCCAGTCGCGTGCGTTGATGTCGTCGCCGACCACGATCACGTATTTGGTGTACATGAACTGGCGCAGATAGGACCAGACACCCAGCATGATCCGCTTGGCGTGGCCGGGATAGGCCTTGCGGATCGAGACCACCGCCACGCGGTAGGAGCAGCCCTCCGGTGGCAGCCAGAAGTCGACGATCTCGGGGAACTGGAGTTGCAGGAGCGGCAGGAACACGTCGTTCAGCGCCTCGCCCAGCACGGACGGCTCGTCCGGCGGCCTTCCAGTGAAGGTCGAGAGATAGATCGGGTCGCGCCGCATGGTGATGGCGCTGACATGGAAGACCGGGAAGCGCTCCACCGAGTTGTAGTAGCCGGTATGGTCGCCATACGGCCCCTCGTCGGCCAGCTCGTCCAGCGAGACATGGCCCTCGATCACGATCTCTGCACTGGCCGGCACCTTCAGCGGCACGCTCACGCAGTCCACCAGTTCGACCCGTCGGCCGCGCAGCAGTCCGGCGAACTGGTACTCGGACACGGTGTCCGGGACCGGGGTGACGGCAGCCAGCGTGGTGCCGGGATCGGCGCCGATCACCGCTGCGGCCGGCAGGGGCTCGCGCCTGGCCTGCTTCCAACGGTGATGGTGCTGAGCACCGCCCCGGTGCTTCAGCCAGCGCATGATCGTGCTGTTCCGGCCGGTTACCTGCATCCGGTAGATGCCGAGGTTGAAGCTGTCTTCCCGTGCGTCCGACGGGCCCTTGGTGACCACGAGCGGCCAGGTGATCAGGGGGGCCGGCTCGCCCGGCCAGCAGGTCTGGATCGGCAGGCGGCCGAGGTCGATACGGTCGCCCTGGAGCACCACCTCCTGGCAGGGCGCGTGGCGGACGGTCTTTGGCCGCATCGCCAGTGCCGCCTTGGCCAGGGGCATCAGCTCCATCGCCTCGCGCAGGCCCTTGGGCGGCTCCGGCTGCTTGAAGAAGGCGAGGGTCTTGCCGAGCTCGGTCAGCTCGTGCGGTTCCTTGCCCATACCCCAGGCGACCCGCTCGACCGTGCCGAACAGGTTCACCAGGACGGGCATCGAGGAATCGACCACGTTCTCGAACAGGACGGCCGGGCCGCCCTCCGCGAGCAGGCGGGTCTGGATCTCGGTCATCTCCAGGACCGGCGAGACCGGAGCCTTGACCCGGACCAGACGCCCGCGCGCTTCCAGATGCGCGATGAAGTCGCGCAGGCTGTCGAAGGCCAAGGGGCTCAGTCCTCCTTCCACTTGATCGAGCAGCCCATGGACGGGATCTGCTCGGCCGGAGCCTGACCGGTCTCCGCCACCTGCTTCATGGCGAGGAACAATTCACGCCTGGCATCGGGGGCACCCGCCTGACGGCCGGAACTGTCCAGCCGGCCGCGGTAGCGGAGCTTCAGCTCCCTGTCGAAGCCGAAGAAGTCCGGCGTGCAGACGGCACCATAGGCCCGGGCGATCTCCTGGCTCTCGTCATGGAGGTAGGGGAAGCCCAGGCGGTGCTGTTCGGCGAAGCGCTGCATGCTGGGATAGTCGTCGTCCGGATAGTGGACGGCATCGTTGCTGCAGATCGCGACCGTGCTGATGCCTAGCCCCTTCAGCTCCGCGGCATCCCGGACCAGCCGGTCGATGATCGCCTTCACATAGGGGCAGTGGTTGCAGATGAAGGCCACCAGCGTCCCGTTCGGCCCGGCGAGGTCCGCCAGGCTCTTCATGCCGCCGTCGACGTCCTTCAGGGTGAAGGGCGGCGCGGCGAAGCCGAGTTCGCCCGGTGGCGTGGTCAGGGATGGCATGTCGGTTCCTCCACTGCATCGTCGGCGCGACCCTGATATGGATGCCGCACACCGGACAGGGCAACGGGGAACGGGATGACGCCGCCTGGGAAAACGCGGACGCGCGAGCTTTACGCCTGGGCCCTGTTCGACTGGGCGACCTCGCCGTTCGCGGCGATCGTGGTGACGTTCGTGGTCGCGACCTACGTCGCCAAGGCGGTGGCGCCCTCCGAGGTCGAGGGCCAGGCGGCCTGGGGCTGGGCGATGAGCGCGTCCGCCCTGGCGGCGGCGGTGCTGGGCGTGGTGGTGGGGGCGATCACTGATGCCGGCGGGCCGCGCAAGCCGTGGCTGTTCGCCTGTGTGGTGCTTCAGGCCGTCGGCACCGCGGCGATCTGGTTCGTCCTGCCCGACCCGTCCATGCTCCTGCTGGCGCTCGTGGTGGTGGGGCTGGCCAATCTCGGCAGCGAGCTCGGCAACGTGTTCAACAACGCGATCCTGGCCGATCTGGCGCCGCCCGACCGGATCGGCGGCTGGTCCGGCTTCGGCTGGGGACTGGGCTATGCCGGCGGTCTGGTCTGCCTGGTGCTGGCGCTGGTCCTGTTCCTCCAGCCCGAGGTCCCGGCGTTCGGCCTGGACAAGGAAACCATGGCCCATGTCCGGATCGTGGGGCCGCTGGTGGCGCTGTGGCTGGTCCTGTTCTCGCTACCGCTGTTCCTGACCATCCGGGACCGCCCGGGCGCGGCACTGCCCGACCGGCGCATCGTGGGCGCCAGTATCCGCAACCTGCGCATTTCGCTGCAGGAGGTGCTGCGCGACCGAACGCTGGCCCTGTTCCTGGTGGCGGCGATGCTCTGGGCCGATGGGCTCGCCACCCTGTTCGCGCTGGGCGGGATCTATGCCGCCGGCACGTTCGGCATGAGTCTGGCCGAGGTGCTGCGCTTCGGCATCGTCCTGAACGTGACCGCCGGGATCGGTGCCTGGGCGTTCGCCCGGATGGACGACCGGCTGGGTGGCAGGCGCACCATCCTGGCGGGGCTGGCCGGGCTGATCGTCTGCGGGCTGGGCGCATTGCTGGCGCCGAGCCAGCTCCTGTTCGAGATCGCCGGTGCTGGGCTCGGCCTGTTCGTGGGGCCAGTGCAGAGTGCTACCCGCTCGACCATGGCGCGCCTCGCGCATCCGGAGCGCCGGGCGGAGCTGTTCGGCATCCTGGCGCTCACCGGGCGTGCCACCGCGTTCCTGGGGCCGATGCTGGTGGCGATCCTGACCACGCTGAGCGGCAGCCAGCGGATCGGGATGATCCCGATCCTGCTGTTCTGGGTGGCAGGAGCGATCCTGCTGGCGCGCCTGCCGCTCGCCCACCTGCCGATCAATGACGGAAGTGGCGCATCCCGGTCGTGACCATGGCGATGCCGGCCTGATCGGCAGCCGCGATCACCTCGGCGTCCTTGACCGAGCCGCCTGGCTGGATCGCGGCGACGGCACCGCCCTCGATCGCGATCAGCAGGCCGTCGGGGAAGGGGAAGAACGCGTCCGAGGCGACGACGCAGCCATCGGCATTGCCGCCGGCGCGGGCGCGCTCCACCGCGATCTTGGCCGCGTCCACCCGGGAGGTCTGGCCGCCACCGATGCCGATGGTGGCCCGGTCCTTGGCCAGCACGATCGCGTTGGACTTGACGTGCTTGGCGATGGTGAAGGCGAACAGGAGGTCGGCGTGTTCCTGATCGGTCGGGGCCCGCCTGGTCACCTGGGTGAGCGTGGTCGAGGCGATCGGGCTGATGTCCTCGTCCTGGATCAAAAAGCCGCCATCCACCGAACGGAAGGTGTGGCGCGGCCGGGCCGGATCGGGCATGCCGGGCGTGAGCAGGAGGCGCAGGTTCTTCTTGCGGGCGAATACGGCCTTTGCGGCATCGTCCGCGCCGGGCGCGATCACGACCTCGGTGAAGATCTCGGTCACCGCCTCGGCGGTGGCGGCATCGATCGGGCGGTTGAAGGCGACGATCCCGCCGAACGCGCTGGTCGG
>NZ_DATMFZ010000271.1:0-38536 GCF_035556675.1 Geminicoccus sp. | reverse complement strand
GACGGGGTGAGGCAGCGCATCCTCGGCCCCTATTACAGCGATGCCTTCGCTGCCGAGCTCAAGCAGTTCCATCGGCACATCCAGGACGGCAGCCGGCCCAAGACCGACCTCGCGGACTTTCGCCGGGACCTGGTGCTGTGGGCGGAGATCGTCGAGCGCATGAAGTAGATCGGCAGACGAGTAGAACCATCGTGTGTGGCAATGCGAACACCGCCGATGCTCTGGTCGGCGGTGTTCGCCGGCCAGAGCAAGACCTCAGGTGCGGGCGGACGGTATTGTAGTGCCGGCGCCAGCCCTCGATTACGATCCTGGCCTCTTTCAGCGTGTAGAAGATCTCGCCGTCGAGCGGTTCGTTCCGGAGCTTTGCGTTCAAGCTCTCGCAGTAGCCAGTCTGCCCCGGGGTACCGGGCTCGATAAATGCGATCTTGCGGCCGATCCGGATGATCAGGCACTCGCGAGGGAACTCGTCGATGACGTTCAGCAGGCGGAACCTGCACCAGTGTGAGCACGATCCTCGACAGAGTCGTAGGACCAGACGTGGTTCGGTTGCTCTGGCCGAAGCCGGATGCAGGATCCGTCGTTCAGCCAGAGCCGGCCCGTCTTCGGCTGCTGGTGCGGCCCTTTCAGCCCCCTCCCGCCGTCAGATCCGCTCGCCAAGCTCGACGTTCACCACCCAACCCTGCCCACGCAGCATCGTCGTGATCCGGCGGTAACCGTAGCGGCCATACCGGCTGGCAAGTGCAAGGATGCCGGTGGTCATTGCCGTCTCGTCCAAGCGCGCTCTCAGGATCTTGGCTGTGTCGAGCAGTGCTGACCCAGCACCCGGCAGGCCAGGCACTCGGACACGTCGAACTCGGCCATGACGCACTCGATGCAGCGACGACGGCGGGGAGATCAGAAGTTCCCCGCAGCCGCCTCCTCGAGGATCAGCTTCAACCCGCCGGTCCATCCGCGCGCGGCCGAACTGTTCCGCCGGGACTTCGCCCAGCGCCATGCGCGCTATCTGGCCCTGGTCGACCAGCACTGCATGTTCGACTTCAACGACACCGACCATGGAGCGGACTGGCCAACCGAGCTGTTCCTGGACAGCAGCCACCTGACGAGCCAGCATCAGCCCCTGCTGGAATAGGCACTGCCGAGGCCTCCAGTCGACCTGCGCCGGGTCACTCACCGCGTCACGCTGACGGGTCGTCCTGACTGGCGGGGGCGCCGGCCGCCGCTTCAGCCGGCGGGCGAGCCGCGTCGTGCAGGAGCCCCGTCCAGATGCTCCACGGCCATTTGCCAGCCGTCCAGCCACCAGGGATTTCCGGCCGCGCCGAAGGCGGCGATATAGGCTGCGGTCAGCTGCTGGAGCCGGCTGGCCGGTACGTCCGCGACCCCATCCCAAGCCAGCCCCTCCAGCCTCGGCTCCGGCACCTCGCGCAGCAGGTCCAGCAGCCAGACCGGCAGCTCGGTCAGCAGCCGGCTCTGCTGGCCACGCCGGAACGCCGACCGCAGGGCCGGCCATATCGGCGCCAACTGGGCCAGGGTCCGCGGCATCCGGGCCGCCACCTCGACCAGCTCGTTCAGTGCCCCAGGATCGGTGCTGCTGCCATCTTCGTCTGAGATGCGACCCGCGACTGCGGCCCGATCCTCGTCCGCCCGCCGAAGCCTGCCCATCTCATGGTGGAGCCGGCAACCCGCCCGGCACAGCGCCTCGGCCCGGACCGCGGCAAAATCATCCAGGTCCAGGTGCGGGCAGCGGCCCAGCCGCAGTGGATGCTCGATGTCGAAGCGCCATTGCGCTGCCGAGCGCACTTCCTCGAAGCGGTCCAGCACCCGGTCGGCATGACCGCTGGTGGTCTGCAGCCGGCTGAGGAACTCCAGTGCGCCGATGGCAAAGCGGATCTCCGGCTCGCCCTTGGGCCAGAGATGGCCACTCTGGAAGACCTGGACCCGCGCGGGGCGTGGCTGCTCCAGCCCCAGGGCGCGACTGCGCAGCCACGCGGCGACGCTCAGGTCCTGGTAGGGATTGTGTGTCAAGTCAGGCCACAGCTGGCTGGCCCAGGGCTGCGCCCGGATCCAGCCCGCCGCCGCTGGGTGGTCCTGGCCGGGTCGGGCCAGCCGGGTGCTGGTCGTCAGGGCGGCCGCCATCTCGGTGACGACAGCCAGGCAGTGCCGAGCCGCCTCACCGGCCGGGCCGCCGCTCATGCCGCACCGCCGGGCACTGCGCCGGCCCGGCAGGATCGTCCTGCCGATCGCCTGCCTGCCACACCCCTCGTCATGATCGTCCCCGCCTTGCCGACCTTCCTGCAGGCGCGATGCTAGAATCCGGGCAGGTGCTGGCTTGCGCCACCTGCCAGAGTATGGCGGCGCACGGCATACCTTGCTGCGTGGCCTGCCGGTTTCAACCTCGAGGAGCTCGAAATGCGGCGGCGATCTACTGCCGGCTCAGGTGAGCCAGAGGCGCAGCACGAAGCCCAGCACCGACACGGTGGCCACGCCCGCCAGCCAAAGGCCGACGAACCACAGGAGTCGGCGCCCCCAGCCTCCCCCTCGTCGGGGCTCGGTCAATGGTAGCCCTCATGACCGGTCTTGCCGCGGAACACCCAATAGGAATAGCCGGTATAGATCAGGATGATCGGAATCAGCACCGACGCACCCACCAGCATGAACAGCTGGCTCTTGGCCGGAGACGCCGCGTCCCAGATGGTGACGGCACCCGGGATCACGTAGGGGAACATGCTCACGCCCAGCCCGATCAGGCCCAGCGCGAACAAGGCCAGCGTGCTCAGGAACGGCCAGTACTCCCAGCGCCGGGCCAGCGCCACGAAGAACACCACCGCGCCGATCGCCACCAGGAGCGGCACCTGGGCGGCGAACAGCACCCGCGGGAAGCTGAACCAGTTGCGGTAGTAGGCCTCGCTCAGGAACGGCGTGAACAGGCTGACCAGGACGATGCAGGCCACCAGGAGCGGCCCCAGGATGCGGGCCAGCCGGTAGCAGTGTTCCTGCAGCCGGTCCTCCGACTTCATGATCAGCCAAGTGGCACCCAACAGCGCATAGCCGATCACCAGGCTGACGCCGACCAGGACGCTGAACGGCGTCAGCCAGTCCCACCAGCCGCCCGCATAGCTGCGCCCCTCCACGGTGATGCCCTGCAGCAGCGCGCCCAGCGTGATGCCCTGGGCCAGGGTCGCGACGATCGAGCCCAGGGTGAAGCTGAAGTCCCACCAGGGTCGGTGTGCCGGGTCGCGCCAGCGGAACTCGAAGGCCACGCCGCGCAGGATCAGGCCCAGCAGCATGGCGATGAGCGGCGCGTAGAGGGCCGGCAGGATGATCGCATAGGCCAGCGGAAAGGCCGCCATCAGCCCGCCGCCGCCCAGCACCAGCCAGGTTTCGTTCCCGTCCCAGACCGGTGCCACCGAGTTGATGGCGCTGTCCCGCTCGCGTCCCCCCGGGAACAGCGGAAACAGGATGCCGATGCCCAGGTCGAACCCGTCCATGACGACATAGGCGAAGACGGCGAACGCGATCACGAACGCCCAGACGACAGTGAGGTCGAGTTCGATCATGTCCGGACCTCCGAGCTGCGGCCGCCGATCGTCCGCTCGGGACTGACTGCCGGTGCCGGCGTGATGCCAGCCGCGCGATGCGGCCCGATCTCGCGCTCCGGCCCGGGCTCACCGGTATAGGGCGCGTGCCCCATCAGCTTCAGGATGTAGAAGGTCCCTACCGAGAACACGGTGAAGTAGATCACGATGAACATCAGCAGCGAGGCCGCGACCGCGGGCGCTTCCAGCGGCGACACCGAGTCCGCCGTGCGCAGCATGCCATAGACGGTATAGGGCTGCCGGCCGACCTCGGTCGTCACCCATCCGGCGATCACCGCAATGAAGCCCGCCGGCCCCATGGCCAGCGCCAAGTAGTGCAGCGGCCGCCAGTGGTAGAGCCCACCTCTGAAATAGGCGACCACTCCTGTCGCCCCCAGGAGCAGCATCAGCATGCCCAGCCCCACCATGATGCGGAATGACCAGAACACCACCGCCACGGGCGGCCATTCCTCCCGCGGGACGGTGTCGAGCCCGTCCAGCGGCGCGTCCAGGCTGTGCTTGAGGATCAGAGACGACAGCTTGGGCACGGAGACCGCATAGTCCACCTTGCCCTCCGCCTCGTTCGGCAGGCCGAACAGCACCAGCGGCGCGCCATCCGGATGGCTCTCGAAATGGCCCTCCATGGCCATGATCTTGATCGGCTGGTGCTCCAGCGTGTTCAGCCCGTGCTGGTCGCCCAGGAAGATCTGCACGGGCGCCGCCACGGCGATCATGCCGATCGCCATGGTGAACATCACCCGGGCCCCCTCGTTGATCCGGTCGCGCAGCAGGTGGAACGCGCCGACCGCGCCCACCACCAGCGCCGTGGTCAGATAGGCGGCCATCACCGTGTGCATCAGGCGGTAGGGGAAGGACGGATTGAAGATGATCGTCCACCAGTCCAAGGGCACGAACTGGCCGACCTCGTTGAACGCATAGCCGGTGGGCGTGTGCATCCAGCTGTTGACCGACAGGATCCAGAAGGCGGAGATGAAGGTGCCCACCGCCACGGCCAGCGTCGCCGTGTAGTGCAGCGCCCGGCCGACCCGGTTCATGCCGAACAGCATCACCCCCAGGAAGCCCGCTTCCAGGAAGAAGGCGGTCAGCACCTCATAGGCCATGAGCGGGCCGATCACCGGCCCCGCCCGGTCCGAGAATACCGACCAGTTGGTGCCGAACTGGTAGGACATCACGATGCCCGAGACGACGCCCATGCCGAAGGCGAGCGCGAAGATCTTCACCCAGTACTTGAACAGGCGGAGATAGACCTCGCGGCCTGTCCACAGCCACAACCCCTCCAGCACGGCGAGGTAGCTGGCGAGCCCGATCGAGAAGGACGGGAAGATGAAGTGGAACGACACGGTGAACGCAAACTGGAGTCTGGCCAGCAGCAGCGCATCGAACTGTTCCAGCATCATCCTCTCCCACGTCCCGCACGAACCTAGATAGGGCGCCGCTACAGCGACGGCAGCGCAGATCGGCCTGCCTGAGGCGCCGGAGCGCAGGACCCTGCGCTCCGGAGGTCCCTCAGCCCCCGGCGGCCGCTCCGTCGAAAGGAGGCAGTGCCCGCGGGCGCCGCTCCGCGTCGATCGCGACGAAGGTGAAGACCGCCTCGGTCACCCGGGTCCGCTCGTCGCTCTCGCGCGGGCGCCGCCACGCCTCGATGCGGATCTTCATCGAGCTGCGCCCGGTGGACAGGATCTCGCCATGGAAGCTGACCTCGTCGCCCACCAGCACCGGGCTCAAAAAGCTCATCCCGTCCACTGCCACCGTCACCGTGCGGCCGCAGGCGCGTCTGGTCGCCATGCTGCCGGCGGCTAGGTCCATGTGCGCCATCAGCCAGCCGCCGAAGATGTCGCCCGCCGGGTTGGTATCGGCCGGCATGGCGACGGTGCGGATGAGCGGCGGCTGGTCGGACATGGCGCGGCTCCCCTCGACCGTTGTCACGGCCGCAACCCTAACAGCCTCCGGATCGAGCTGTCAGGAGGGTCCGGGTGGCGAGACCAGGACCGAGGCTCAGGAATTCCGGCGCCCGCCCGGCAGCACCGAGCCCAGCACCTCGCGGGCCGTGTTGACGATCACGCTGCCAGCCTCCGGGTCGAACGGCGTCGAGAACATGAAGTTCTTCGCCTGTGCGAGGGTGATGTGCGGCGGCAGGGGCGGCACGTTGGGGTCGGTCCGCACTTCCAGCACCACCGGCACGTCCGAGCCGAGCGCTGCCTCCCAGGCCGGGGCCATCTGGTCGGGATGATCGACGAAGATGCCGCGCAGGCCGATGAGCTCCGCGAAGCGATGATAGGGCACGTCGGGAATGTTCTGCGTCACCTCGAACTTGGGATTGCCCTCCATGACCCGCTGCTCCCAGGTGACCTGGTTCAGGTCCTGGTTGTTCAGCACCATGCAGACCCAGGTGGGATTCGCCCATTCCCGCCAGTATTTCGCCACGGTGATCAGCTCGGCCATATTGTTCATCTGCATGGCGCCGTCGCCGACCATGGCAATCACCGGGCGGTCGGGATGGGCGAACTTGGCGGCGATCGCATAGGGTACCGCGGCACCCATGCAGGCGAGGCCGCCGGAGAGCGAGGCCATCATCCCGCGGCGCATCTTCAGGTCGCGGGCATACCAGTTGGCGCAGGAACCGGAATCCGAGGACAGAATCGCCCGGTCCGGGATGCGTGGCGACAATTCCCAGAAGACGCGCTGCGGGTTGACCGGATCGGCCGGCTGCATGGCGCGCGCCTCCAGCGTCTGCCAGCTCATGGCCACGCTCGCCTCCACACTCTCCCGCCACGAGCGGTCGGTCTTCGGCCGGAGCATGGGCAGGAGCAGGCGCAGCGTATGCGCCGCATCGCCCTGGAGGTTGACCTCCATCGGGTAGCGCGCCGACAGCATGCCCGGCTCCAGGTCGATCTGGACGCCGCGCGCCTGGCCCTCCTTGGGCAGGAACTCCGAGTAGGGGAAGCCCGAACCCACCATCAGGAGCGTGTCGCAGTTGCTCATGAGATCCCAGCTGGCCGGCGTGCCGAGCAGGCCGATCGAGCCGGTGACGAACGGCAGGTCGTCGGGTAGCGCTGCCTTGCCCAACAGGGCCTTGGCCACACCGGCACCCAGACGCTCCGCCACCTCGATCACCTCGTCGGTGGCACCGAGCGCACCAGCACCTACCAGGATCGCCACCTTCTCGCCGGCGTTCAGCACCTCGGCGGCGCGATGCAGATCCTCCTCGAACGGCACCACCAGCGGCCGCCGGTAGCCGACCCCGCTGAACACGGCGCCATGCTGGCGGGGCGGCTCCTGGTAGGGCTCCTCCTGCAGGTCGTTGGGAAAGACCAGTGCGGTCACCCGGCGCTCACCGATCGCCATGCGGACCGCACGGTCGATCAGGTGGCGCACCTGGCCCGGCACCGAGGCCTGCTGGACGAAGGTCCCCGCCACGTCCTTGAACATCGAGACCAGGTCGAGTTCCTGCTGGTAGTGGGCACCTACCGCGGTGCGCGCCTGCTGGCCGGCGATCGCCAGCACCGGCACATGGTCGAGGCGGGCGTCGTAGAGGCCGGTCAGCAGGTGCGACGCGCCCGGCCCCGACGTGGCGAGGCACACGCCGAGTTCGCCCGTGTACTTGGCATAGGCCGACGCCATGAACGCAGCCATCTCTTCATGACGCGCCTGGACGAACTTGATGTCCCCGTCGCGGCGCTGCAGGGCACCCAGCAGGCCGTTGATGCCGTCGCCCGGATAGCCGAACACGTGGCGGACACCCCACTGCTTCAGGCGCTCCCAGAAGAAGTCCCCGACGGTCCCGCTCATCGCCATCGCCCCTCGCCGCTTGGTCCCGACAGGTGAACCAGCCTTCCACCAGCGAGTTCCCCCCTGGCAGGCTGGCGCGGCTTGCCGGGCCGCCTCAGCCGGTGAAGTCGGCAGGGGCGAGTCCAGTGACGCCCGGCAGCTTCAGTCATCACGCTGGCCGCGGTCGATGGTCCGGTCGAGGATGGCCGCAAGGAGACCATCCCTGGCACGTTCCAGCAGGATGTCGTTGCCAAGATTGCGGTCAAGCCAGTCGGTGCCGGAGCCCAGATCCTGCCAAGAACAGGCCGCATCGAAGCTCCTCGCCGCCGTTGCGAATCTGCTCGCTTCTTCCAGAAGATGGCTTATCCTCGATCGGTACGGCGGCGTCCATTCGGGTCCCTGTCACGATACCGCACAAGGACCGGCGACGACTGATGAAGGCAAAGGCTGGATGCATGTTCATATATAACAAACAATATACTGTATAATTTTCCGATGCCTATGCTTGGCGTGAATGCAGGCGTAGAATGAAATTAAGCACAAAATTTTTGTGTATTTAGGTGCATGCCGCGCCTGTCGGGACAAGCAAGAGGTAGACGATGACGTCCAACGGCCATCACCATGACGCCCCGCATTGCTGCGGGCCGGGCTTCGCCTCGCCCAAGGACGCGATGGCAGCCCCGCGCGAGAAGCTGCTCTACACGATCGGCCTCTATACCGGCAGCAAGGTCGATGCGCCGGACTATCTGGCGACCGTCGACGCCGATCCGGCCAGCCCCACCTACAGCCAGGTCATCCACCGGCTGGAAATGCCGAACAAGGGCGACGAGCTCCATCATTTCGGCTGGAACGCCTGCTCGTCCTGCCATGGCGACGCCTCGGCCGAGCGTCGTTTCCTGGTGGTGCCGGGCTTCAAGTCCAGCCGCATCCACATCGTCGACACGGCCGACCCGCGTGCGCCCAAGCTGCACAAGGTGATCGAGCCGGAAGAGGTGATCGCCAAGACCGGGTTGACCGCGCCCCACACCATCCATTGCCTGGGCAAGGAGATCATCATCTCCATGCTGGGCAATGCCGACGGCGAGGGTCCGGGCGGCTTCCTCACCATGGACCAGGATTTCAACATCACCGGGCGCTGGGAGAAGGATCTCGGCGCCATGAAGTACGGCTACGACTTCTGGTACCAGCCGCGTCACAACGTGATGGTGTCCTCCGAGTTCGGCGCGCCCAACGCCTTCTTCGGTGGGTTCAAGCTGGAGGATGTCGGCAAGCGCTACGGCAGCCAGATCCATTTCTGGGACTTCGAGGGCCGGCGGGTCGAGAAGTCCTACGATCTCGGCACGGACGGCATGATCCCGCTGGAGGTCCGGTTCCACCACGACCCGGTCAGCACCCATGGCTATGTCGGCGTGGCGCTCTCCTCCAACGTCTGGCACTGGCACAAGAACGGCCAGGGCTGGCAGCTCGACAAGGTGATCCAGGAGGAGCCGGTCGAGATCGAGGGCTTCCCGGTGCCGCTGCCGCCGCTGATCACCGACATCCTGCTGTCGATGGACGACCGGTTCATGTATTTCTCGAACTGGCTGCATGGCGACCTGCGCCAGTACGACATCAGCGACCCGGCCAACCCGAAGCTCACCGGCCAGGTCTGGATCGGCGGCATGCTCGGCAAGGCGCCGGAGGTGAACGGGCGCAAGGTCGCGGGCGGGCCGCAGATGTTGCAGCTCTCGCTGGACGGCAAGCGGCTCTACTGCACCACCAGCCTGCTCTCGGCCTGGGACAACCAGTTCTACCCGGCCATGGACGACCAGGGCTCCTGCATGGTGCAGATCGACTGCGACACCGAGAAGGGCGGCATGTCGATCAACCGGGAATTCTTCGTCGACTTCGGCAAGGAGCCGAAGGGGCCGGCCCGCGCCCATGAGACGCGCTATCCCGGCGGGGACTGCACCTCCGACATCTGGCTCTGACGGAGACGGCGTCCGCCCGGAACGCATCCGGGCGGACGCCGTTCATCCACCAGCGGCAAACCAGCCGCGCGAGCCAGGAGGAGCCAGCAGATGCCTGCCACCCCCTCGACACCGGAACCGTCGCCGGGCGACGAGGCCCCGCCCGGCACGCCCGGGACCGGCGAGAATCTCTGCCCCACCTGCAGCGGCAGCGGCAAGGTCGACGGCAAGGCCTGCCCGACCTGCGGCGGCACCGGTGAGGTCAATACCGGCATCGGCGGTGGCTGAAGCGTTGATGTCTCGGATAGTGCAGGCGCTCGGACCATCCTCACCGCCATCCGCAAGCGGTGGCCCTGGCTCGAGCACCTGTTCGCCGATGGCGCCCATGACCGCGGCAGACCGATGCGCAAGGCCACCTTCCTCGACTTCGTGGTCGAGATCGTCCGCCGGCTCGATCAGGAGCCAGGCCGCAAGCTCCTGCCACGCCGCCTTGACGGTCTGCTGACCGCTCTCCCTTAGGGTAGCGGAGCATCCGCCTGCTGACGGATGATGGGTGGTGGAAAGAGCGTTCGGCTGGATGGTCCGCTGGTGCCGCCCGGGGCGCGGCTGCGAGGCCAGGCCGACGTCTCCCGAGCTTTCATCCACGTCGCTATGAGCAGCCTGCTTCAGCCACTGAGCACATTTTTTCAAACGCTCTGAGGACGAAGCCTGTTCAGCCGACACTGGCCATCGCCCTGGCTAGAATCGTCGCCCCCTCATCGGCCCAGCCCCACCATCGCCCGTACCTGAGCCACGACCTCGGGCGCGTGCTCGGCATAGCGCGCCGGCAGCTCGACATTGGCGATGGTGCCCGGCAGGAAGCGCAGCTCGCCGAACAGCATCTCCCACGGGATGTCGCCCCAGCCGGGCGGCAGGTGCAGGTCACCCATGCCGAACGCGACCGTCTCCGAGCGGGTATGACCCAGCATGGTGGCGGTCCGGCCGAAGCTGTCATGGACATGGAGATGGGCGGTGAGCGGTGCCGCCTGGCGCACCGAGGCCCAGGCATCGACGCCGCGCCTCGTCGCCTCCTGATAGGCATGGCTGAAGTCGATCAGCACCCGCACATGCGGATGGTCGACCTCCGCCACCTGCTCGGCCACCTCGTGCGGCAACTGGGTGAGGTCGCCCGGCCGCTCGCCGAACAGGTTCTCCACGACGACGGTCACGCCCATGCGGCCGGCGAGATCACCCAGGCGCCGCAGGAAGTCGCGCTCCTGGGCACGCAGCGCCGCCAGTTCCGGCCCGGTCGCATGTACGGTGCGCCCGGAATGCTGCACATAGATCCCGGCGCCGAGCCGACCGGCCATCGTCAGGTGTGCTGCCGCCACCGCCTCGTGGATCTCGCGATGGCGCAGGTCCCAGGGGTTGGAGGCAATCGGCCCATGGACGGAGTAGCGCAGCGCGAACTCGGATGCGATCTCCAGGACCCGCGCGAACTGCCGCTCCAATGGCCGACCGCCGGCCACCACGTCCAGATCGTACAGCGCGATCTCGGCGGCGTCGGCACCGGCGGCCCGGATCGCCTGGAGCTTCGGCAAGAGGCTGTCCGGCCGGCCGTCCTGGCCTTGAGTGGTCAGGCCCACCGCCACCACGTTCGTCAACATCGCTTCCTTTCATCGACACGCGCAGGATCGGCCGAGGCGGCTGGACGCCTTGGCTTCGGCCTGCCGCTTCGGCGCTTTCGCCGCCACGGGCAAGAGGCTAGCGTCCGCGCGGCAGCACGGCAGGAGGAGGAATGAGGTGGCGGCGCTGATCGGCCTGGACTGGGGCACCAGTTCCCTGCGCGCGGCCTTGGTCGGGCCGGACGGCACGATTCTGGACCGCTATGCCTCGTCCCACGGTATCACCAGCCTGCCGCCGGGCGGGTTCGATACCGCCTTTGCCGCGGCGACCGGTCGCTGGCGCAACGCCCATCCGGACCTGCCGGTGCTGGCGTCGGGGATGGTGGGGGCCAGGACCGGCTGGCGCGAGGCGGCCTATGTCGCCTGCCCGGGCGACGCTGCCGAGATCGCGCACGGCCTGCTTCACTTCACCACCGCCGATGGCAGCATGCTGCACATCGTGCCCGGCATGTCGTACCGTAATCCTGCGGGCATCCCGGACGTGATGCGCGGCGAGGAGACCCAGATCCTGGGCTGCGTCGGCGAGGGTGCCGGACTGTTCGTGCTGCCCGGCACCCATTCGAAGTGGGTCCAGGTCGAGGGCGGCAGGATCGTGAGCTTTGCCAGCTACCTGACCGGCGAGCTGTTCGCGGCCCTGCGCCGGCACACCATCCTGCGCCATACCATGCCTTCCCTGGACGAGCCCGACCCGTTCGATGCGGCGGCGTTTGCCCAAGGGGTGCGCCGGGCGGCGGATCGCACCGGTGGCGGGCTGCTGCGCCGGCTGTTCGGGGCCCGCGCCCTGGCCCTGTTCGGCGAGCTCGCCACTGATACCGGACCAGCCTGGCTCTCGGGCCTCGTGATCGGCACCGAATTGGTGGAGGCCACCGACGAGTTCGGCACGGCTGCGGACGGGCTGATCGTGGTGGGCGGGGCAACGCTGGCGCAGCGCTATGCCGAGGCAGCCGGCATCCTCGGCATCGCCACCGAGACCGCCCATCCTGATGCCGCCTTCCTCGGCCAGCTGCGCATCGCCCGGCTGGCCGGCCTGATCTAGGAGTCCTGCCCGTGACCGAGCTTGCCAGCTTCACCGACCGTCTGCCCCTGGTCGCCATCCTGCGCGGCATCCAGCCGGACGAGGTGCTGCCGATCGGCCGGGCGCTGGTCGAGGCCGGATTCGCGATCCTGGAGGTGCCGCTGAACTCGCCAGAGCCGTTCGAGAGCATTGCCCGGCTGGCCGGCGAGTTCGGCGCCGACACCCTGGTGGGTGCCGGGACGATGCGCACGACGGCGGACCTGGACCGCCTGGTCCAGGCCGGCGGCCGGCTGATGGTGACCCCGCATGGCGACCCGGCCCTGATCCGGGCCGCTAAGGCGCGGGGCCTCCTGACCCTGCCGGGTGTCGCCACCCCCACCGAGGCCTTCGCCGCGATCGACGCCGGCACGGACGGGCTGAAGCTGTTCCCGGCCGAGATGATCCCGCCCAGGGTGGTCAAGGCGCTGCGCGCGGTCCTGCCCAGGACTATGCCGGTCTTCCCGGTGGGCGGAATCGAGCCGGACAGCATGGCTGTCTATCGTGCCGCCGGCGCCAACGGCTTTGGCCTGGGCTCGGCCCTCTACAAGCCCGGCATGGATGCCGCGGCAGTGGCGGAACGCGCGCGGGCCTTCGTCACCGCCTGGCGGAACGGCTAGGCAGGTCCCGCCGGAGCTGGTGCCGACAGCGCCGGCTTCGGCCGCCGTCCCAGGACGGTTGCCAGGACCACCGCCGCCACGATCGCGGTGCCTCCGAGCACGGTGGTCGGCCTGGGCACCTCGTCCATGAACAGCCACACCCAGGCCGGGCTCACCAGCACATCCAGGAGCGAGACCAGCACGAGCGGCACCGCCGGGACGTGCTTGACCCCCTCCATGATCAGCACGAACGGCACGGCCAAGCCGATCAGACCCATCAGCGCCATGATCCCGGCATCGTGCAGGCTCACGGTGATGCTGCCGGCCAGCAGCAGGCTGACGGGCACCGCCGCGAGATTGGCCAGCACTGCCGAGGGAAGCATTTCCAGATGGTGCCAGCGGCGCAGTGCCACGATCTGGCCCGCGAAGGTGATGGCCACCCCGAGCGCCGCGAGATCGCCCAGATTGAGGCTGCCGAAGCGGCGCAGGTCGTCGAGGAACAGGATGGCCACCCCGGCGAGAGCCATCAGTGCTGCCAGCCAGATGCCCGGAGCGCTGCGCTCCTTGGTGATCAGCCGCCCGAGCACCGCGGCGAAGATCGGCGAGCTGGCGGCGATCACCGCCACCTTGGCCACGCTGGTTGTCGACAGGGCGAAGATGTAGATCGGCGTACCGATCACGAAGAACCCGACGACCAGGAGATGGGCCTGCCAGGGAATGGCGCGGAACGCGGCGCGCCAGCGTGGCCCGTGCCGCCAGATCAGGAACAGGGCCAGGAGGCAGGCCGACACCAGGCAGCGCCCGGCATTGACCTGGAACGGCTCCGCCCCGTCGATCACGCGGACAAACAGGCCGGACGTGCTCCACATGGAGACGACCAGCAGCATCCGCCCGACACCGCCCCAATAGGCACCATCGACCTGGCCCACCGCCACCGCTCCGCGCTCGCCCAGCCCTGCCGAACCTATCTGCGGGCCGAGCATGACGCGACGGCCATCCACCTGCAGGTGCGATGCGGGCTTCCCTATGCGCCAGGGAAACCACATCCTAGAAGCGTCGGTGACGACCTTCTGCGAGGGTAGGTGTTCGAGCTTCTGGTCGTGGTGGCCCTGGTGCTGCTCAACGGGTTCTTCGCCATGGCGGAGATGGCGATGGTCCGGGCGAAGCGGGCCCGGCTCCAGACGGCTGCGGACGAGGGCAGCAAGGCGGCGGGCCTGGCGCTCAAGCTGCAGGACAACCCTTCCCGCCTCCTGTCCACCGTCCAGATCGGCATCACCCTGGTCGGCATCGTCGCCGGCGCCTATGGCGGCGCCACCCTGTCCGGCTACGTCGCCGCCTGGATTGCGCCGATCGCCGGCGAGTATGCCACGCCGATCGCCTTCGGGCTCGTGGTGGCCGGCATCACCTGGCTGTCGCTGGTGGTGGGCGAGCTGGTGCCCAAGCGCCTGGCGCTCCAGTTCGCCGAGCGGATCGCCGCGTTCGTCGCAGCCCCCATGATCCTCCTGGGCAAGGTGGCGGCACCGGTGGTCTGGCTGCTGGAATACTCGACCAACACCGTGCTCCGGCTCCTGCGCCTGCCCAAGGAGGTGCGCGAGGCCCCGACCGAGCAGGAGGTGGCGCTGCTGATCTCCGAGAGCCGGGCCGCGGGCGTGATCGACGAGGAGGCCGGCTCCATGATGGAAGGCCTCCTGCGCATCAACGACCTGCCGGTCCGCGCGATCATGACCCCGAGGGTGGAGGTGGTGAGCCTGCCGGCTGCCATGCCGATCGCCGACGCGATCGCCGCCATGGCCTCGTCCGGGCGCTCACGCTTTCCGGTGCTGGGCGACGAGGAGGAGATTCTGGGCATCGTCCAGGCCAAGGATCTGGCGGGTAAGGCCGCGAGCGGCGGCACGGTCGGCGAAAGCCTGCGCCTGTTCCAACCCCCGATCGTGCCCGACACGATCGACGCCGGGCGGCTGGTGCGCCTGTTCAAGGATGCGCCGGTGCACTTGGCGGTGGTGGTGGACGAGTACGGCGCATTCGAGGGCATCGTCACGCCCTCCGACCTTCTGGCGGCGATCGCCGGGGACATCGCCGAGGCCGGGGCCGAGGATTCCTACGAGGCACAGCGGCGTGAGGACGGCTCCTGGCTGGTCGACGGCCTGATGCCCATCCACGACGTCGAGCACACGATCGGCCTGGAAGGGTTGCTCGAGCACCATGACGATTATCAGCGCCTGGCCGGGTTCGTCCTCTCCCAGCTCGGCCGGATCCCGGATGCGGGCGACTGCTTCAGCTGGCAGGGCTGGCGCTTCGAGGTGGTCGACATGGACGGGCGGCGGATCGACAAGGTCCTGATCATCCCGCCGAGCCACCCGCTGGGTGGCGAAACCGCGGAGCTGGGCTGAGGCGCGAACGGCCCGTCAGGCAGCGGCGGCGCGTACGGTGACGACGACCCGGCGGCCTGGGCGATTGTCCTGCTGGTCGATGCTGCCCTGCCACTGGGCGCACAGCGCCTGCACCATGCGCAGCCCGAATCCGGTGCCGGTAGACGCCGCCTCGCCCGTGCCGCGATCGGCCACGGTCAGCGCGATCGCGCGGCCCGCCAACTCACGCAGTTGCACGGTGATCGGCCCAACCCGACCCTGGTAGGCGTATTTGGCCGAGTTGACGACCAGCTCGGTCACGATCAGGCCGAGGCTCACCGCCTGATCGGTCGGGATCGAGATCGTGTCGGAGCGAACCTGCAGATGGTCGGCCCATTCCGGGCCGAACGAGCTCACCAGGTCATGGCGCAGCTCGTCGAGATAGCGGCCCATCTCGACCGACTGCACCTGGTCCGTCTGGTAGAGCCGGCGATGCACCAGCGCCACCGCGTGCAGGCGACGGCGCGCTTCCTCCAGCTGGGCCAGGACGTGCGGCTCCTGGCTGCCGCGCATCTGCAGCGACAGGAAGCTGCTCACCAGCTGCAGGCTGTTCTGGACGCGGTGATTGACCTCGCGCAGCAGCAGGTCCTTCTGCGCCAGGAGGCTCTCCTGCTCGGCCAGCAGCTTCTCCTTGTCCTGGATCATGCTGCGCAGCTGGCCATTCAGGATGCCGAGCTGCTTGCCTTGGCGCAGTTCCACGAGCCTGCTGCACAGCCGGCCGGCGGTCTCGATCTCCACCCGTGACCAGATGCGCGCGCGGCCGCGCACCGTCTCCTGCCAGAGCTCGAAGGAGGCGCGCGGCGTGAGCTGCCCGGAGACGGCATCCACGGTCATGGCCTGGTGCGGGTTGCCGCCCCACTTGACGAGCTGCAGCTGCTCACGGCGAAACCACAGGATCGCCAGGCCTTCCGGGCGGTTCACCACGATCGAGAGAAGGCCGGCTCCGGTCCCGACGAACTCCCTGGCTGCCGGAAACCGTTCGGGCAGCGCCTCGGTAGCGAAGGGCTGCACCATCTCCTCGTTGAACAGCCAGTCGCGGACCGCTTCCACCTGGTGCGGTGCCGGGCAATCGCCGTGGATCTCGACGCGCCCGTTACGGCAGATCGCCATCCCGTCGGCACTGACGAGCTGGGTGAAGGCGGCGGCGTGGCGCTCCAGGCCTTCCTCGAAACCGTCCTCGCGGGCGAGCCTGGCCAGCAGATCGTCCTCCATCGCCCGCAGCCGGATCCGCTGCCGATGGATCGCCGCATCCGCCTGGGCGCCGATCTGCCGCGAGAGCACCCGCGCCAGTACCCGGCACATGGCCCGAACCTCGTAGGGCAGGCGGCGCGGGGTCATGTGATGGCAGGCGATCAGCCCCCAGAGCACGTCGCCCGCCACGATGGAGATCGAGGCGGACGCGGCCACGCCCATGTTCTCCAGGTACTGGAGATGGATCGGCGACACGCTGCGCAGCACGCAGTCGGACAGGTCGAGCGGCCCGTCGTCCGGCTCGCCTGGTGCCCGCTCCAGGGGCAGCGGCCGATAGGTGACGTCCGGGATCACCCGCACCGTGTTGCGCACGTAGAGGTCGCGCGCCTGGGCGGGGATGTCGGAGGCGGGGAAGCGATGGTCCAGGAAGGAATGGAGCCCTTCGGCGCGGTCCTCGGCCACCACCAGCCCAGAATTGTCCTCCAGGAAGCGATAGACCATCACCCGGTCGAAGCCGGTGATCCGCCGGAACAAGATGGCGGCCTGTTGCAGCAGTTCCTCGTTGTCGTGCGCCCGCTCGAACGCTCCGGCCGCCTCCTCCACTTCCGCCAGGCACTCGGCCGCACCCGCCCGCTCCGGGTCGCCGGGTTCCAGTTCGATCAGGAGGACCCCGGCCCTGCCCCGATGCACCGTGACGTCGACCGGCTGACCTGCACCGCTCAGGCTGCCCTGGAAGCCGCCGGGCGCCCGGCTCGCCTGGAACTGCCGCACCAGCGCGGCGAGCGGCGCCGACCACTCCTCCAGTTGCCGGCCGAGCGGCAGCCCGGCCATCGCCGCCCCCACCCAACCAGGCTCGCCGGCGGCCTGACGAACCACGAGCTGTTCAGGGTCGACGGCCAGCAGCACCCCATGCGGCTGGATGGCCCCCGGGATCCGGATCGGCTCCTGCTCGCACGAGAACACGTCGAGGGGCCGCTCCATCACACCATTTCCTACGTACTAAGTATCCGGAGGTGCCGAACCGGGCAGCCGCCACCCATGTTCCTACGCATTCCCGGCAACGTCGTCATCATTTCGTGTGGGCAGGACAGCACCACTTCGCTATCGGTTGCCGTCCATGGGCCGATCCTGGCCCGGCCACTCCGCCGTCCCCCTGGATGCCCGACCGCCCGACCATCCTGCACCGCCTGAGGGCAGAGACGGCAGCCGACCATGCCATGCTGGAAGCAAGGCTGGACCTGCTGACCCCGCCGCTCGACCTCGATCATTTGCGCCTGGTCCTGCGCGGCTTCCATGGGTTCCATGCCGCCTGGGAGCCGATGATCGAAGCCGTCCTGGGCGAACGGTTCCGTCCGCGCCGCCGCCTCGACCTGCTGACAGCCGATCTGCGGCTCCTGGGTGACCGGGACGGCCCGCCGCCTCGCCCGGACCTGGCGCCCCTGCCCGACGAGGCCAGCGCCTGGGGCTCGCTCTATGTGCTCGAAGGTTCGACGCTAGGCGGTGCGGTGATTGCCAAGGCACTGGCGCGCAGCGGCCTGCCGGTGCTCGGCTATTTCAACCCCTATGGGCGCAGGACCATGGCGAGCTGGCAGGCGTTCCGCAGCGAGCTCATGGCCGCCGTCACGCCAGGAAGCGAGCCCGCGGCGCTGGCCGCCGCCAAGGCGACGTTTGCCCGGCTGATCCAGTGGCTGCCGGCGCGCCAGCCAGGCTGAACCGGTCAGCGTCGGGGAAACAGGCTGGCCGGCAGGCTGCCCTCGTCATGGAGCTGTCGCGCCGCCTCCGCAAAGCCCGCCCAGGCCGCACGCGCCAGGAACCCGCCGACGCTGACCCGGCGCACCCCCAGCGCCGCCAGCTCGGCGACCCGCATCTCCGGCCGCCAGAGCAGCACGTTGACCGGCTTGGGGGCCACCGCCTGGACGATGGCCCGGATGGCCTCCGGATCGCTGACACCCGGGGCATAGAGGACGTCCGCCCCGGCCGCCGCATAGGCGGTCAGCCGCTCCAGCGTGGCATCGAGTCCGGTGCGGCCGATCAGGAAGCCTTCGGTGCGCCCGACCAGCAGGACGTCCTCTCCGCTCCGGTCGATCGCCTCGCGCGACGCGCGGATCCGCTCCACCGCGAGCGGCAGCTCGTAGAGTTCCTTGCCGGTACGGTCCTCGATTGAAAGGCCCGCCACGCCGGTCGCTACCGCGAGCGCGACATTGGCCGCGACCTCGTCCGGAGCATCGGCGAAGCCCGCCTCGAAGTCGGCGTTGACCGGCAGGTCGGTTGCCGCCACCAGCGCCTCCAGATGGGCCAGCACCTCGCCGCGGGACAGTTCGCCATCGTCGCGCCCGAGCGACCAGGCCACCCCGGCGCTGGTGGAGGCCAGCGCCTGGAAACCCTGGGCCTGCAGGCGGCGCGCACCGCCGATGTCCCAGGGATTGGGCAGCACGAAGCAGCCTTCGGCGTGCAGGGCCCGGAACGCGGCGCGCCGGGCGCTCAATGACTGCATGACGGTCTCCTCCAGGGCCGCCGGCTCACAGGAGCCGTCGGCGGTCAGCGGAACAGCCGGTCGCCCTGCTCGTCGATCAGCTGGCGGGCCTTCTGTACGGAATGGCCGGCCGCGTCGTCGCGGGAGCTGTGGGTGTCGGCCCGGATGAAGCGGTGCTCCTTCAACCCATCGGGAAAGTTCTTGCGGATCGTGCCGGCGACATTGAACTGGCCGCCATTGCTGATCGGGTCGGCCACGATCTCGTAGCCGTTGTACTCGACCGGGTCGGCCGGGGCCGATGCCTTGCCGGGGCCGCCCCCGAACAGCTTGCCCATCAGCTTGCCGAGCATCGTACCCATCCTCCCATGTCCCGTGCGTGTCACGCCGGCATGTGACCCGAACCGGCGGGATCGGCAAGCCCCGGCCGCCGCTCAGCGGCGCGCGGGCAGAACCTGCATCCGCTGGAGCGTGTCGGCCAGATCGACGATGCCGGCATCCGAGCCTAGCCCGGTGGCGACCAGCCCGGACGCGGCGGTGGCCAAGCGAGCCGCCGTTTCCAGGTCCATCCCCCGGGCGAGCCCGGCGATCATCCCGGCCACATAGGCATCGCCGCAGCCGGTCGTGTCGACCACCGGAACGTCAAAGGCCGGGATGCGCAGCACGGCACCGCCGGCGTCGGCGACCACCGAGCCGCCGGCCCCGAGCGTGACCGCCACCGTGCCGGCACCGCGATCGAGGAAGAACCGGGCGGCCGCCAAGGGATCGTCCATTCCCGACAGGGCACGGGCCTCCTCGATCGAGGGCATGAAATAGTCGACGAACGGCAGGAGCGGCCCGACCAGCGCCAGCCCGTCCTCGCCCGGCGCGATCAGGTCGAGACTGGTCCGGCAGCCGGCCGCCTTGGCGGCCTGGAGAAACCGAAGCGACGGCGCACCGTCGAAGCGGCGCATGAAGCCGGTGCCGCCCAGATGGACGAAGCGGGCGTCCAGCAGCTGGGCGTAGCGCTCAGGCGGCAGCTCGAAATGGTCGGCGGCACCCCGCATGTGCAGAGCCGGCCGCTCGCCGTTGGGGCGCACGGTCATGATGGTGGTGGAGGTCGGCACGCCCGCGATGCGCTGCATCGCCGAGATGTCCACGCCGTGCCGCGCCAGCCGGTCCAGAACGAACCCGCCCTGCTCGTCGTCGCCCACCGAGCCTGCCGCCAGCGTATGGAGGCCGAGCTTCGCGAGGTCGATGGCGACCGCACCGGCCGTCCCGGACACCACCATGCGGATCTGGTCGACAAAGGCGACGCCGCCGCCGTCCGGGATCGCCTCGACCGGCCGTGCCAGGATGTCGAGCGTATAGAAACCCACTGCCGCCGCGTCGTAGCCCAAGCCGAATGCCTCCCCGGCCTTCCCCGCCTTTCGGAAGGACTAGCCGGGCCCGGCCTAGCGGCCCAGACTCTGCACGTAGAGCTGGGCCGAACCGATCCCGAGCAACGCCACGATCACCAGGATCAGCAGGATGATGCCGACCGCCTTGAGGAGGCTGCGCGGCCGTACGCCCGGCCGGCACAGCGGCACCAGGTTGAAGGCGAGGCCGCCCACCACCACCAGGATGCAGCCGAGCGTGAACAGGCTGATGGTGAAGGGTTGGAAGATCATCACCAGCGCTGCGCAGCAAAGGGCGATGATCGCGTACTCGACCCGCTTGGCCGCCTTCGCGCTGAGTCCGCCCGGCGGCACGGAAGTGCTTGGATTGGTCATGAGCGGACCGCCTGCTCGTCTGGGCCGAACACGTGGACATAGCCCGGCTGGAACCGGACATGGAGCCGATCACCCTCGTCGATCGGCACCCGCCAGTCGCACACCACCCGCATCGACTGGGCGCCATCGGAGAGGTGCGCCAGGGTCTCGGCCCCCATCGGCTCGACGATGTCGACCTGCAGGGTGAGCCCGTCCGGCACCGGTTCCGGCATGATCTCGAGATTGCGCGGCCGGATGCCCAGCGTGATCCCGGTGCCCGGGGCGAGCCGGCCCACCGCCGGGTCGATCTGCAGCAGGATCTTCTGGCCGCCCGGCAGAGCGAAGCCGCCATGGCCGCCATCCATCCCGGTGAAGCTGGCCGGGATCAGGTTCATCTGCGGCGTACCGATGAAACCTGCCACGAACAGGTTGGCCGGCTTGGCGAAGATGTCGTGCGGGGTCGCCACCTGCTCGATGATCCCGGCGCGCATCACCGCGATCCGGTCGGCCATGGTCAGCGCTTCGAGCTGGTCGTGGGTGACGATCACGGTCGCCTTGGAGAGGCCGGACAGCACTTCCTTGATCTCGCCGCGCATCTGCTCGCGCAGGGTGACGTCCAGGCGCGAGAGCGGCTCGTCGAACAGGAAGCATTCGGGGTCGCGGATGATCGAGCGGCCGACCGCCACCCTTTGCTTCTCGCCCTCGGAGAGCTGGGCGGGCTTGCGTTCGAGCACGCCCTCGAGCTGCAGGGTCTTGGCCACCTGGCGGACCTTCGCGTCCATCTCCGCCTGGCTGCGGCCCTCGGCATGGAGCGGGAACTTCAGGTTCTCCGCCACCGTGAGCGAGGGGTAGAGCGCGTAGAACTGGAAGGCCATGGCGACGTTGCGCTCGCGGGCGAGCAGCTCGTTCACCCGCCTGCCGCCGATCTGGCACTCGCCCTCGGTGATGTCCTCCAGGCCCGCCACCATGCGCAGGGTCGTGGTCTTGCCGCAGCCGGACGGCCCCAGCAGGCACATGACCTCGCCCTGGCCGACCGACAGGTTGATCCGCTCCACAGCCTTGAAGCCATTGGGATAGACCTTGGTGACGTCCTTGATGTCGATGGTCGTCATGGCCTCACTTCCGAACCGTGCCGAAGGTGACGCCGCGCAGGAGCTGGTTCTGCAAAAGGAACGTCACGAAGAAGATCGGGATCAGGAACAGGGTGACGATCGCGGCCAGCAGACCGTAGTCGACGCCCATCTCGCCGCCCAGCGTGCGCGCCATCGCGACCGGTACGGTGCGGGTGTCCACGCCGGTCAGCAGCAGCGCGAACAGGAACTCGTTCCAGGTCAGGATCAGGCCGAACACGAAGGTGGCGGCAAGGCCCGCCTTCACCTGCGGCAGGCAGATGCCGAAGAAGAGCTGGCGCTCGGTGGCCCCGTCCATGCGCGCCGCGTCCTCGATCTCGGTGTTCAGCTCGTCGAAGAAGGAGCGCACCATCCAGATGGTGAACGGCAGGTTGAAGGCGGTGTAGAGGAAGATGATGCCGGCATAGGTGCCGGACAGGCCGATCTCGCGGAACATCAGGAAGATCGGGATCACCACCACGATCGCCGGCATCATCCTCGTGGTCAGGATGATGAACATGTAGGTCTCGTTCCCTTTCAGCGGGTAGCGCGAGAAGCCGTAGGCGGCGATCGTGCCGATGATCAGCGCCAGGAGGCAGGAGACCCCGGCGATGAAGATCGAGTTGAAGAAATAGAGCGGGAACTCGGTCGCCTGGGCCGCACCGCCGCCGGAGATCACCGCCCGGAAGAACACGCCGACGAAATTGTCCAGCGTCGGCGTGAAGAAGAACTTGGGCGGGACGGCGAGCGCGTCCGGACGGGTCTTGAAGGCGGTCATGATGATCCACATGACCGGGAAGAAGTAGATCAGGGCGATGATGCCGGCGAACGCGGTCCAGCCCCAGCCGGCCCGGCCGATCTCACGTGACCTGGTCATGTCAGTCGACCTCCTGTGCGCGGCGGTTCACGGCGTAGAGATAGAGCGAGGTGAGCACGATCACGACGAACAGGATGATGTAGGCGAGTGCCGCCGACTGGCTGGTGCGGAAATACTGGAAAGCCAGCCGGTAGACATAGACGCCGATCGTCTCGGTCGCCGTGCCCGGGCCGCCTTCGGTCAGGATGTAGACCACGTCGAACAGCTTGAACGTCTCGATGGTCCGGAACAGCACTGCTAGCAGCAGGAGGCTCTTGATGTAGGGAAAGGTGATGGTCTGGAAGCGCCGCCAGGTCGAGGCCCGGTCGATTTCCGCGGCCTCGTAGAGATATTTCGGTACCGACACGAGCCCGGCCAGCACGAGCAGCATCACGAACGGCGACCACATCCAGGCGTCCGCGATCACCACGCCGATGATGGCACCTGTGGGCGAGCCCAAGAGGGCGTACCGGTCGCCGGTGAACATCGCCACCGCCTGACTGACCAGACCGAAGGTCGGCTCGTAGAACAGCTTGAAGAACACGCCGACCGCGACCAGCGACAGCATCATCGGGGTCAGGACCAGCATCAGCAGAATGCGGCGCAGCGGAAACTGCTTGGAGAACAGGAGCGCCAGCAAAAAGCCGATCACCAGCTGCGCCAGCACCGAGCTCGAGACGATGATCGCGGTGGTCTTGAAGCGCTCCCAGACGGTGGGATCAGTGATCACCCGCTCGAAGAAGCGCAGCCCCACGAAGTCGGGCACGTCGCGCTTCTTGGCGCTGTAATTGTAGAAGCTCAGGCCGAATGACCAGAGCAGCGGGAAGATGTTCATCAGGAACAGGACGATCAGCGCCGGCGCCACGAGCAGCGGCCCGCGTCGTTGCGGTGCCAGCAGCCAGGGGAGGAATCCGCCTTCGGACCTGATCTCATGCGCGACGACAGCGCTGCTCGCCATGATGTGCTTGTCCAATCACCTCGAGGCGGGGCGGACCCATGGCCCGCCCCCTGCGGCCGCCGCCCCGGACGGGCTGGCAGCCGCCATGCTATCATGAAGTCACCGGTCGCGGCTCACTCGATGCGGCCGGCATCCTCCAGGGTCTGCTGCTGGAACCGCGCCACCGAATCGAGCGCTTCCTGGGCGGTGATCTGGCCGGTGATCGCCTTGTCGAACTCTTCCTGCTGCTGGGTCAGCAGTTCGAAGAACTCCGGCACGTGCCAGACGTCGCGCTGCCAGTCGAGCATCTCCTTGTGCGCCCGATTCCAGGGCCGCAGGCTGTCATATTCGGGATCGGCCATCACCGACATCAGGCCCGACTGACCGCCATTGGCGGCGAACTTCTTCTGGGTTTCCGGCTTCAGCCACCACTTCACCACTTCCAGCGCCGCGGCGTCGACCTCGGGGCTGTTCCAGGTGGTGAGCACGAAGGGCTGGCCGCCGATATTGCCGGTGCGGTCGATCTTGCCGTCCTCCTTGCGCACGCCGGGTGCGGGGCCGAAGGCCGACTTGTCGGACACGCGCGAGGTCTTGGGATCCAGCACCGGCTCGCCCAGCCCCACCCAGTCGATCGTCGTCGCGGTCTTGCCCTGCATGTACAGGTCCTGGATCACGAAGATGTCGGCCTGGCCGGTCTTGGCCACCGGCGGCATGTACTGGATGAAGTTCAGGTACTGCTCGAACGCCTTGACGTTGATGTCGCTGTTGACCACGCCCTCGGCCTGCGCTTCCGGCTGCCTGGTCTCGTCCCAGATCTCGCCGCCGTTCTGCCAGATGAAGGCGTTCACCTGCATCGAGGAGAAGTCGTAGCTCTTGCCGGCCTGGAAGGAGACGCCGAAGAAGTCGTCGTCGGCCACGCCGTCGCCCAGCGGGTCGCCCTTCTTGCGCATGAAGTGCTTGCCGATGTTCTCGTAGACCGTCCAGTCGACGTCCTGCCAGTCTTCATAGGTGCAGGGCAGCTTCTGGTTGAACGATTCCTGGAACTTCTTCGCTTCGGTCTCGTTGCAGAACAGATCCTTGCGGTAGTAGGTGACGTAGGTGTCCGGGAACTGCGGGAAACCGTAGTAATGCGTATCCGGCGCCGGGAACGGGTTGTCCTTGACGAACTGCGGGGACTTGTTCGGATAGGTCGAGTAGGCCGAGATCAGTGCCGGATGGAGATCCTTCATGATCGCGGACAGTTCCGGATCGTTCTTGATCTCTTCCGTCAGGTCCTTGTAGTACCCGCCGTCCACGAACGAGCCCAGCCACTGGCTGTCCGTCACGATCATCTGGTATTTCTGCTCGCCCGAGGTCAGCGAGGCGGCGACGCGCTCGTAGAAGCTCGGCCAGGGGATGTAGTCCATCTCCAACTTGATGTTGTTGCCGGATTCGGACTTGAAGGAGCGATCGAACTCCTCCTTCATGAACCGGGTCGGCGGCCAGTCCGGCGCCGCCATGGTGATGGTGATGTCCGCGGCATTCGCCTGCCCCGGTGCCAGCACGAGCGATCCGGCCGCCATCGCGACCAGGGACACGCCATAGAGCCAGCCTTCCCAGCTTCTCTTCATGTCGGTTCGACCTCCCTCAATCGGTGCATTGTTCCGCACCTTTCTGCAAACAACCGGAAAGCCGCCAGTATCACGCGATGCGGACACCGGTCTCGGCATGGAAAAGATGCACGTCCGCAGCCGACAGGGTGACCTCGATCGGCGTGCCGGGCCCAATGCCCAGTGCCCGTTCCTCGGGCAGCGCCATCTTCATGGCAGCACCGTTGACGTCGAGATCGAGCAGCGTGACGTCGCCCAGCGGCTCGGTCAGATGCACGGTTGCGGTGAAGCCGGGGCCACGCGCCGGATGGTGCCCCAGCAGCACGTCGTGGGGCCGCACGCCGAAGAGCACCGGCTCACCGCCGCTCAGGTGGATCCGCCACGCATCCGCCGGCAGCGTCCCGAACGGCAGGTCCACGGCGAACCCGCCGTCCCGGCGCTGGATCCTGCCAGGCACCAGGTTGATGGCCGGCGAGCCGACCATTCCGGCCACATAGGTATCCTGGGGTGCCGCGTAGAGGTTGCGCGGCGTGTCGACCTGCACGACCCGCCCGGCCTGCATCACGCCCACCCGCTGCCCCATGGTCAGCGCCTCGAGCTGGTCGGGCGTGGCATAGAGCATGGTCATGCCGAGTTCGCGGTGCAGCCGCTTGAACTCGGCACGAGTGTCGTGGCGCAGCTTGGCGTCGAGATTGGTCAGCGGCTCGTCCAGCAGCAGGAGCTGCGGGCGGCGCACCAGGGCGCGGCCGATCGCGACCCGCTGCTGCTCGCCGCCGGACAGGGTCGAGGGCAGCCGGTCGAGCGTATGCCCGACCCGCAGGAGCTCGGCCACCTCGCCCACTCTGGTCCGGATCTCCTGGGTGGGCAGGCCGGCGCGCTCCAGCGGATAAGCGAAGTTCGCCCGCACGGTCAGATGCGGGTAGAGGGCGAAAGTCTGGAAGATCATGGCGATGCCGCGGCCCTGGATCGGCGCTGTCGCCATGTCGCGGCCACCGAACAGGATCCGCCCGCCGTCCAGCTGCTCCAGGCCGGAGATCGCCCGCAGCATCGTCGTCTTGCCGGCGGATGACGGCCCGAGCAGGCAGTAGAACTCGCCCTCGCGCACATCGAAGCTCATGCCGTCGAGGGCCGTGACCCGGCCGAACCGCTTGACGACGTCCTGCACGATCAGATCGGCCAAACCGTCCCCCCATGCGCCCGTTTGCCGGCGCTTTCAGCCTTCCCTGTGACCGAGCCCTCTCCCGGAGGATTCATCCCCCGGGTGGATACGCCGGTCTGGGCGAACTCTAGCGGCACTTCCCGGCAGGAAAAAGTCATATCTATTACTCTGTTCATAGCCGCATACATGCCGGTCACCCGGCGGAGAGCGGCAGGGGTGCTGCTGGTTGGTCGTCGTTCCAGGGGTTGGGGCCACGCTCCTCGAAATAGGCCAGCTCGTTGATCGCGTTCTCGATCACCAGCCGCATCGCCTGCTCGGCACCGGCCGGGTCCTGGCGCCGGATCGCTTCCAGGATCGCGCCGTGGATCGGGCAGATGCGCCAGCGCAGATGGGTCGGGTCCTCCCGGCGCAGCACGTGATGGCGGTGCAGGTCGAACGCGCGGTCCAGTGCCGGCATCAGCGCCCGGCCGAGCTGGGTGAGGAAGCGGTTGTGGGAGGCGTCGAAGATGCCGGCATGGAAGGCGAGGTCGGCGGCATAGAAGGCGGCGAGGTCGCCTTCCATTGCGGTCGCTTCCATGGTCGAGAACTGGGCCTGGATCGCCTCAAGGTCGACGGGAGTGGCACGCAGTGCTGCACCACGCGCCGCCTGCGGCTCGATCGCGAGGCGCACCTCGGCCAGCTCGGCCATCAGGCCCGGCTCCAGCCGGAACGGGTCGATCCAGGCCAGCACGTCCGGATCGAGCAGGTTCCAGTCGGCCATCGGCCGGATCCTTCCGCCGGTGCGCTGGCGCAGCTCGATCAGGCCCTTGGCGGCCAGCACCCGCATCGCCTCGCGGATCGAGGTCCGGCTGACCCCGAACACCGCCAGCAGCTCGTCGATCGGCGGCAGCGCCTCGCCCGGGGCCAGCTCGCCCCGGCCGATCCGCCCGCCCAGCTGGTGGACGAGCCGGCCATGCAGGCCGATGCGCGGATAGAGCCGAAGCCAGGTCGTGCCCGCCGGCCTCGGCTGCTCGTCGGGCAGATCCATGGTCTTCGTCCTGTCCGTCAGCCGTGGTCGATCTTGGTGCCCAGCACGACCAGGCACTCGCGCATGAAGGCGGCCAGACCCGGCCAGCCCTTGCCCGAGACCAGCTTGCCATGGCGATGGGCACCATCCGGCGGCACGTCGATATAGGTCCCGCCGGCCAGGCGCACCTCGGGTTCACAGTACTGGAGCGCGGCCACCTCACGCCCCTTCAGCACCCCGTCCACCGCCATCAGGATCTGCACGCCATGGCAGATCGTGAAGATCGGCTTGTCGGCCTCGTGGAAGTGCCGGACGATCCGCTGCACGCGCGGGTCGATGCGGATATATTCCGGCCCCCGGCCGCCCGCGCAGTAGACGGCGTCGTAGGCCGCCGGATCGACGTCGGCGAAGGTCTGGTTGATCAGGTGGTTGTGGCCGGGCTTCTCCGTGTAGGTCTGGTCGTTCTCGAAGTCGTGGAGCGAGGTCTTGATGAACTCGCCCTTCTTCTTGTCCGGGCAGACCACGTGGACGGTGTGCCCGATCGCCTCCATGGCGTGCTGGAAGACGAAGATCTCGTATTCCTCGCTGAACTCACCGGTCAGCATGAGGATCTTCTTGCCTGTCATGTCGTCTAGCTCCCCTTTGATGCGTTATTGCAAAGGAACGTGAACTCCTTGCGCATCGGCCGCCCTGGCCAGCGCCCGGTCGAAAGTCAGGAGTGGCAAGCCCAGGCGCATTGCTAGGTCCAGATAGCCCGCATCGTAGACCGAAAGACGTTGGTCACGGGCCAGCGGCAACAGCCTGACGAAAGCATCGTCCCAGGCCGCCTCGTCCGGCTCGATGTCCAGCATGTCGAGCACGGCCACGGTGGCCTCCAATCGATCCGCCGCCAGTCGCTTGCGCCGCTCCGCGCTCAGGAGGGCGCTCGCCACCTCGATGCGCCAATAGGAAGGCACCACGAACCGGTGCACGGCGGCATACTCCAGCAGGATCGGCCGCGCCGCTTCCGCTTCGTCCGGCAGGGAGGCTGCCACGGCCACGGAAGCGTCCAGCACAATCAATCCTGGTACCTCCGGCCGGCATGGACGAGTTCGACCGCGCTGACGCCGCGCAGTTCCTCCACATCCCCCAGCGCATCCACCTTTGCGAACGCCTGGCGCAGGCGCTCGATGTCTGTGCCTTCCTTGCGCGGAAGCGGCCGGACCAGCCGCGCCACCGGCTTGCCATGCCGGGTGATCACGACCTCCTCGCCCTTCTCCACCTGCTCGATCAGCCGGGAGAGATGGGTCTTCGCTTCGAGGATACCGACTTCGGTCATGCCGACGCTCCTGAGAATCTGACCATAAAATCTAGTCAGACTCGGCTACTTGGTCAAAGCTCCGCCCCGGTCTCCTCCCATTGCCCACTCTTTGCCGAACGCAGCACCGCCTCGCACACCTTCTGGGTCTGCAGCGCGTTGCGGAAGTCGGGTTGCACGGTGCCGCCCTGGTCCACCGCGCGGACGAAGTCGGCGCAGGCATGCACGAAGCTGTGCTCGTAGCCGATGATCAGCCCCGGCACCCACCAATGGTCCATGTAGGGATGCTCGCCATTGGTGACGTGGATCTTGCGCCAGCCGGTCAGGTGGCCCTCGTTCTTCTGGCCGGTCCCGTGATTCTTGTACTCGAAATAGTTCAGGTACTGCAGGTCGTGCAGGTCGAACGACAGGGATGCGTCCTCGCCGTTCAGCTCGAAGGTCTTCAGCGCCTTGTGGCCGCGGGCATAGCGGGTGCTCTCGAACAGGCCCATCGAGCCATTGGCGAACCGTGCCAGGAAGGCGCAGGCATCGTCGATCCCCACCGGCTTCCTGTCGCCGGTCGCGACATGGACGCGCTCCTTCACGAAGGTCTCGGTGTCGGCCACCACCTTGGTGATCGGCCCGTTCAGCCACATCGCCGTGTCGATGTTGTGCGCCAGCAGATCGCCGGTGACGCCGCTGCCGGCTGCCTCCACGTCCAGGCGCCACACCCCCGCCCCGCCCTGCGGCACGTCCGGCGAGATCGTCCAGTCCTGGAGGAAGTTGGCGCGGTAGTGGAACACGCGGCCCATCCGGCCCTCGTCCACCAGCTGCTTGGCGAGCGTCACCGCCGGCACGCGCCGGTAGTTGTACCAGACCATCGCCGGCACGCCCGCGGCCTCGACCGCTTCCACCATCCGCTCTCCTTCCGCCACGGACATGGCGAGCGGCTTCTCGCAGGTGATCATCTTGCCGGCCTTGGCGGCGGCAATCGCGATCTCGGCATGGAGGTTGTTCGGCACGCAGATGTCGACCACGTCGACGTCCGGCGATTCCACCACCTTGCGCCAGTTGGTCGTGGTCTGCGCGTATCCCCAGGCATCGGCGAAGCTCTGCAGCTTCGCCTGATCCCGCGCGCAGGCCATCTGCAGGACCGGCACGTGGCCCAGCTCGGGAAAGAACCGTTCGACCTGCCGCCAGCCGTTGGAATGCGCCCGGCCCATGAAGCCGTAGCCGACCATGCCGATGCGTAGGGGCTTCTTCGCCATTCTTGTTCGCCTCCCTGCAAGCAGGCTGGGGCCTGCCCGCTCGCTATGTCATCGTGTCGTTTCCTGCAGCACCCAGGCGGGTCGGGTACCAGCCGCGCCGCAGGATCTCGTCCAGCGTGAATGGCCGCCCGTCAGGAATCGATCCGGCAGCCTCGGTCTCGCCATGCGCTTCCAGGGCCTTGCGCGCCATCTCCGTGCCGTCGGCGTAGAGCTCGCCCAGATGCTCCTCCAGGTCCCGCCGCAACGTCGCCGTCAGGCGGTCGGCCAGCTCGGCGCGTGCCGAGACAATCGTGCGCTGCCAGCCGGCACGTGGCGCTTGCGCCGGTGAATGGCGCAGCTTCAGGAGATGTTCGATGATCCTGCGGAGCTGACTGCGCACGCCGGCACGCTGTTCGCTGCCCAAGGCCTCCAGCTCCTCCGCGAGATGGACGGCATCGATCGGCAGGTTGGAACGCGTGGTCGCGAGGGCGCGCAGCCGTCCCGCCTGATCGACTGTCCAGGCATGGAAATCCACGGCGTGGAGATCCTCGTCGAGGGACATGGCCAGCTCCATCGGACGGCTGCTGCTCGTCGCCAAGATAGCAGCCGCCGCACCCATCTCACACGCTCGCCTTGATCCAGGCGCCGTTCTTCTTGCTGCTCTCTACTACCGCCTCGCAGAACTTCACGCCTTCCAGCCCCTGCTGGATCCCCGGCACCAGGGCCGCCCCCGCGTCGGGCTCGCGGCCTTCGATCCTGGCCAGGATCAGCTCGGCGGCGTCGGTGTAGAGGTTGGCGAAGCCTTCCAGATAGCCTTCCGGATGCCCGGACGGCACCCGCGTCACCCGCGCCGCTGCCGGGCCTGCGCCGGCGCCGCCGCGCGTGATCAGGCGGGGCGGCTCGCCATAGGGCGTGAAGGTCAGGTAGTTCGGGTTCTCCTGCTCCCAGGACAGGCCGCCCTTGTCGCCATAGATCCGCACCTTCAGCGCGTTCTCGTTGCCGGGTGCCACCTGCGAGGCCCAGAGCATGCCCTTCGCCCCGCCCTCATAGCGCAGCATGATATGCGCGTTGTCGTCGAGCGGGCGGCCATCCACGAAGCTGGTGAGGTCGGCGGCGACCTCCTTCAGGCCGAGCCCGCTGATGAAGCCGGCGAGGTTCATGGCATGGGTGCCGATGTCGCCGACCGCCCCCACCGGGCCGGACTGCGCGGGATCGTTGCGCCAGGCCGCCTGCTTCTGGCCGGTATCCTCCAGCTTGGTGGTCAGCCAGTCCTGGGCGTATTCCGCCTGTATGATCCGGAGATTGCCCAGCAGCCCGTCCGCCACCATCTGGCGCGCCTGCCGGACCATCGGGTAGGCGGTGTAGTTGTGGGTCAGCACGAACACGACGTCCGGTTGCTTCGCCAGCGCATCGGCGAGCTTCTTGCCTTCCCTCATCCCGACCGTAAGCGGCTTGTCGCAGATCACGTGGATGCCGCGCCGGACGAACTCGAGTGCCGCCGGGACGTGGACATGGTTCGGCGTCACGATCGCGACGACGTCGATGCCTTCCTTCAGCCGGGCCTCGCGCTGCGCCATCTCAGCATAGCTGCCGTAGCAGCGCGCCTCTGGCAGCCCCAGCTCGGCGCCCGACGCCTTCGACTTTTCGGGCGTGGAGGAAAAGGCGCCCGCTACCAGCTCGTAGCGGTCGTCCATCCGCGCCGCCAGGCGGTGCACCGCACCAATAAAGGCGCCCTGCCCCCCGCCGACCATGCCGAGCCTGAGCCTGCGCCGCCCGGCCTTGGCCTGGCTGCTCTCACCGACCATCCATCGACTCCCTAGCGGTCCAGGCCCAGCGAGCGGCGCGCCACCGAGGTGTCGGCCCCTTGGCCGATGAAGTCCTCGAAGCTGCTCTCGCTCACCTTGATGATGTGCTGGGCGATGAACTCCGCCCCCTCGCGCGCACCATCCATGCTGTTCTTGATGGCGCATTCCCATTCCAGCACGGCCCAGCTGTCATAGTCGTGCACCGCCAGCTGGCTGAAGATAGCGCCGAAATCGACCTGGCCGTCGCCCAGGGAGCGGAACCGTCCGGCCCGGTGCGGCCAGTCCTGGAAGCCGGAATAGACGCCCTGCTTGCCGGACGTGTTGAGCTCGGCGTCCTTCACGTGGAACGCCTTGATGCGCTCGTGGTAGTGCTCGATGAAGGCCAGATAATCGAGCCCCTGCAGGCAGAAATGCGAGGGATCGTAGTTGATGTTGCAGCGCTGGTGGTTGCCCACGCGCCCGAGGAACATCTCGAAGGTCGCCCCGTCGAACAGGTCCTCGCCCGGGTGGATCTCGTAGGCGACGTCCACGCCCACTTCCTCGTGCGCGTCCAGGATCGGCTTCCAGCGCTTCGCCAGCTCGTCGAACGCCGTGTCGATCAGCCCGGCCGGCCGCGGCGGCCAGGGGTAGATGTAGGGCCAAGCGAGCGCACCGCTGAAGGTGACGTGAACGTCCAAGCCGAGGTTGCGGCTGGCCTTGGCAGCGGCCAGGACCTGCTGCACCGCCCATTCCTGGCGCGCCTTCGGGTTGCCGCGCACATGCGGCGCGGCAAACGCGTCGAAGCCCTCATCATAGGCCGGATGCACCGCGACGAGCTGGCCCTGCAGATGGGTCGACAGCTCGGTGATCTCCAGGCCCGCCTCGTTGGCGATGCCCTTGATCTCGTCGCAATAGTCCTTGGATTGCGCGGCCTTTTCCAGGTCGATCATCCGTGCGTCCCAGGTCGGGATCTGCACGCCCTTGTAGCCTAAGCCCGCCGCCCAGCCACAGATCGACTTCAGGCTGTTGAACGGCGCCTGGTCGCCCACGAACTGGGCGAGGAACAGGCCGGGACCCTTCATCGTCTTCATCTGCATTTCCTCGAAAATGGGGCTCAGGCCCTGGCGTAGGCCTCGCGCAGGAAATCGTGGCCGAACCGGTAGACCTCCTCGCGCGCCGGGAAGAAGTCGCGCCAGACCCGGGTGGCCGCGGCCAGCGCCGGCAGGGACCGGCCGAACGCCTCGATCACGTAGAAGCCCTGGTAGCCCCCCTGCTTGAACGCGCGGAAGGTCGCTTCCCAGGGAACGTGGCCCTTGCCGGGCGTGCCGCGATCGTTCTCCGAGACGTGGACATGGTTGATCTCCGCCAGATGCGGCTGGATCACGCCGACCGGGTCCTTCTCCTCGATGTTCTGGTGGAAGGTGTCGTAGAGCAGGCCGTAGTTCGGCCGGTCCACCCGCTTCACCACCTGGGCCGCGTCCGCCACCAAGTTCAGCGCATGGCACTCGAACCGGTTGAGCGGCTCGACCGACAGCTTGAGCCCGAGTGTCGCGGCATAGTCCGCGGCCTTGCCATGCACCTCGACGATCCCGCACCGCTCCTCGACCGTGGCGGGCTCGCCGGTGAACTGGCCGAGGGGCTGGTAGAACGGCCCGCACAGCAGTTCGCCGCCGGCCGCGTGCAGGCAGTCCAGCGCCCAGACCAGCCGCTTGGTCGCGTTCAGCCTGGCACACGGGTCGGCGCTGATCGCCGAGCAGTTCTCGTCGGGCAGCACGGTGACGCCGGTGACGCGTAGCCCCTGGTCCTTCGCGACCTGGCCGATCCTGCGGTAATGCTCCGGCTCGCCCTCGAAGATCGGGATCTCCACCCCGTCATAGCCGGTCTTCCTGATCTCGGCGAACAGCGGGAAGTGCTCCTCAGTGACGTGCGTCGTCCAGAGCAGGAGGTTGAAGCCCAAGAGCATGGCGACCTCACCCGTACTTCTTGTTCAGCTCGTCCAGGGCGGCCTTGCACTTCTCGGTAGCGGCCCAGGCTTCCGGCCAGAAGCACAGGTCGACGGTCCACCAGTCGTGCCCGACATTCTCCTTGGCCAGGGCCGGCACCAGCTCGTCGAAGTTCAGCACGCCCTCGCCGAACGGCGGATGCGCGCTGGTCTCGTCATTGCCCTCGGCGTCCTTGTGGCAGGTATTATCGCTGTCGATCAGGTGGATGTGGTTGATCCGCCCGGACAGGCGCGAGATGAACTCGAGCTGCCCGCCCTTCAGCGTCTCCTTCTTCCCCTCCTGCCGTACCCCGTTCACCGCCACCATCTGGCCATGGCAGGTGTCGTACATGATGCCGAAATTCTCGTGCGGCAGCCGGTCCAGCACGCGCTGGATGTCGGACGGCTTGTTGAAGGCGAAGCCCGGCTCGAACTCCCAGGTCACGTAAAGCCCGTGGTCGGCGGCGGTCTTGATGCACCAGTCCCAGGTCTCGACCAGGCGCTTCAGCAGGTCGTCATAGTCCGCCTCGCGATGGATGGTCGGCGGTTGCACCGTGTCGACCCGGACCCCCTTGATGCCGAGATCTTCAGCGAACTGGGCGTTCTCCTTGAACGCCGCCTTGTAGTCGGTCGTGTCGCGCGTGTTCAGGAGCTTCTGCGACCAGAGGTCCTGCGCGAAGCCCGAGAACGCCAAGCCGTGCCGCTGCACCTTCTCGACCAGGGCAGCCCGGTCGTCCTTGGTGGGGTGGTTCTGCGGGTTCGGGTAGCCGTTGAACCCGCCCAGCTCCAGCCCGTCGAACTTCAATTCGGCGAGCTTCGCCAGCACCTCGTCGAAGGGGATCGGCTGGGCCCCGTAGGGTCCGACATTGTAGGCCCAGGTGCCGATCGACGTGCGATGCATACTCGAAGCCTCCACTGTTTTCTGGGTGCCGCGGCCCTAGTCGAGCCCCAGCGAGCGTCGTTCGGCCGGGCCGGGCACGGCCACTGATCCGTTCGCCGCGATCACGCCCTTGGTCAGGATGAAGTTGGCATAAGCCCGGTCGTCGAGCGTCCAGACGATCGCCCGGCACTTCGTCGATTCCGGGTAGAAGGCGAAGCGCTCGATCGAGCCCATCGTCCAGTGCCGGCCGGCCACCTCGTGCATCATGGCGAGGAAGCCCTGGTGCCCGGCATTCATTTCCTCGGGCGCCCCGGAGATCTCCATGCGCATCACCGGGTGGCGCACGAATCCGTCCAGCGGCAGCACCGACAGGATCGCCCGGCCGATCGCCACCGTGTCCAGGTCAGTGCGCAGGAGCGGTATCTTGCCGGCATCGGCCATGGCGGGCCCGGGAAAGTTCCGGTCCGCCAGGCAGATCCGGTCGCCATGGCCCATGTCGCGCAGAATCGCCAGGAGATCCCCGCTCAGATGCGGGTCGATCCCGATCAGCATGCCAGCCTCCCTGGGCAGCGTCTTCGCGCCACACCCGCAGTCAAAAAATCCGATCTTTGTGACGGAATCAACAAGTCCTTCCCTCCGTCTGCCAGATTCCATGTCGCAGGGCACCCGGTGAGGCGCCGGCCGCCTTCCCTGCCGGGCGGGCATCGCTAGTGTCGCCTCCGCGGGGGCTCGGCATGGAGGGGCGGATGAAGGACGGGGCGATCGAGGCGCGCGGCCTGACCAAGCGGTTCGGGACGGGCACCCATACCGTCACCGCGCTGGACCGGGTCTCGGTCACCATCCGGGAGAACGAGTTCTTCACCCTGCTGGGCCCGTCGGGCTGCGGCAAAACCACCCTGCTCCGCCTGATCGCCGGCTTCGAACTGCCCAGCGAGGGCGAACTGCTCCTGCACGGCCAGCGCATCGAGAGCCTGCCGCCGTTCCGCCGCCCGGTGAACACCGTATTCCAGTCCTATGCGCTGTTCCCGCATCTTTCCGTGCTGCGCAACGTGGCCTTCGCCCCGGAGATGCAGCGCCGGCCGAAGGCGGAGATCGAGGCCGAGGCCAGGCGGATGCTGGAACTGGTCCGCCTGGAAGGCTTCGAGCGGCGCCTGCCCCGCGAGCTGTCCGGTGGGCAGCAGCAGCGCGTGGCGCTGGCCAGGGCGCTGGCGGGGCGGCCCAGGGTCCTGCTGCTGGACGAGCCGCTCTCGGCCCTCGACCTGAAGCTGCGCCGCGAGATGCAGATCGAACTCAAGCGCCTCCAGCACGAGACCGGCATCACCTTCGTGTTCGTCACCCACGACCAGGAGGAGGCGCTGACCATGTCGGACCGGATCGCGGTGATGAGCAGCGGCCGGATCCTGCAGATCGGCTCGCCCACGGAGATCTACGAGCAGCCGACCTCGCGCTTCGTCGCCGACTTCATCGGCGAGACCAATTTCCTGGCGGCACGCTGCGAGGAGGTGGCCGAGGGCCAGGCCCGGTTCCGGCTGCGCTCGGGCGACCTGGTGCAGGGCTTGGCCATTCCCGGCCTCCTGAGTGGTGCCGAGGTGACTCTGGCCATCCGGCCGGAACGGCTCGACCTGCTGGCGGACGGCCAGCCGGGCATCCCGGCGACCATGCAGGACCTGCTCTATATCGGCAACGACACGGTCTGCACGGTGAACTTGGCCGATGGCACGCAACTGCAGGCCCGGGTGCAGAACCGGCACGGTGCCGTCCATGCCTCGGCTCCAGGCTCGGCGGTGTGGGTGAGCGTGGCACCGCCGGCCGTGCGCGTGGTGGGGGACTGAGGCCATGGCCCGGCAGACCGGCGAAGGCAGGCGGCGCGCAGCGCTGATCGCACCTGCGGTGCTGATGATCGGCCTGTTCATGCTGGTGCCAGTCGGCATCATGGCGGCGATCAGCTTCATGGAGCGCGGCTCGGGCGGCGGGGTGAACTGGGGCAGCTTCACGACGGAGCCCTACCTCCAGTTCCTGTTCGAGCGCGACCTGGACGACAGCCTGCTGCTCAACACCGACTATCTCCAGATCTTCTTTCGCTCGATCTGGCTGGCGGTGCTGACCACGGCGCTGACCCTGGCGGTCGGCCTGCCCACTGCGCTGTTCATGGCACTGCAGCCCGAGCGGCGCCGCAACTTCCTGATCTTCCTGGTCACCATCCCGTTCTGGACCAACCTCCTGGTCCGCAACTATGCCTGGATCCTGCTCCTGCGGAACAACGGGCTGATCGACCAGGTGCTGATGGGGTTGGGTCTGCGCTCCGAACCGATCGGCGTGCTCTATACGACCTTCTCGATCGCGGTCGGCCTCACCTACACCTTCATGCCGTTCATGGTGCTGCCGATCTATGCCAGCCTGGAGAAGCTGGACTGGCGGCTGATCGAGGCCGCCTATGATCTGGGTGCCGATCGCTGGCGGGCGCTGCGTCGGGTGGTGGTGCCGCTGGCCATGCCCGGGATCGCGGCCGGCTGCATCCTGGTGTTCATCCCGTGCCTCGGCGCCTTCGTGACCCCGGAACTGCTCGGCGGCGGCAAGGCGCTGATGATCGGCAACCTGATCCAGAGCCAGTTCGGCGCCGCGCGCAACTGGCCGTTCGGTGCCGCCCTCTCCATGGCGCTGCTGGCCGCGGTGCTGCTCGCGATGATGCTCTATCTGTGGCGCTACCGCCGGGCCCCAGGAGCCGCCTGACCCATGACCGACCCGGCCAAGAACCCGCTGTTCCGCTTCCCCGGGCTGAAGCCCGCCGCCTGGCTGTTCTTCATCTTCCTCTATTTGCCGATCGTCGTGCTCCTGGCACTGGCCTTCAACGACAACGAGCAGGCCACCATCTGGACCGGGTTCAGCACCCGCTGGTTCGGCATCGTCCTGGACAATGCTGACCTGATCCGGGCCTTCAAGAACTCCCTGATCGTCGCCACCACGGCGACGCTGCTCGCCACGGTGATCGCGACGCTGGCGGCACTCGGCATGAACCGGGCACGGTTCCGTGGCCAGGATGGCGTCAACGCGCTGATCAGCCTGCCGCTGATCGTGCCGGAGATCGTCACCGCCGTGGCGACGCTCCTGTTCTTCATCATGCTGGGCTTCCGGCTGGGCCTGGGCACGGTGATCCTGGCGCATACCGTGTTCTGCATCCCATTCGCCTACCTGCCGATCCGCGCCCGGCTGGAGGGCATGGACCCGCGGCTGGAGGAGGCCGCCCAGGACCTCTACGCCAATCGCCGCCAGACCTTCCTGCGCGTGGTCCTGCCGCAGCTCTGGCCCGGCATCATCTCCGGCGCGATGCTGGCCTTCATCATCAGCCTGGACGATTTCGTGATCACCTATTTCGTGGCCGGTGCCGGCGCCACGACCCTGCCGATCTACATCTTCGGTATGATCCGGATCGGCATCTCGCCCGAGGTCAACGCGGTCTCAGCCCTGATGCTCGCGATCTCGATCGTCTTCGTCGCCGCCTCCTGGCTGGTCGGGCGCGTGCGGCGCTGAGCACTCCTTACGGTTGGACAGACTGCTCCATCGGGTACGGCATTCGGCATCTCCGCCAGGACAGGCATCGATGCCATGCTATGAGGACGGCATGAGACAGCGCCATCTGCTCCTCATTCTGGCGGCCATGGTTTCGGCACCTGCCGTACTGGCGGGACCGGCACGTGCGGCGGATGCCGCCGCCTGCTACGCGATCGGTGACGCCGACGTGCGCACCGCCTGCCTGGCCAGGGCGAGGCGGGATCCCGGCATGTGCTATGCCGTGCAGCGGGCGGATCGGCGGGCGCAATGCCTGGCGGAGACGCGAACCGGCTGATGCCGATGCCGGCTCTGGTACGTCAACGTTCGTCGAACCAGGTCTTCCATGCCGGCACGGCCCGGGCGAACGTTCCCCGGTGCGAGGTCGGGCCGGTTGTGATCGCCTCCACCTGCGGGTTCCCGTTCCCGAAGGCGCGCTGGTAGGTCATGGCGAGCTGGCCCAGGCCGGTCGTGATCGCCTCGTCGCTCTCGCCGTAATAGTTGCGCACCGGCGTCCTGATGACCCAGCGATAGGCCTGGGTTTCCGCCACGAGCCGGCCATAGACCGAGGCCGCGAAGAACTGCGGGTCGAAATATTCCGGGCGGATCAGCCGGTGCAAGTCAGTCGGGACGTCTGCCGGATCGAAGGGCTGCCGCTCATAAGCCTTGCGCGAGATCTCGTAATGCTCGTCGTTGATGAGCGACCGCGCCAGCCCCGGCACGCCGTAATAGTGCTCGAACGA
>NZ_DATMFZ010000270.1:0-6683 GCF_035556675.1 Geminicoccus sp. | reverse complement strand
GGCACCTGAAACGGGCAAGCGGATCGCGGTGGTCGGTGCGGGGCCGGCCGGGCTCGCCTGTGCCCATCACCTGGCGAGGCTCGGTCACGAGGTCGTGATCTTCGAGCGGCGGCCGAAAGGTGGCGGGCTCAACGAATACGGTATCGCCACCTACAAGATGACCAACGACTTCGCCCAGCGGGAGCTGGACTTCCTCCTGTCGCTGGGCGGCGTCGAGCTGCGCTGCGGCGTGACGCTGGGCGTGGACCTGCACCTGGCCGACCTCATAGCCGAGTTCGACGCGGTGTTCCTGGGCATCGGGCTTGGCGGCAGCAACGCGCTGCGGATCGAGGGCGAGGAGCTTCTCGGCGTGGAGAACGCGGTGGCGTTCATCGAGGCGCTGCGCCAGGCACCGGACAAGGGCGAGCTGCCGATCGGCCGGGACGTGGTGGTGATCGGCGGCGGCAACACGGCGATCGACATGGCGATCCAGGCGCGGCGCCTGGGTGCTGTGAACGTCACGATCGCGTACCGGCGCGGCCCGGCGCAGATGGGGGCCACCGGCTACGAGCAGGAACTGGCCCAGACCAACGGGGTGACCATCCGCACCTGGGTGGCTCCGGTGCGGATCCTGGGCACGGACGGTGCGGTCAGCGGGATCGAGCTGGAGCACACGAAGATGGGCGAAGGCGGCGTGCTGGCCGGCACGGGCGAGCGCTTCACGCTGCCGGCGGACCAGGTGTTCAAGGCGGTGGGCCAGCACCTGGTGCCGGCCGCACTGAACGGCAGTGCCATGCGGCTGGAACTCGCGGGCGGCAAGGTCGTGGTGGATGCCGAACGGCGCACCACCCTGCCCAAGGTCTGGGCCGGCGGCGATGCGATCGGGCTGGACCAGGACCTCACCGTGGTCGCGGTCGAGGACGGCAAGCAGGCCGCCCGCTCGATCCACCATGCCCTGTCGGCCGGGCCCGGCCTGAGCGGTAACTGAAGGAGCGACGTCATGGCCGATCTGCGCTGCACCATCGCCGGCGTGAAGTCGCCGAACCCGTTCTGGCTGGCCTCGGCCCCGCCGACGGACAAGGAATACAACGTCGTCCGGGCGCTGAAGGCCGGCTGGGGCGGCGTGGTCTGGAAGACGCTGGGCGAGGACCCGCCGGTCGTGAACGTGTCGTCGCGCTATGGGGCGGTGACCTATCGCGGCCAGCGCATGGCCGGGTTCAACAATATCGAGCTGATCACCGACCGGCCGCTGCAGGTGAACCTGCAGGAGATCAAGCGGGTCAAGCAGGACTTCCCCGACCGGGCGATTCTGGTCTCGCTGATGGTGCCCTGCACGGAGGAGGCCTGGAAGGGCATCCTGCCGCTGGTCGAGGCGACCGGGGCGGACGGGGTCGAGCTGAACTTCGGCTGCCCGCACGGCATGTCCGAGCGCGGCATGGGCTCGGCGGTGGGCCAGGTGCCCGAGTACATCGAGATGGTGACGCGCTGGTGCAAGCAGACGACCCGGATGCCGGTGTTCGTCAAGCTCACGCCCAACGTCACCAACATCCTGGCCCCGGCCCGGGCGGCGGTGAAGGGTGGGGCCGATGCGGTCAGCCTGATCAACACGGTCAACTCGATCACCGCGGTCGACCTGGACCGGATGGCGCCGGAGCCGGTGGTGGGCGGCAAGGGCGCCCATGGCGGCTATTGCGGCCCGGCGGTGAAGCCGATCGCGCTCGGCATGGTGGCCGAGATCGACCGGGACCGGGAGTGCGGCGAGATCCCGATCAGCGGGATCGGCGGGATCGAGACCTGGCGGGATGCGGCGGAGTTCATTTCGCTGGGCTGCGGCTCGGTGCAGGTCTGCACCGCGGCCATGCATTACGGCTTCAAGATCGTGGAGGACATGGCGTCCGGCCTGTCCAACTGGATGGACAGCAAGGGCTACCGGACGGTCGACGAGTTCATGGGCCTGGCGACCCGCAACTACCGCAACTGGGGCGATCTCGACCTCAACTACAAGATCGTCGCCAACATCAACCAGGACCTGTGCATCAAGTGCGGGCTCTGCCACATCGCCTGCGAGGACACCTCGCACCAGTCGATCTTCGCGCTGCGCGAGCAGGGCAAGCGCAAGTACGTGGTCAACGAGGCCGAGTGCGTGGGCTGCAATTTGTGCATGCATGTCTGCCCGGTGGACGACTGCATCACCATGCAGGAGCGCGACACCGGCCGGCCGTACCTGAACTGGAGCATGCACCCGAACAATCCGGCGCGGCTGAAGGCGGCCGAGTGAGCCTCCCATGTTCCTGATCGGCCAGTACGATTCGCCGTTCGTGCGGCGCGTGGCGATCGCCATGCGCCTCTACGGCCTGCCGTTCGAGCAGCGGCCCTGGTCGGTGTTCGGCGACGCGGAGAAGATCGCGCCCTACAACCCGCTGATCCGGGTGCCGACCCTGGTGCTGGACGACGGCGAGGTGCTGATCGAGAGCGCGGCGATCCTGGATTACCTGGACGGGCTGGTGCCGCCGGACAACGCCATGATCGCCCGTGCCGGCGATGCGCGCCGCCATACGCTCAAGACCTGCGCCCTGGCGATGGGCCTAGCCGACAAGGCGGTGAGCCTGTTCTACGAAGGTGCCCTGCACCGGGAGAAGTCGACGGTCTGGGTCGAGCGCTGCACCCGGCAGATCGCCGCGGTGCTGGACGTGCTGGAAGCCGAGCGCGCCCCTCGGCCCGGTCCCTGGTGGTCAGGCGAGCGGATCGGCCATGTCGACATCGCGGTCGCGGTGGCGCTGCGCTTTCTGAAGGACGCCCATCCCGGTCGGTTCGAGCACGAGCGCTGGCCGGCTTTGGCGGCACACTCGGACCAGTGTGAGGCGCTGCCGGTGTTCCAGGAGATCGCGCAGGCGTTCTCACCGCCGGCGTGAGTGTCCGGTAGTTGCCCGATGCGATAGCGGCTGGCTTGTTTCCAGCACCTGCTGCTCCTTGAGCTTTTACTTGCAGTAGCTTCCAGCCTGCAGGCTGTTAGAGATCATCCAATAATTTCCAAGCTGATCAACCAGCCTTCTACAGGAATCGATAGAAGGGTCACGCCTGGCACGCCACGCATTGAAGAGGTGGTGGCCCCGGCCACGTCAGTAGCTTGGCCTGATCTGCCGCACTGCCAGGTTGCATCAAGGCAGACCCAGACTTATGCTGCCCAAGCAAAGCTTGCGGGCGAAGCATCAAGGTCGAGTGCCTGACATGCGCCACAACGGCATGACTGCGTGTCAGCAACTCCTGGAAGTTTGCTTTATTCTGTCCTGCTGACATCCTCTTTTCATTTCAAATCTGACGTCCGCCTGACGATCAAGATCGGAAAGCAACAAGATCAGGGAGAATGGCGATGTGCTCCCTTTCCTCCTGCCGTGCTGTCCTCGCCATGATTGGCCTCGTCCTGGCCGTGGCGGGTATGGCTGGTGTGGCCCAAGCCGATCCTGGGCTGATGGTCGGCTTGGCAGGGCGGGTGGAGAGCGCTGGTGAGGGTTTGAAAGGCTATCGGGTGAGCCTTTACCGGACGCGCGTAGCTGCCCATGGGTGGCCGGCCTGGAGGTATGGGAGCCCGGGCGGTTCGCTGCTGGCCAGCACGGTCACCGATCCGTCCGGCCGGTTCGCGCTCCGCTACCGGCGGCCGGGCTCGCCCGGCACGGTGCTCTATCTGGTTGCGAGGCGCGGGCCGGTGGCGCTGGCGACCGTGCTGGGCAGTATTCCCTCGGGACAGGTCACCGATGCGCCGCTGCCAAAGCGCGTGGTGGTGAACGAGCGGACGACGGTGGCGATGGGCTTTGCCCTGGCACAGTTCCTCAAGGGGCGGCGGCTGGAAGGCAATGCGGTGGGCCTGCGCAATGGCGCCGCCATGGTCGGCAACTTGGTGGACGTGACCACCGGCCGGGTCGGGGAAGTGCTCGGGACACCGCCCAACGGGGCCGAGACCTCGACGCTTGCCACGTTCAACAGCCAGGCCAACCTGGTCGCCAGCTGCGTGAGGTCCCGGCCGCTCTGCTTTGCGCTCCTGAACGTCGCGCGGGACGGGTGGGGCCGCCTGCCCCGGGACACGCTCCAGGCGGTGGCGAGCATCGCGCGCAACCCGTGGCGGGCGGTGGGCCCGATCTACCGGCTGGCCACGCTCCGGCCGCCGGCCTATCGGCCAGCGCTGCGCCGCCCACCGGATGCCTGGACGATCGCGCTCAAGTTCCGGGGCGATGGTGAGATGAATGGCCCCGGCAACTTCGCGATCGACGCGGAGGGCAATGGATGGGTCACGGTCAACTACCAGCCGGGCGACCGGGACGAGAATGTCTGCGCCGGCAAGACCCTGTACCGCTTCACGCCGACGGGGCAGCTCTATCCGGGATCGCCCTATAGCGGCGGCGGGCTCGATGGTGCGGGGTTCGGCATCGGGTTCGACCCGGCGGGCCGGGTCTGGGTCGGCAATTTCGGCTTCGAGGCGCCGGCCTGCACCGGTACGGACGAGGCGGCCACGCATGACAGCGTGTCCCTGTTCGACGCCGACGGGATGGCGCTCTCACCCGGGGCGGGCTTCACCGCGGGCGGCATTTCCTGGCCGCAGGGCACCGTGTCCGACCGTTCCGGCAATATCTGGATCGCGAACTGCGGCAATGACAGCGTGACCCTGCTGCCAGGGGGCGATCCTGGCCGGGCGCGCAATATCGGCCGGGACCGGCTCGGGCTGGTCAAGCCGTTCGACGTGGCGATCGACGGGCATGGCCGGGCCTGGGTTACCGGCAATGGCAGCGATTCGGTAGCGGTGATCGACCGGGGGCGGATCCGGACGATCAGCGGCCCGTTCGACCAGCCGCTCGGCATCGCCGCCGACAGTCGCGGCAACATGTGGGTGGCCAGTTCCAACCTCATCGACGTGCCCTGCCCGGATGGCGCCCGGCCGACTGATCCGGGGGCGGCGGGCTCGATCAGCCTGATCCGCACGGATGGCAGCGTGGCGCCGGGCAGCCCGTTCACCGGCGGCGGCCTGTCGATCCCCTGGGGGGTCGCGGTGGACGGCAACGACAATGTCTGGATCGCCAATTTCGGCAGCCGGCTGGGGGTGGGCGACACACCGCTGGTGCGGCTCAGCCAGTTCTGCGGCACCGACGTCCGGCGCTGCCCGCCGGGCTGGCGCACCGGCCAGCCCATCTCGCCGTCGTCCGGCTACACCAGCGACGGGCTCACCCGCATGACCGGCTTGGCCGTCGATCCATCGGGCAATGTCTGGGTGGTCAACAACTGGAAGCTCGTGCCGCCGCCGAACAATCCGGGCGGCGATGCGGTCATGATCTTCCTCGGCCTGGCCGGGCCGGTGCGCACACCGCTGATCGGCCTGCCGCAGCGGCCGAACGGCTGACCGCCAGCTCCTGCCGGCAGGTCAGGCGGCGCCGCGCTTGCGCTCCTGGACCCGTGCCAAGGCCTGCATCCGCCGCAGGGAGTCCTCGCCCAGGCCAAGCGTCAGGTCCGTCCAGAGGCGGACCACGTCCAGCATTTCATCCAGGCCCAGCCCTTCCGCGCGGCGGCGGGCCTGATGCAAGGCGACCTCGCCCGGCAGGCGGGCGCGATGGGTGTCGATGTAGCGGAGCAGGGTGGACCTGGCGGTGCCGGGCTCGGCGATCAGCGAGACGGCACCCGCCTGCTCCGCCTCCTCGGCGGTCCAGCTCTGGCCGGACAGGATCAGGCGGGTGGCCGCGGCACTGCCGAGCTTGCGGATCATGATCGAGGTGGCGCCCATGCCGGGGAACATGTTGAACAGGATCTCGGGCAGGCCGAACTTCGCACCGCGCTCGGCCACCACCAGGTCGTCGGTCAGGATCGCCTCGAAGCCGCCGCCCAGCGCGTCGCCCTCGACCAGGGCAGCGGTCATGATCGGCAGGTCGAGCGAGCGGTAGTTGTCGTGGAGGATCGCCACGGCCTGCTCGGCATAAGCCAGCAGGCCCGCCCGGTCGCCTTCGCGGATGAAGCGGCAGAAGGTCGAGAGGTCGCCGCCCAGGCTCCAGGCGCGCGGCGCGTCCGAGGCCCAGACCAGCCACTGGAAGGGCAGGTCGCGCGGGTCGCGGATCCCGCCGAACAGCTCCTTCAGGCGGAGCTGGACCCGGCGCATGTCGCGCATCAGCTCCGGCGTGAAGCAGGCGCGCTCGGGGTGGCGCATCCGCAGCCAGAGGATGCCCCAGCTCGGGTCGTAGTCGATCTCGAGCTCCCGGATGTCCTCGGCGACCGCTTCCTGCCAGGTCTGGACATGCACCGTTCCGGAGAAGCTGCCGATCGACATGGGCCAATCCTCTTGCGACTGGGGCGTGGTCATTTACCTGATGTAAACCATTCATCTCGTCCATATGGTTCATGATGCGTTAACTATACTTGACGGATCTGAGCGCATCATGGTGTTGGCTGCCGACTTCCAACGTAATCCTATCATGGTTACCGGCGTTGCGATTCTTCGAGGGCGGGCATCGACAAGGTCACGTCTACCGGCTCGACCGAGGTCGGCAAGCGGATCGTCAAGGCAGCGGCCGGCAAGCCGAAGCGGGTCAGCCTGGAAGTCGGCGGCAAGTCCCCGCGTTTGATCTTCCCGAACGCCCGGCTCGACCACACCATCGTCGGCACGGCGAGATGTTCGCCGGAAGGCTTCGTCCGTCGCGGGGCCTTCAGGCCAGGCTGGCGCGGGCCTTGTC
>NZ_DATMFZ010000269.1:0-21272 GCF_035556675.1 Geminicoccus sp. | reverse complement strand
GCGCTCGGCATCCTTGTCCAGGGTGGACGAGCCCGAAGCGACCGGCGCATTCCGCGCGGTCTCGTACTCCTGCTGTGCCTGCCGGCGCTGCGCTTCCAACCGCCGATTGGTCTCGGTCTGGACAATCAGCCGGTCACGCTCGGCTGCCGCCGATGCCTGCGCTGCCGCGGCTTCGGCATGCCCCCTGGCCACCAGCGCATCGATCTCCTGCCGGAGCAGCTCGATCCGCGCCCGCATGTCCTCCTGGATCGCGTCGGTGCTGAGCCAGGATTCTTCCTCGTTCCGCAGCTGCTGGGTCAGCTCGATGAGCTCGCGCTGCTTGTCGGCCAGCTGGTTCTCGATCGAGAAATTGTCCTGGATCCGGTCGCGCACCAGGCCGATGGCTTCTGCCACATAGCCCCAGCCACGCGCCGACTCCGCCAGGACCGGCAGGCCAACATCCCGCATCAGGACCAGGAGCGACTTCATTCCCTCGCCTGCGTCCCGGATGCCGGCGAGGAACCGCGGATCGCGCATCACCCCGGAGAGGTTCTGCATTCCGAGGACCAGCGCATCCATCAATCCGCTCTTGCCCACCTCGAGCTGAAGCTCGCGGATCGCGTTGTTGAAGCGGTTGAGCTCGGCCTGGGCGGACTTGGAGGCGTCCACCGCGTCGCCGGCAAACGTGTTGCGCAGCTCGCGGGCGAACTTGGGCAGGAAGGTGTCAGTCAGCACCTGCCCCTGCGAGAGCATCTTGTCGAGTTCGACAGTGGTGACGCCCATCGCCCGTGCGGCGATCTGGAAGGCGCCAGGCAACCGCTCGCCCAACTGGCCGCGCAGTTCTTCCGCGCTGACCTTGCCTTTCGAGATCATCTGCTCAAGGGCGGTGATGGCGCCGCCGGTCTGGTCAGCCGACAGCCCAAGAACCGTGGAGGCCTCGGAAATGGCCGTGAAGGCGTCTCGGGTGGCAGCGCCTTCGAGCGCCGTGCCCTTGGCAGCAGCCGCCAGCTTGGTGAAGCTCTCGCCCGCAACACCGAGATCCAGGCCAAGCCGCTGCGATTCCGACCGCAGGAAGCTCATGGCCGCACTGGCTTCGGCGCTGGAGCCCGTCGCGAACTTGAGCGCATTGCTCATGCGCTCGAAGCCGGTGGCCGTATCGAACAGCCCCTGGACGAGGTTGCCGACCACCATGCCGGCCAGCGCCGTCTGCACGATGCCCAGCGCGCCACGCACCGAGCTCGCCGTCTTGCCCAGGCGGTCGAGGCTCTTGTCGATCTTCAGCAGCGAATCGTCGGCCGGCTTGGAAGCGGTGACGATCTGGCGAAGCGCCTGCTCGCCCCGCGCCCCGAACTCGCGCAGCTTCTGGACAGCCTGATCCGCATCCTTGATCGCAAGGCGGATCTCTACTGCGCGGGCAACACCAGCCATTAGCTGGCGGGCTTCTCAGTAGTCATGGGCGGACTCCAAAGGAAAAGGCCGCCCCGAAGGACGGCCTGAATGGAGGAAGGAAGGGCTTGAAGGGTCAGCTCGGCCCGAACGGCAGGTCGGGCGCCTCGCCGCTGCCGAAGATCTTCGCCAGCTTGGTCAGGCCCTTGGGCGTGATGCGCATCTGCTCCGTCACGCGCTCGCTCCCATCCGGCTGCGAGATGGTCGTCACCTTGTGCACGATCAGTCCGGCAGCGGTCTTGGCCTGATAGCCCAAGAGATGCCCGCTGCCGTTTCGCCGGTAGGCCCAGCCGTTCTGCATCAGGTAGCTGATCAGATCCTTCTCTCGGATCTGGAGAGCCTTGGCGGTCTCTCGCACGATCAGGCTGCCATCCGCGCCAGCGATCCGGTCGAAGGCGTCGACGGTCGGCTTCATTTCCGTGATCTGGGCTTGCATCGCGATCTCCCGCTCGGTGTGAGCCAGGAGCAAGTTGCGCAGGGCGACCGGATCGTTGAGGTCGGCCGACAGCCGGGAGCGGACCTCTGCTTCGAGCGCGTTGAACGCCTCGATGTACCGCAGCTTCCACTTCAGGGCCTTGGCACCGGTGAAGCCCATGGCCAGGAGGGTGAAGCCGTCGCGGTTCATGTCGAATGACCGGTACTCCTGACCGGTGGTCGGTTCGAGGTAGGGGGTCTGCGCAAAACTGCGCAGACCCAAGCTGGGCTCCTGCTGAACCAGGGTATCGATCGCCCGAAGCACATCCCTGTGGTGCTTGTCGAAGGCAGTGGAAACCGTCCGACTGTTCGCGAAGACCTCGCCCTCGCGAATGAACACGACCGGCTGGCGGGTGGCGTCAATCTCGGGAATGAGGTCGCTCATGCCACGCCTCCCATCAGCAGAAGCCGCTCCACGTCACCGAAGATCCCGACCAGCCAGTCATCATCGTCGAGCGGATCTTCACGGCGGTAGAAGTCGATCTTGAGCCGGAGATCGTCCGCCGATCGGGCCGGGGTGCGGAAGATCCGCTCTTCCAGGTCAGTCCAGACCTGGCGCTTTGCTTCCGTCGCGTCGCTGTCCTCATCGATCCGGTTCTCGATCTGCCAAGCGTCAATCGCCTCCTGCCACTGGAGGATGAGAGACCGCAGCGCGCTGCCTTGGTGGGTAGGTGCCGCTGCTGCTGTGCCTGTGACGCCGATCACCGACGCGGCGCCCATTCGCCCAAGAAGTGTGCGGCGAGAACTGGTAAAAGTGGCCTCAGCCATGACCGATGCACTCCATCGGTTGGTGGTTAGGGCCGGCGTCGGACTGGTACTCTGACGCTGGCCTGCCCCTAACTTGATAAACATACGGGCTTGGGTCAAGCGGCTTGACGTGCAACTTGATAAAGTTTATCAAGCCGTCATGACCCAGGAGCTAAAGTCAGAGCGCGTCACCATCATGATGTCCCCGTCGGAAGTGCGGGCACTTGATGACTTTCGGTTCGCGAACCGCATTGGTAGCCGAGGCGAGGTGGTGAGGCTCTTCGTCAGCGAGGGCCTTGCTAAGCGCAGGGTTCAGGCCAGTGGCCCCCAGTCCAATGATCAGGACAATGCCTCAATTCCTGAGGGCGAGCACTAGCTCTCCAGCTCGGACCTGACCTTCTGCAGAATCCGCATCTCCTGCTGCCGAGTTGCCCCATCGGCACGCGCCAATTTTTCACACACCTGAATGAAGTCACCCCTCGTCGAGGGCGGTTCGGCCTTTAAGGCAGCTAGATCGTCTTCGAATTGCGCCCAAGTTGGCCTGAGCGCCATTATACGATCTTCAACTCTTCGTGCCTTCCATGGAGCTGCATCATAGTCCATCCCGGCTCGCTGGTAGATGTATCTCAGAATGACTGCCCGCTCTTCAGCGGTCATCCGTCCGTCTGCTCGGGCTACCTCAATGAGAACCATGAGCCCGGCAGCCGTCTCGAAGATTTTCAGGGGGCCTTGATCCAGCCTTGGCGCAATGATCTGCCCCGATGGCTCATCGTCTTCACGCTCATTGGCGATCACCTGCGTCACAGCGGGGCCGGGTGCTCGCCTCAAAGTCCTGGGCCGGCGCCTTCTCCTCCAAATCCGGAATGCCAGCCAAGCGGTAAGGGCTGCGATGACAACCACAACGTAGAGCTGATCTTCCATGTCGCCCCCTGATCTTTATCAGAACAGGAAAGCGGGACGTTCACAGCCTGTCTACGTCTTCTTCTTGGGCTCCAGCTTCGCCAGGCAGTCGGCTGCATAGTGGATGCAGTCGATCAGGGCGGCCGGCTGGTCTAGCCAGCCCCCTGCCCGCGGCATCACCGGTGACCCCATGCCACCCCGCCACATCTGCGCCATCTGAATGATCAGCATGGTGTCAGCGGTGACGAGGTGCTTGGGGTGGACGTTGGTGCCTATTCGGAGCTCTTCGCACCACCAGCCGCCGTGCTTGGCTGGCGCGGGGCTTTCTTTGGTGTACCGCTCTCCACCGGCGAAGGCTCTTGGGCGCGCGATCCACCACGCGCCGATCGCGAGTTTCCCAGGGTGGCCTTGGACGGCTGGGCAAGCTCGCGCACCTTGGCGCCGATGGCGGCCAGGTCACGCGGGGAGATCGGCTCGAGGGTGCTGTCCTCGACCCTGCCCAACTTCCTCGTGAAAGGCTCGTCCAGGCCGCTCCAGCCGATCAGAAACATCCGCGCCGCGACGATGCCGGCGCGCTGCGGATAGACCGCCATCTCGCCAACCAGCCGGCGATAGGGCTGGTAGTGCTCGGACACGATCGAGGCCAGTTCCTCGATGTCCTTCGGCGTGGCGACCGCCTTGAGGAAGTCCTCCCGGACCTTCTCGTCTTCCTGGTCGCTCTGGTCATAGACCTCGACCGCCTTGAGCACGTCGGCCCGGTGCTGGTCGATCCGCGCCAGGTAGGCCTCGCGCTGCTCCTTGTCCTCATCGGACGGCATCAGCGCGTTCACGCCCTCGATAAGGGCGTCCAAGAGCCGGTACTTACTGATCTCCTGCCCACCTTCGGCGATGATCGCGGCCTGGAAAGAGGCGCGCTCCGCCACCGTAGGCGGACGGACGTGATAGACCACGCCCTCGCGGTCGACGCTGGGCACGTCGATGCGCTTGTCCATGATAACGCTCATATCGACTCTCACCAGGTCACGAGGAACGCGGAGGCGTCGGCGCCCGTCGCGTTGAAGGGGATGCCTTCGTAGGCGTAGCCCTGGACATCCTCGGCGGTCATGCCGGTGAAGATCATCGAGGGCAGGAGGATAGCGAACCGCTGTCCCGCCGACGGCCCCCACCAGGTCGCCAGCTTGTAGGCCGTGCCTGCTGCCCAAGAGCTGATGACGTTGCGGTTGTTGACTCGATCGAGCGGCAGGGACAGCCGGCCGGCGACGCGGCGCCGGGTGATGCCCGCGGTCTGGAAGCCGTAGACCTGTCGGGGATCGGGCAGGAGGTTGACCTCGTTGCCCAGGTCCAACTCGATCGTGGACGCGGCCAGGCTGTTGTTATCCTGCCAGACCTCGGCATCGATCCAGGGATAGCCCTGCGCAGTCGAGTAGACAGCCGGATCCGGCTTCGCGACGTCAGCCGGCGCCGCGAGCTGGCCTTGGAACTCGAACGAGAACCGCGGCAGCTCGGACGGGCTGAGCGACATCCGCACGTTGCCAGCAGCACCCAGCAGCCGCTCCAGACGGGCGTCGCCGTTGTCGGACGGGATGAAGTACCGATACATGCTGAGCGTCGGGATGTTCGACGAGCTCGGCGAGTACCGGACCTGCTTCGGGATGGTGTACTCGGTGGTATCGTCCGGCGCGACATCCCACTCCGGCGTCACGGTCGCGACCTTGGTCGTGCCGTTGTAGGCCGCGATCATCCGGGTCTGGCCGGAACCGGCGCCGCCGGAGGTCTGAATAACAAACCCCCGGTAGAAGTTATTCACCGCAGAAGCACCGGCCGCCAGGGTGATGCTGCCGGTAGCGCCGGCCGCCGCGGTGCCGGTTACCGCCGTGGCGTTGATGGTCTCGGCAAAGCCGCAAGCCTTCAGGAGCGGGCCAAACTCCGGCGGGATGGCGCCGTCCCCGCCGCCACCACCCTTAAGGTAGACGTCGAAGCTCATGGCGCCCGACGCCGAACCCGGGCGAGGCTCACGAGCGTCCAGCGACCCCGTCACCTCGTTCGTGTTCACCGTGTTGAGGGTCGGGGTCCAGCTGGGGTTCTCCACCAGCACGGCGTTGGCTGCAGGGGTCGGCGCGGAGTCGACGCCGGGGGACGCCTCCTCCTTCGCCAGAACCATCTGGTTCAATGACTGAAAGGGGGCGTCGGCCATCAGGCGACTCCTATGCTGTCAGGGATGCGGGAGAGGCGTCGTCAGACGACGGCGCGGGGGTCGCGGCCGGACTGGATCCGGCGGAGGCGATAGATCAGGACCACGGAGGCAGTCGGAGGCGCGCCGGGGTCGTCGGGCAGAAACGGGCCCATCGAAGATTCATAGAGGCAATCCTGGAGGACGCCGCCAAAAGTCGGCTCGGCACCCATGACTGCCTGCACCTTGGCAATCGCGGCGTTGATGGTCTGGCCGATCTCTGCATCCGAGGCGGCTCGCGCCGTCACCGTCAGGCGGATCATCGTCTCAACCTTGTCGACACGGTTGCTCAGCCGGCCGACGACTTCCTCTTCGCCGTCCTCCATCTCCAGCGCAGGCAGGGCGGAATCGGGCACCGCCCAATTGCCGAAGCGCTCGATCGTCGGGAAGTCTTCGGCGAGGGTCTGAAGACGTGCGAACACCGCCGCCATCGCGACTTCGCGGCGGGACAAGGGATCAGCCATGTCGGAAGGTCAGAGCCGGTTCAGCCGCGCGATCACGCGCTCGTAGAGGCCGCGGTCGGCATTGCGGCGAACGTCATCGAAGTCGATCCGCTTCTTCACGGTCACCTGGTCGACCAGCATGGCTTCCGGGCCCCATGCCTGGTTTTTCTTGCCGCGACGGGTGATCAGCTTCCGGCCCTGCCCGAGCGGGACCAGGGCGAACTTCGGGTTGTTCTTCCACGGCACGCGGAAGCCGCGCCGCTGCCGGGTGGCCAGGTTGATCAGCAGCTGCTTGGCCAGCACCGGGCGGATGATCGCGCCCTCTTCGTAGGCTTTCCAGATGTCGGACCGCTTGGACCCGGTCTTGCGGATCCAGCGGGAGAAGATCGTCGCGGACGCCTCGCCCGGCTTGTTGCTCGAGCTGTTCTGGCTCGAATAGATCTCGGCGCCGATCGTGCGCGAGACGCGCGGGCCGAATGTGCTGGACGCCTTCACCCGGGCCTGGGCCTTGGTGACCTCGGCCTGCTCTGTGACGGCCCGGTCCATTTCCTTCGCGACGGCCAGGCCATGCTGCGCCATCGCGCGCGCGAGATCGCTCCGTACCGAGGCGATCAGCCGGCGGCCGGAGATCACGACATTAGCCACCGCGGTTCGCCCGCACCCGCCAGACCAGCCCGTCTGCGTCCGGCTCGGCAGGCCCGGCCACACCGAAAACCTCGCCGTTGTAGGCGATCGTGTCGCCGCGCTTGGGTGCCGTGGGCAGTTCCGAGCGCAGGAAGTCGAAGCTCAGGATCTTGGCCTGGAGCATGGTGCCGCGCACCGGGCCCATCACCGGGTCGACGATGCCCACCGATGCGCGGACCTGGACGGGCTCGCCGCCCTGCGGGGTGTAGGTGACTGCTGCCGACAAGGCGCCGTTGAAGAACGTGCCCAGCATGGCCTCGAAGGGGCTCACGAGCGCCGCGCCGGAAGAATCTTGACCGGGCCGTCCTGGTCGACCGCGCGCACACTCACACGCCCGCCTTCGGAGACGATTAGGTCGAATTTCTCGCCAGGCGCCAGCAGGATACCGGTCTCCGCCGAAGCCTCGATCTCCGGATCCTCGACCAGCCACACGGCGGTCTCGGGCACGACCAGGACGAGGCCGGCGGTGATGACGCCGGTGGCCACTGCGCTTCCAGTAACGGCGTCGAGCACGACCAACGACGCGAAGTCGTAGTCGATCAAGCTGCCGCTGAAGCTGTGCAGGGACATCGGCGTCTCCAGAAACGACGAAGGGCGCCTTCGGGCGCCCCGCGTCAGCGGTCAATGAAGATGGCCGATCAGGTCATCTTCCCGCGGGCCAGCATCTCCGGCCGCGTGCAGTAGAACAGCGGATAGCTGTACAGCTCCGGGCGAACCCAGAAGTTGCGATCCTGATCCTTGACCAGGATATTGTAGACCGGACGACCGGGCCGGTTCACGAAGTCGAAGCTCTCGCCGGGAGCATAGGCCACCTGGAACACGCCAGGTGCCCCCACCGGGAAGAACTTCACCTTGTCGGTGCCGACGGCGACGGTGCTGTTGTCGTCGGTGCCGCGATAGTTGATCCAGTCGATCCCGCCGAACCGGAAGGTCGTGAACGGCGAGTTGTTGTTCCGGAGGTCGGAAGCCTCGGCCTGGTTCAGGTAGGTCGCCCGAACTTCGGAGTGGTTCGTGAAGGAGTCGTAGAAGTCGTCGCCGGCGAGGCCGATGATGCGGGTGGTGGTGGTCACCGCCCCCATGCCGGCCCGCACCATGGTGCGGATGACATCGTTGCACGCCTGCTTCAGTGCGCCCGAGGCCGGGCTCGGGTTGTCGAGGTCGAAGTCGATCTCGGCCGGCGGAGAGATGCCCCATGCGTCGAACCAGTCGAACAGGGTGGAACCATCGGCGTCTGCCACCACGCCCTGGACAGCACCCAAGCGCATGTGCTCCCAGGTCAGTTCCATGTCGGCCATGGTCCGGGCATTGATCTCCGCCACCTTGGCCTGGACCTGCTCCAGTTCGCTCTCGCGACCAAACGCCCGCACGTTCTGGATGCTGGCCGCCTGCAGGGTCTCGCCCTTGGCGATCCGCGGCGCCCGGAACGACCGGATGTCGCGCCGGATCGGGTTGCCCTCGACCAGCGGCCCCCCGCGCTCGGAGGTGGGGATCAGCTCCAGCCGGCCACTGCGTCGCTCGATCGCGACGTCGGTGGTCTCGACCGGTCGGGGGGTGAAGATCCCGAGCGAGCCGAGCCAACTCGGCGCATAGGGGATCTTGTCCACCGCGTCGGTCATGTTGACGGCGGAGAAGGCGTCGTCGTTGAAGATGTCCATCGTTGCCATGGGTCCGGCCTCCTCAGCGCGGGGTCAGGCCGGCAGCGGCGAGCTGCGCGAGCGCGGTGGTCTTGTCCCCGCCGGAGATTCCCTCCGGCCAGGTGATGAGATCGGCGTTGAACTCGGCGTCACGGACGATGCCGACCGCGCGCTTGGTTTCGCCAGCGCCGGTGGTCCGCTTCTCCCAGAGGATGGCGGCGGCGATCTGCGAACCGTTGGTGGCCGACGGAGCGAGGGGCACGTAGGTGCCCAGCCCGGCCGCTACCGTGATCGGGATGGTCGCTCCGGCGGCAAAGTCGGTCGACCCGTCGGCCAGCGTGAAGCTCAGGTGCGAGCTCGTGAAAGCCGAGCCGACGTTGCCCGTACCCACCACGTCGCCATCGGGGTCGGTGACCTCGAAGGCGCCGGCATTGGCTGCCGCCTCGGTGATGCGCAGCGTGTAAACGCCGGGCTTCGCGTTCTTGCCCAGCGTGATGGCGCCCATGGTGCCATTGCCAGTCCCCACCACGGCACCCGCGGTGGCAGCGCCCGTGGTGATCTTGCCCAGCACCTGCCCGGCCACGAGCGTCTGGTTCTCCGGGATCAGGATGTGCTCACGCGAGCGGTGGCCGTTCGCCTCGGAGACGAGGAACTCGCCGGCTCGCATGCCCAGGGTTTCGGTGAAGGTGGTCATTGCCCGCTCCTCAGGACTTCAGGCCGTTGCGCGCGCCGATGTTGGCGTAGAGATCGCCCCACGCCTTGGCCTTGCCGTATCCGCCGGCCTTGCCGTCGTTGCGGGGCTGGCTGGCGTCGTGCTTGTTGTCGATCTCCTCGCCTTCGGCGCGAGCCGACTTGTCCAGGAAGTGCGCCTGGATCTCGGCCATGTCCTTGCTGGACGCGATGAGAGCCGTGGCGTCGGCGATCGCGTTCGCGTAGCCAGCGCGATGGGCCATCGTGGCCAGCGCGGTGATCTGGCTGGCACGGGCATTCGCCTTGGCGGTCGCCTCGGCAATGGCCGCGTCGAGATCGGCCGGCTTTGCGCCGTCGGCCGGGGGCGTCTTCTTGTCGTCTGCCATGATGTCCTCGCTGGCAGGTGGGTCCGCAGATTCCCCGCGGGGTCCGTCCACACAGGCCAGGGCGGCCGGGACGTTGGAAAAGCGGTCGCCGAGATCGGCGCGATTGGTGATGCTGACGGGCTTCGAGATCGTGTCGGCCAAGCCGCGCTTCTTGGCGTCGGCAGCGTCCAGCCACGTTTCGTTCCGCATAAGCTGTGCGATCTCTTCGTCTTCCATGCCGCTCTTGTCGCGGTAGGCGGAGATGAGCGAGCCCTTCATCTTATCCAGGACGTCGGCCATCTCGCGCATGTCATCCGCCCTGCCCCAGACGAGGCCGGACGGATCATGGATCATCATCATGGCGTTCTCGGGCATGATGATCTCGTCGCCAGCCATCGCGATCACGCTGGCGATCGACGCGGCCAGCCCATCCACGCGGATGACCACCTCGCCCTTCTGGCGATTCAGGAAGTTGTAGATTGCCAGGCCGTCGAAGACTTCGCCGCCATAGCTGTTGATCCCGACAGTGATCTTGTCGAGGTCGCCCAGCGCCTTCACCTCCTCGATGAAGTCCTTGGCGCGGAGGCCCCACATGCCGATGTCGTCATAGATCATGACTTCGGCGGCCCGTTCGCCTGTGGCGCGAGCCTCGAACCAACGTCGCTTGGCCATATCAGTCTCTCTGGGCCGGGGCCGGAGCGGCTTCCGGCGGTTCTGGATCGGGCTGCACCTGCGAGGACTCGATCACGATGCCGAGCGCTTCGGCCCGGTCCTGGTCGGCCTTGATCCGGGCATCGACCACTTCGGGGTCCTCGCCCATCTCGTCGATCACGTCGCTGCGAGCCTTCACGCGCATCTCGACCGCAAGCTGCTCGGCCTTCAGGTCCTTGAGCGGGTCGACCCATTCCCAGCGCGGCGTCTTCCACCGCACGGCATGGAACGGCTTCGGGTCCTTCAAGTAGGCCGGCAGGTACGGCAGGAGTTCGGGCACGCTCTGCATGGCTAGTGGCACCCAGCGATCCCAGGTCGGACGGCAGAACTGGAACACCAGGACGCCGTGCTGGACCTGCTCGATCCGCCGCTTGAAGTCGACGATACCGGCCCGAATGCTGGAATAGTTGACCTGCCGCAGGTCACCCGTGACCAGGTGGTAAGGGATGCCGAGCGCCGCGCAGATCTGGCACAGCGTGCGGTACTGGAACGCCTCGTATTGCTGCCCGACGTCACCGGGCTCGCTGAACTTGATGTCCTCGCCGGGCCGGAGCTTGTGGAACGTCATCGGCGTGACCGGGGCCAGCACCGAATCGTCGTCCGGATCGCTCTCGTAGTCGTCGCCGAAGAAGGCCCGGTCGGTCTCGGTGATAAAGCCTGCGAACAGTGCTGCCGCCTGCTTGCGAGCCAGTTCCGCGTCGTCGTAGTCGCCCAGGAAGCGGAGCATGATCATGGCCGGGGTGAGCCACGGCACGCCGCGGATCTGGCCGGGCCGGATCGGCTTGAAGACGTGCGCGACCTCGCTGGCGCTGACCGGGCGCTCCAGTGCGGCGCCGAAGTCGCCGGAGCCGGGGTGTTCGGCGTAGAAGTGGTACGTCGACCGCTTGCCGATCGGGGAGAACTCGATGCCGTTCCGGATCTTCGGCTGGTCGGCACGCTTGTCCCAGGGCAGCATCTCGCTTTCGAGCAACTGGACCTGAAGCGGCACGGACAGGCCGTCTTCGCTGCGCCGCGGTCGGAAACGGGCGAACATCTCGCCGGCCTCGTAGAGCGCCCCCGCCACCATCGCCTGCTGGCCGTACCAGTCGGTCAGGCCGTCTGCATCGCTTTCATCCGTCCAGCGGTAGAACGCCTCGCCAAGCAGCCGGCGGACCTCCTTGTCCGGGTGCATGCTGGCAGGCTTGATGCCGGCGCCGACCGCCGATGCCGTGAATGCTTCCTTGCCGTTCGCCGCATAGCCGTTGTTGCGCACCAAGTCGCGCGACCGGCGCACCAGCTGATCGCCGCCGCTCGCCAGAAGCTCGTTGAGGTTCGTCCCGGTTGGCTGCCAGGACTTGAGCCGTCGGTGACTCTTGGTCGCGTCGAAGTCGTTGCGCGGGCGGGCCGCGGCGGGGAATGGGACCACGTTGGTCGGCTTCGGCGCCATCAGTTCGCGGGCGCGCTCATCGGTAATCCGCTGGCCTTTGACCTGTACTCGGATCCGGGGCTTGGCGCTCATCAGTAGTCCCGGCCGCCGTAGACGAGCTTCACGGCCCGGGTACGCCGGACAGGAGACACTGCAAGCGCCCCGATCTGGCTATCCAAGTCGGACAGGATCGAGCGCATCTCGTCGAGGGATCGGTACTTGATGTACCGGCCGAATTGGTCCCGCACTTCCTGGGATCCCGAGGCGATCGAGTTCGCCAGAGCCGCCCGCTGGGCCTGCAGTTCGGAGAGCGTAGCCATTACAACCCTCCCTGGCCGACGACGCGGCGGGCAAACCGGGACCGTTCACGAGCGGACATCTGCGGGGGCGGCCGGGTGGGTGGCGCATCGTCGCGACGAGGCGGCTCGGCCTGCATCGAGGGGCGGACGCGAGTTTCCGACGGCGGCGGAGGCTGGTCAGGCGCTGCCTTGCCGACCGCTGCATCCCACTGCCGATCCGACCAGCGCGCCAAGCCAAGCATCTCGGCCAGCGCACGGTTGATTGCCCAGGTGTCCAGAGCCTCGTTGCGCGCCCGGGTCAGGTGCCAGGCCCGATGCGAGAACCCCCGCGTGTCCTTGCGGGTGATCTCTTCCTCGGCAGTCAGCTGCTCGAAGTGCTCGCGGTCGAGCTCGGGGAAATGGCAGTAGCGCGGCGCCGGGACGCCCGGCTCCGGCTTGGGCAGGCTCAGCGCCGCGTGCAGTTCCCGCTTGATCAGGCTCACCCCGATCTCGACCGGCTTGTTCCAGCCCCAGACCTGCGTGCCGTTCTTCCGCTTGGGCGGACGCTGCGGCCACATCGGCGCCATGAAGGTCGACGAACCCTTGGTGGCGTACAGCGACCGGTCCCGCCGGGACATGCAGTAGGCGTAGACCCGCTGCGTGCTCAGGCCGCCGGAGTCGATGCCGGTTGCCGCCACCCGGAAGGTGGCGCCGGCCTCGCTGTCCCAGAGCCGCCCACGCAGTTCGTCGAGCTGCAGCCAGACCTCATCCCGGTCAGGGTCGCCCATCAGCACAAAGTGGTCGACCGTCCAGTTCTCCAGCCCGCGGCCCCAGGCGATCGCCGTCGCCTCCAGCCGGTCGCGCTGCACGTCCACGCCCAGGGTCAGGATGCCGGCGCCGGCCGGCACGATGCCCCGCTGGTAGGTCTCCCGCCGCTCATACAGCCGCTCGGCGTCGGGCTTCTCGCCGCGCTCCCGCCAGGTCTCGCCAAGCTCGGTGTTGTAGAAGGTCTGCCGCTGCTCTTCCGTGGTGCAGGCCAGCCACTTGCGGGCGAGGGCCACGTGCGTGGCCGAAGGGCTCATCAGCCCCTTGACCCAGTAGGACCGCATCGGCTTCTCAGGCGACTGTGCCACCCAGCGGCCCCGCTGCACCGCGGCCACCCGCTCCCAGTCGCTCATCACGCCGCCGCAATGGTCGCAGACGCACACCGCCGTCTCCGGCCGATGCTTGCCGTTCTCGTCCTTGTCCCAGTGGATGTGCTTGAAGAAATCCAGGTCGAGATCGGCCTTGCAGTGCGGGCAAGGCGTCAGCCAGAGCCGGCGGTCGCCTTCCTCGTACAGCGCCGAGATCCGGCAGGACCGTTCCATACCCGGCGACGACCCGTAGGCCCGCTTGCCCAGGCGCTTGCGGCGGAATGTGTCCGTGCGCTTGCGGGCAAGCTGGACCGGATCGCCCTCCTTGCCGGCCGACATCGGGAAGCGGCCCACCTCGTCCATCAGCAGCCACTTGACCGGCCGGCTTGCCAGTGCTCGAGGCGCGTTCGCGCCCACCAGCTTGAGCACGCCGCCGCGGTACCGCTTGCTGGTGATCGTGTTGGCGCCCGTCCGCGACTTGCGCAGCCCGAACATCTCCCGGAACTTCGGCGCGATCTCGAACAGCGGCTCGAGCCGTTCCTTGGAAGCGTCCTCCGCATCCTCGACCGTGGGCAGGACCATCATGATCCGGCCGGGGTCGGTGTCCGCCGCATAGCCGATCATCGCCATGATCAGCGTGGTCCAGCCGACCTGGCTGCACTTCTTGATCGCCACATCGTCGAGGGCGGGGTCGCCCCAGGCGTCGAGCACTTCCTCCCAGAACCGATGCTGCGTCAGCCGGTACCGACCAGGCGTGGCCGTCTCTTCCGGCGGCAGCACCACATGGCGGCAGGCCCATTCGGAGACGGAGACGCGATCCGGGGGCCTGAACGCACCTAGCGCACGGGAAAGGCTAGCCTTCGTCGCCCGGTGCGCTGTCCGTATCTTCGTCGTCACTCTCGATTTCAGTATTCGCCAGCTCGTGCAGCGCACTGCAGATGCGATCGTCCAGCAAGGCGCGGATGCCCGGCCCGTCGCCGGCCATTGCCAGCCCCATGATCTCGTCGGTCAGGGCCGCCGGGATCGTCATGAGCAGTTCCCGGCACCGGATGATGGCGCCTTCCCAGCCCGTCACCACGTCGTCGGCCGGCAGAAGCTCGCCACGCAGCCGGGCGTTGCCGATGGCCGCCTTGTCGGCCTGTTCCCTGGCGAGCCGCGCCCGTTCCTTGGCCAGATCGAGGTTGTCTTCGCCCGTCCCCTCTTCGGCGGCGCGCTTGCGCAGCCAGGAGACGACCTCGGCACTGTTCAGGACGAGGTTCTTGCCGTTCCGGGAGTGCGGGCAGCCCGCGGCGAGCCAGGCATCCACCGTCGTGGGCGCAACGCCGCAAAATCGGGCCAACTCGGACCTATTAAGAATAGATCCCTTGGCCATTTGCTTGTTATCGCCCCTTTAGGAAAGTTTATAGCTAGAAAAGTCCGGGGCCCGCGTCCCCCGCATGGCACCATCCCAGGGTCAGGACCCGGATAAGTCCTAGACGGGAGTGCAAGCCTCTGCATGAAGGACAACGGACCTAACCGCCGCCGATGCGCGCTCGCTATTGATCCTGGACTTGGTAATCGCCCGCCGCCCGATCTCGACAACACGAGCGGCCATGTCAGGCTCCAGCCTCGCTGCCCACACCGCCGGCATCATGGACCGCTTGGCCGAGTTGCAGGCCCAGCAGCACACAGCCAGGTTGAACTCATCATGTGCCCCGCCTTTGGCCAGGGGGATCACATGGTCGATCACTGCCGTAGTCGGCAGCGCTTTCGAGCCGTGGACGCCCTTGGTCAGGATGCCTGCGCAGTAGGCGCAATGGACCGCCTGCGTGACCAAGCGATGGTAGACGCTGCTGTCCATCTGCAAGGTAACCGCGCCCTTGAGCTTGGCCCTGCGCTTCGCCCTGGCCTGGCGCTCGCGCCACCGCATCCCCTCAGGGTCGGCTGCCTTGCGGGCTTGGTAGTAGGCGGCCTCATCTCGCTCGGCCTTCGGCAGTGGGTTCTGTCGCCTCCACTGCCTGAACGCCTTGAGCGCGTTCGCCTCCGCAATCCTGCCCCAGAACTTCACACAGAAAGGCTTGGGCGGAGGCCCGGGATGGGACAGCCCCTCACGGGTCAAGCGCCCCTTCTCCTTCGCCTTTTTGGCCCGCCAAGCCCGCTTGTCAGCCAGGATCTCTTCCCGGCTCTTCGGCCCTTCCGGGCGCCATTCACGATTGCTCGGCTGCCGCTTCTGCAACCCCAGGCTGGGCCCGATGGCAGACATCCGCGCGCTGCAAGCGCCAGCACTCCGTCCGATCTCAGGGGCTATGGCCGCCCACTTCATCCCGGCCTTGAACATCCCAACCAGACGCGCGTCATCCTCGCTCGACCAAGGCCGAGACGTGGAGACCGCAGCCGACATGCTTACTCGGCGGCCTCCGCCACCATCTCCCCGATGATCCGCTCGACATCCGTCCGCATCCGCAGCCGGTCGCCGTGGTCCGCCAGCCGGGTGGCGATCCGCTCGGGCAGCGCGTCGAGGATGGTCTTGTAGTCGGGCTCCACCCCATCCCGCTCGACCGGCTTGGCCTCACCCCCCCTCGCCCTCGCTCACGTACAGCTCGCCGCGGTCCTCCGGCGCCCGGAAGTCCGTCCCCGGCTGGTCGCCTGCGAGGTCGGGGTGCACCGCGTCCTGGCCCGTCTCGACCTGCTCCACCGCCTGGCTCTCGGGTGCGTCCGCGCCTGCGGTGGCGTCCTGCACGTCACGGGTCTCGGGGCCGCTCATGCTGTGCGGCTTGGCCTTCTTGGACATGGTGGGCTCCAGAAACGCAGAAAGCCCGCCGGGTCAGGGCGGGCCTCTCGTGGGGGCAGCGGCCCGGGCCTGAGATCGTCAGGCGGTACAGACCGCATAGCAGGTGTATGCATCGGCTTGGGGAGAATGGCAAGATCTCGTGGTCACCCGTACTTGCGGTGGTACTCGCCCCGCAGCGTCACCAGTTCATCGAGGCCCCGCTGCAACAGGTTGGCCGCAGTCCTGCGGTCCATGAGACTGCCGAGGATGAGGGTGATCTGGTGGTCCAGCTTGCGGATCTCCTCGCCGAGCCTGTTGGCCTGCTCTCGTGCATCGGGCGAGCGGTGGTCGCCCAGGTCCATCACCTGCGTCACCAAGGCGCTACGCTCGGCGCGCAGGGCCAGGAGCTCCACACGCTTGCTCCCGATCCAGTCCATGATCGGCTGGCAGTGCAGCACGACGGCCTCCAGCACCGGCCACACCTCTGCGCTCAGGCGGATCTGCACCCACCGGTAGCGCGAGTATGCCTCGACCTGGTCCAGAGGCTCCTCGTCCCCGTTGCGCGGCATGGGCGGCTGGTAGCTGGCCGTGGTCCGCGGGCAGAGCTGGGCCCTGCGCCAGTCGGCGTGGAAGCCCCAGGCGGCCGACCGGCATACCTCGTCGATGTGCCCACGGTCGAACAACCAGTCGATGGCGGCCTGGCCCAGCGCCTTCCGCTTCTCCGCATAGGGCTTGTCCGCCCTGACCGCGTCCGCCTCGTGCCGGCGCATAATGCTGGTGATCTGCGATGCCGTCTCAGCCGTCGCCTTCGGCCTGGCCCGCTCGATCTCGAGCCGCTTGCGCTTGGCCCTCTTCTTCGCTGCGATGCTGCTCATATCCGGGCTCCAGTGGTAGGTGGCCCCCCTGTCGATTGCCCTGCCGTCTGTCGCGGCAGTGGTCGAGATGACTAGGCGTACTTCGCGGGCCACTTGAGCGCCGCCAGCTCCTGCCGCTCCAATCCCTTCAGCTTGTCATAGACGCCATGCTCTCGGGCCACGTCCTCAGCCAAGGACCGAAGCAACCGCGCCTGTTCGCCGTTGAGCTCCATGTACAGGTCGTGGCGAGCCGATGCCTCCGAATCCACTAGGATCTCCAGTAACAGCCGCTCCAGCTTGGTCAGCGCCTCAAGATCGACGTGTGCAGGCTTGTCTGTCATGGCCTTCCACTTCCTTTGCAGGCGACGCAGGTCAGCGTCTGAACACCCAGGCTTGGCTTGGCAAAGGGCACTGCGAACAGACGATGCCCGCCGCTCGTACAGAAGCGCTGCCGCCCTGGTGAGGTATTGGCCGTCATCGAGAAGCGGCCGGCCTCGCTCGCTCATCCCCGCTCCATCTCCGCCGCCTTCCTGATCTCGTCCGCCATGCTGCTGTGCAGCGTGATCAGCATGATCTCCGCATCGAACCGCGCCATGCCGAGCTGCAGCTGCAGACCCAGGACGGTGAGCCGGTGGCCGATGTGGTAGAGGGCGCGGCCGAGGAGGGGCTTCATTTGGGTGGCGTCTCCTTGGTGTCGCCCAGCACCGCCTCGATCAGCTCCGGCTTCACGCTCGGGCTCTCGTGGATGCCGTAGTTGGGCATGGCGCAGATCTGCCGCACGCGGGCGATCAGCAGCAGGATGGCGCTGCTCATGGCTGGAGCGTCTTCGGCGCGATGGCGTTGGCCTGTGCCGAGATCCGCCGGACGTTCTCGACCGCCTCCCGCTCCCGCCGCGCCGCCTCGGCCAGGGCGCGCCTCTCCTGTAGGCGCTGCCACTCCTGGCTGGTGATCATCACCGGCTTCTGCCGCACGTCATTGAGCCAGCGCAGGTCGTCCAGCGTCGCCTCGATCAGCCGCTCGACCGCGGGCCGGTCAGGGGTGGTCATGAGAACGCCACCTGCAAGCCCAGGAACAACACGTAGCCGAGCCACGCCAAAGCAGCGGCCCCACCGACTACAATCGCGACAATCCCAACCACTGCGCACCAAACCAGCAGGGTGAAGTCCGGCATACGGAACCCGCTCATTTCCCCTCCTCCACCAGCACCGCGCCGTGGCGGGCGATCCAGCGATGCTGGTCCACCACCCGGCAGCGCGTGACGTAACCAGTCGCGCCATCATGGTCAGGCAGCACGGCCAGCTCGACCCAGCCGCCATCCAGCTTCAGGACCTGGCACGAGCGCTCTGGCAGGCAGCGCGTCGGCACCCACACCTGCCCAGGCTCCAGCGCCCGCAGCTCGCCCGGCCCGGCGCTCATCGGGGCGGCTCGCGGCGGCGGACGATGACCTCGACGTCGACCAACTCCGCGTCTGGCACGCTCGCGTTCGTCAAGCTCGGCGCGGTCTCCATCAGACGCGCGTCAAGCAGGTCGCTCCATCCCGAGCAGCCAGAGTACCGGCTCGCATATCCCCGTTCCGCCGACCTGATCGCGATCCACGTCCGCCGCTCCACCTCCCGCCCCTCGGGCTTACCATCCATGTTACCGGCCGGAGCATCCATGCTAGCGGGCTGGCCGGCAGCGAGGGCGGCGCGGGCGACGGTGACGGCCCAGCCGCTGCCTTCATCCTCGATCGTCTCCAACGCCTCCCGCAGCCGCCGCTCCCGATCGCGCAGGGCCGCCAGCTCGGCTCGGGCGGCTTGCAAGGCGTCAGCAACCTCCCGGTCGGCCGCAGCCTGCTCGGCCGCGCTGCACTCCCAGTTGATGCCCTCGTCCGCCGCCTGCCGGTACAGTGCCTCGTACTCGGCCAACGCCAGCTCCACCACCCCATCTGTCATAATCCGGCTCTCCCCCGGCACTGTGTCGGGCGGGGTCACAGCCACGACATCCCGGGCAGGACGTGCTCGACGTCGATCTCGTTGAAGTACTGCGACCAGATGTGGTCGATCACGGACTGCTCCTGATCGGTCGGCAATCGCACCCACGTCACGGTCAGCTCGCCCTTGTGGTCGTGAAGATCCTTGATCTTCGGCATGGCCGCCGGGAGCGCGAGCGCAAGCAGACCTGACAGCCGATGCAGGCGGACGAGCCGGTGCGGCTCGCTGTCCTCCCGGTACGCGCTGACCTCCGGCCACTTCGGCTCGGGGATGTTCGTCAGCCAGCCCAGATCCATCTCAGGCATCACCCGTTATCCTTCACGATCTCTTCCAGGACATGGAACCGGCCCTGGCTCGGAATGAACTGGGCAAGGTACGATCCGGTCGGCCCGATCTGATCCCAGTACCGGGATTTGGCGACCTTGATCACGTTGCCCTCGTCAGTGCGGTGCACAATGATCCCGAGGTCCGTCCGGTTGTTCCAATGCGCGCTATCACTGATGTCATACAGCGTCGGCATCGGAAGTTCCCCACCCTTCTCGCGCATCATCTTAGCCGGGTGGGCGACGACACACACGTGAACATCGTAGTGCTTGGCGAACTTCTTGAACTTCCGGATAGCGTAGCCGGTGTACTGCGTCAGCGACTGCTCACGTGGCGGCGCATGGTCCAGCTCGTTCCACGGGTCGATCACGAACAGGTCGGTGCCGTAGCGGATCACGCTGGCGGCCATGCGCTCGATCAGCCAGTCCACGGTCATGCCGTCCTCCCCCTCGTCGAACTCGTCGGGGGTGACGATGAAGCTCATGTTCCGGTTCACCCAGTCGAACGCTTCGCGCTTCTGCTCCGGGCTCGGGGTCTTGGTGCGGCTATACCAAGTCGTGAGCGCCCGCAGATGGTCGGTCTGCGGGGTCTGCTCCGGCGAGCAGAAGCAGACGTGCCACCGGTGCTTCTCGATCAGCCGGCAGGCCACGTCGTTCATGAACGTGGTCTTGCCGTGGCTGGGGATGCCGGTGAGCACGGAGAAGTCACCGCGGCGATAGCCCAGCGACTTGTCGAGCGCGTTGAAGCCGAGGCGATGCACGGTCGGGTCGTCCAGTTCGGGCAGTTCGGCCATCTCGACCAGGCCGGGGACGCGGCACCAGCGGGCTTCCTCGATGCAGGCGACGACCGCGGACGGGCCGTGGTTGATCAGGACGTCGTTGAGGTCTTTGCAGCCGGCCGGATAAACCACCACTCGGCAGCGAGCCTTGCCGATCCGCAGCGCCAGGTCACGCGCCAGCCGCTGGCCGTTGGCGTCACCGTCTGTCGCCAGGATGACCTCGCGCGCGGCGTCCAGGTAGGGCTTGGCCTCGTCGAGGTAGCTGTAGCGGCCAGAGCGCGGGCCGTCCTCGTTCTCACCTGGAGCCCCGGTCGGCACCGAAACGACCGCATCAGTGCCAGCCTGAACAACCGCGAGCGCATCGAACTCCCCCTCGGTGATCACGATCCGGCTCGGCCGGCAGAGCAGGCTGTCGAAGTTGTACAGGCAGGTCTTCCCGCCTTCCTCGGCGAAGAACCGCTTGGGCTCCAGGAGCCGGTACTTAGCCGCGACGGGCTTGCCGTGCTGCCTGTAGGTGAACGCGATCCACTCCGAAGACCCACGACCGGCGCGCTGCTCCACGCCCAGCTTGTGCAGTGTCTCGGGCAGGATGCCGCGCGCCACCTCGATCTCGTGGGCCAGCCCACTGGTCAGGGGAACCCTCTTCGTGTCGCTCATAGACTTCGTGCTCACAGTTCAGGCACGTCCAGCGGACGTAGGTCTCGTTCACGGTGAGACGGCAGCACTTCGCCTTGCGGTGCGCCGGCTTGCGGGTCGCCGAGCACTTCGGGCAGGTCGTCCACGTCTTGCCGTGGCGCCACGTCCTGAAGCCCCAGTCCCGGGTGATTTCGTCGATGGTCCTCACGACACGAGCGCCAGAAGCCGCCGCCGTCGCTCCTGCTCCGGGGTCATGCCCCGGCCATCCGGATCATCGTTGTAGCGTTGCTGGTGCAGCCACGTCGCCGGGTGCGGGATCTTGTCGAGCTCCTGCCGCCGGCTGTCCCAGTAGCGCTTCCAGCGGTGCAGCCCCTCGGCCAGTTGCTCGACGGTTGCCCCATCCTTGCGGGCCGCTCGGTACTTCTTGAGCGCGTCGGGCTTGCCCACCTTGCGGGGGTACTCGCCCCACCACTCGGCAAAATCCGCCTGGTGCGGATCGGCCTTCTTGGGCTCCGCCGGGGCCGCACCCTCTCCCCCCTCTTGGGGGGTAGGGGGGTATATATTCTGTTCTGTTCTGTTATAGGGCGTCACACCGCCGTCACCGGGCGGGTCAGTATCGTTTGGTCCCAATGGGTTAGCTTTACGCTCGCGATACGTTTTTGTGCGATTTTTTGAAAAATCTGAAGAAAACTGCCTTTTTTTCCACGCGACGATGCTGCCTTCAGCGTCGATCAGGCCGGCCTCGATGAAGGCTTCCAGCACCTTTTTCGCGGCGGTTTTCCGGAGCCCCGCGGCCCACGCGAAGACGCCCGGGTCGAGCAGGTGCTTCACCTCACCAC
>NZ_DATMFZ010000268.1:0-2111 GCF_035556675.1 Geminicoccus sp. | reverse complement strand
CATCGCCACCCGCTACGAGAAGACCGCCCGCTCCTTCATGGGCGTCCTCTGACTCGCCGCCTCCCTCGACTGGCTCAAGAACTAACGGATCCTTCTGTAATCGGGTCGGTCAACGACCGGCTTGCGTGTCATGTCGCGGTTGCTCGCTTGGTGTTCGTGGTCGGCGTCGTGCCGCCATAAGCTACGGTCAGACAGGCGGAGCAGGCCAATCTAGCAGGCGGGCTCGGCGATAGTGCCGGCACCGGTGCCGTCGCACCACATCCGGTGCAGCACGACCGCGAGCTTGCGGGCGACCGCGACCATCGGGCTTCAGCCCGATCCTACGGAGTAATGTCGGCAGCGCCGACAGGGCCCGGCGCATGCCGGCGCGCCTGGCACAATGCCCATCCCCCATGCCTTGAGCGAGGACCATCGGCTGGTGCGGGTCAGCAGGACGTTGGCTGCCTCGTAAAGAGCCTGCCTGGCCAGGCCATCGCCTTGCTTGCTGATGTGCCCGATCCGGTCCGTCTCTCCGGCCTGGTAGCGCGCGGGGTGAGGCCGAAGTGGGCGCCAACGGCACGTGAGCGGGTAAATCGCGCCGGATCATCGACGGCCGAGCAGAAGGTCAGTGCCGTCACCGGCCCCACACCCGGCACCGTCATGAGACGCCGGCATGTCTCGTCGTGGCGGGTTGCGGTCATGACCAGACGATGCAGGCCTTCTCGTTCCGCCAGGAGAACGCCGCGTACCTGCAGCAATGGTTCGATCACGACAGCCAGACTACGCCGGACGCCAACAAGCTCATGGACACGGGCTGGAAAGCCGCGCTCGCCGACCTTTCTCATCTTCAGGCCGAAGCCCCTGAGCAGGCCGCGGATGCCCCCGGATCAGGTCCGGGGCAGGCTGTTGTCGATGTCACGCAGCTTGGCCTCTAGCAGCTTCCGTGCCGTCAGCAGCGCCCGTAGCTCCTGCGAGAGCGGCGACTTTACGTGCACGGCTCGAAACCAACCGGTTCGGACCATCTGCGCAATGGCCTGGGCATCCGTCCGGTCCGTCTTGATTGGCATCGTCCTCGTGGCCGCCCGCACCTGTCGGGTCTCCAGCAGCACCACCGGCAGTCCCGCCGCTACCAAGCCGCCATGCAGCCACTGCGACACCAGTCCGGCCTCCAGGCCGACACGCGTGAAGACCAAGTTGAGATCTCTCAGCGCAGCGGCGAGTGCCTCCGGCTAAGTTCCAACCTTGAGTTCGCGGACGATCGAGCCAGCCTGATCCACAATGCAGATGCTGCTCGTCTCCAGCGAGACGTCGATGCCGGCATAGTAGGTCATTCGGTGCCTCCCTCGATCTCGGCCCAGCCAGGGTCTTGGGGAAGAACAACCGGCCGCAGCGGCTCCCTCTACCGGCCGACCCGATTACGGTATCTAGGTGTATGGTCCCGGGATGTGGTGTGCCGGGTCGAGCCTGAACCGTTTGGGCTCTTTGGCCCTGGCAGATGAGACTCGCAGGGTATGAGGCCCCGTAGGGTCTTGTGCGTGCGGACGTGGTCATAGGCGCCGAGGAGGAGCCGCAGGTGCGTTCTGAGCTCGCCGTGGCTGCCGTAGCGGTAGCGGCGGACGGTGGCATCCTTCAGCGTCCGGTTGAGCCGCTCGACTTGGCCATTATCCGGTATCCGGCATGATGGCTTCGGTGCCCTGCGGTCCCGCTGATCTCCGGATCAGCGCTATGGTGAGCCCATCCGGGATGTGGGGCACCGGGAGCATGCAAGTGCGGGCAGGCCGGATGCGCTGGGAGCGCGGCATGGCCCGGCGGCTTGGCCGGATCGGCATGACCCGTGCTCATGGGGTGGCGTTCGCGCAGAACCTGACCCGTGCCGGCCACGTCGTGGTCGCGGCGACCGGCACCGCGAGGGCGGTGGCGGAGGTGATCCGGCCGCACATGGGCCGGGGGTGATCGCCAACCCGCGCCAGGTGCGGCTGATCGCCGAGGCGCGCATCAAGGCCGACAGGACCGACGCGACGGTCCTGGCGCAGCTCTGCGCCAGTGGCTTTCTGCCGGAGGTCCCGGACGAGACGACCCTTGGCTTGCGACGCCAGGTCATGCGCCGCACCAGATCCGTGCGGCAGTGGGTG
>NZ_DATMFZ010000267.1:0-2607 GCF_035556675.1 Geminicoccus sp. | reverse complement strand
TGGCCTGTCCGAGGAGCACGGCCATGTCGACCTGAGCCAGGTCGAGGGCCCGCGGCCGAAGGTCGGCGACCTGGTGCGGGTCCTGCCGAACCATGCCTGCCCGGTCAGCAACCTCTACGACCAGGTGGCGCTCATCCGCGGCGACCGGGTGGAGCGGCTGGTCGACGTGGCCGCCCGCGGTAGATTGACCTGAATTTTTCTGCAATGAGACCTCTGGTCGGCAGGCGGAGCCAGGGGCGAGCATGGGCGTTGAGCGGGAGCTGAAGCTCGAGGGCAGGGCCGAGGACCTGCGCAAGCTCCTGGCCGACCCCTCGGTGGCAGACGGCCTGAAGGGCCGGCCTGCCCGCCGGCGGCTGGCCGCCACCTATTACGACACCCCGGAAGGCACGCTGCGCCGCGAGCTCGGCATGAGTTTCCGGGTGCGCAAGGAAGGCCGGCGCTGGGTCCAGGCGGTGAAGCGCGAGCCCACCGGCAATGGCGTCCTGCTGGCGCGCGACGAATGGGAGGTGCAGGTGGCCGGCGAGGCTCCCGAGCCTGCCCGCTTCACCGATCCCGAGCTGGCCGAGCTGGTCCAGGCCGTGACCGGCCGGGAGCTGGTCGCGATCGTGCGCACCGACATCCGCCGCGAAACGGTCGATCTCGACTGGACCGACGAGCACGGCCGCAATGCGGTGGTGAACCTGGCGCTCGACCAGGGCCGGATCGAGGCGGACGGCCGCTCCGAGGAGGTGAGCGAGCTGGAACTGGAGCTGGTCGAGGGCGACCCGGCCTGCCTGTACGCGCTGGCGCTGCGCTGTGCGGAGCTGGCGCCGGTGCGCTTCGCCACCCGGAGCAAATGGCAGCGCGGTGTGCGGCTGCACGACCGACTGGCGCCGGAGCCGGTCAAGGCCGAACGCCCGGAACTGGCGGCCGACGCCAATATCGAGACGGTGATGGTCGCGGCCTTCGGCGCCGCGCTGCACCAATGGATCGGCAACGAGGCGGCGGTGCTGGACGGGCGCGATCCCGAGGGCATCCACCAGATGCGCGTGGCCCTGCGCCGACTGCGCTCCCTGTTGACCGTGTTCAAGGACCTGATCCCGCCGGCCCAGCGCAAGTCCCTGTCCGGCGAGCTGCGCACCGTGGTCAAGGCGCTGGGCCCGGCGCGCGACCTCGACGTGTTCGAGGCGGAGCTGCTGGCGCCGGTGCTGGCGGCTCGGGCCGGCGAGCCGTCCCTCTCGGCCCTGCAGGAGCTGACGGCTTCCGCCCGGGCCAGGGCCTATGACGAGGCTCATGCGATGGTGGCGAGCCGCAACTATGGCCGGACCCTCCTGCGCCTGTCCGCCTGGCTGGCGATGCGCGGCTGGCGGATGGGCGCGGATGCGGCCGGTGCCGACCAGCTGGCCATGCCCGCTACGGAGGCCGCCGCAGCCCTGCTGGACAAGGCGCTGCGCAAGGTGCGCCGTCGCGGCCGGCACTTCGCGGGCCTGGCGCCGGACGAGCGGCACGAGGTGCGGATCGCCCTGAAGAAGCTGCGCTACGCCGCCGACGCGGTGACGGACCTGTTCCCCCCCGACCGGGTGAAGCCCTACAACAAGCGGCTGTCGCAGCTGCAGGACCATATGGGCCGGTTCAACGACGCCTTCGTCGCCGGCACTCTCGTCGATCGGCTGCTGGGCGATGGCGGCCTGCCCGCCGCCATGCGTCAGGCCGCCGCCAAAGGTGCCGGCATGGTCGCCGGCTGGCACGCCCATGCCGCGGTCGCCGACGAGCCGGAGCTGATCGATGCCTGGCGCGCCTTCAAGCGGGCGGCCCCGTTCTGGGAGGGAGCGGCTTGATCCGGATCCTGGTCGGCAACGGCAAGGGCGGGGTGGGCAAGTCGACGATCGCGACCGGCCTGGCGGCGGCCCTGGCCGGCAGGGGGCGGGTCACCGCGCTGGCCGACGCCGACCGGCAGCGCTCGAGCCTGGGCTGGCTGGCGCGGCGGCCGGTGAATGCCGCCCCGATCCGGGCGCTGGACTGGACCAGGAAGGCGGGTGCGGTGCCGGCGGGCGTCGAGCGGCTGGTGGTCGATGCCCCGGCCAACCTGGACGGCGGCGAGATCGAGGACCTGCTGGACGAGGCCGACCGGGTAGTGGTGCCGGTCCAGCCTTCCCTGTTCGATCAGGCCGGGACCGAACGGTTCCTGAATAAGCTCGGCAAGCAGAAATCGGTGCGCAAGGGCAGGAAGGAGGTGGTGCTGGTGCTCAACCGCCTGCGCCCGCGCGCCCGCGCCACCGCGCGTCTGGAAAACCATGCCAGGAGCCTTGAACTGCCCGTGGCGGCGCGGCTCGCCGACCGGGCGATCTACGAGGAACTGGCAGCGCAGGGCCTGGCGGTCTTCGACCTCGCCGGGGCCCGGACCGCACCGGCGCGCGCCGAGTGGGCGCAGCTGGTGGACCTGCTCGATCGCAGCGCCTGAACGCCGCGCTTCCCATCCTCAGCGTGCCGGCAGCGTCGCCATGTCGAGGGCGGCGCGCATGAAGTCGAGCGCCCGCCCGGCCGCCGCTGCCGGAAGCCGGCCGATCCGCCCCTGCCGTGCCGCCAGCGCCGTCTCGAGCACGTCCCGCCAGCAGGCCGGATAAGCTT
>NZ_DATMFZ010000266.1:0-2063 GCF_035556675.1 Geminicoccus sp. | reverse complement strand
GCGTGCCGGGCCACCCCATCGACCTGCCGCGCCTGATCGGTGTGGCGATGCTGGCCGGCGGGGTGGTGCTGATCCGCTGGGTCTAGCCGGGCCGTCAGGTTCCGGTACACCGGAACCTGACGCAGCGGTTCATTCATCCCTTGATCCAGGTCGGGTGCGATGGCCTGTCCAGGCTAGGTCCTGGATTCAGCCTGCCTGGCCCGCTCCGCTTCGCACTCGGGCAGCGGCTTGATCTTCAGGCTCTCGATTTGCTTGGGCGTCGCACATTTGGGCAGGCCTGCCTTGGCGAAGCTGTCCAGCCACAGGGCCCGTTCCTTCGCAGCGGCGGGTGAGAAATCGCCGGTCGGGGAGACCGAGCGCTCGAACGAGTAGTCCGGCCAGCTCTCGACGAAGCGCTGGCGCCAGACTGCCATCTTTTCCGGCTCGCCGAGCTGGGCGTAGCCGAGCGTGGCGAACAGATAGTCCCAGCGGCCGGGATCGGTGAAGTCCTCGATCTGGTCGACGACCTCGCGGAAGCGGTGGAGGAAGAAGTTGATCTGGAACTGGCGCCAGTTGAAGCGCATGTCCGGGTCGAAGCGCGCGGCCCGGTCGAGCAGTTCGCGGGCGCGTTCCGGCTGGCCATGGAAGGGCAGCCGCTCTGCTACATGGGCCAACAGCTGTGGGTGGTTTGGCGCCAGCTCGACCACGCGGTCCAGGTCCGCCAGGACGAGGTCGTCCCTCTTGCCGCTGTAGCTCTCCCATGCGGCGAGCTCCACATACGCCCAGGGATAGTTCGGCTCGAGGCGGACCAGGGTGGATACGGTCTCGCCCCAGCTCGCCGCGGCTTCGGCTTCCGGCGCATAGCCTTGCTCGACCTGCTCGCGGTAGAGCCGGCCGAGAATGTAGAGTGCCGAGCTGGACCTGGGATCGCGGGTCAGCGCCAGCCTGGCGAGCTCGATGCCCTTGGCGGTGCTCTCCTTGGTGAATGTTTCGAGCTGCTCGCGGGCGAGGAGAGCCAGGTCGTTGGCACCCAGCTCGTCGAGAGGCCGGCCGGAAGCACGATCGGTGATGGTCGGGAAGATGCCGGCCGAGTAGACCGCAAAACCGATGCGCGAGCCTAGTTCGTCCCGTAGCGCTGCCCAGTCGCCGGGCGGCCGGTCGAAGCGCTCGGACCAGAGCTGCTGGCCCGTGCCCGCGTCGATCAGTTCCACCGACGCGCGCAGCCGCTCTGTGGATGATTGCAGGTTGCCCTCGACCACCAGGGTAGCTCCTTGCTCCTGCCCGAGAGCACGCGCCGGATTTGGCCGGTCGCGATAGGCGAAGCTGGTGCCACGACCCAGCACGGACCAGAACCGGGCGACGGACAACTGCTCCACGATGCCGTCGGCCAGTCCTTCGCCCAGTTCGGCGAGGTGTGGGTCTGCGCCTGCGGGGGCCGCGAATGGCAGCACGGCTACCACCGGCAGGGGTGGCGGCGCTGCTGGCCCGGTGCGCCACCACGAGGCTCCGGCCACGGCGGCGCCCAGCAGGAGCAGGGCCAGTGCCGCCACTACCGTCCAGCGGCCGAGCTGCCGCACCCGGTGCCGGCTGAACCGGATCGCCTTCCCATCCAGCCGGACCCGGTACGCCCGTACCAGCCGCTCGATGTTCTTGACCCGCTGCTCGCCCGCGAACTCCAGGGGCAGGTCGAGCTTGCCCTGGAGGTGGTCGTAGGTGGTGCCGGAAACGATGATCCCGCCGGGCTCGGCCAATTGCTCCAGCCGGGCCGCGACGTTCACCCCGTCGCCATAGATGTCGCCGTCGCTCTCGTGGATCACGTCGCCGAGATTGATGCCGATCCGCAGGCGGATGCGCTCGGCCGGTGGCAGTTCCACCTCGCGCTCGGCCATCCCTTTCTGGATCAGCACCGCGCAGCGCACCGCATCGACCACGCTGGCAAACTCGGCCAGCAGCCCGTCGCCCATCAGCTTGACGACGCGGCCCTGGTACTCGGCGATCAGGGGCTCGACGAACTCCTGGCGATGCGCCTTGAGCCGGGCGAGGGTGCGGTCCTCGTCCTGCTCCATGAGCCGGCTGTAGCCGAC
>NZ_DATMFZ010000265.1:0-6038 GCF_035556675.1 Geminicoccus sp. | reverse complement strand
CTGGCGGCGGAGGAGACCGCGAAGCCGGAACAGGACGTGCAGGAGAAATATTCGGGCTACACCCACTCCGCGATCTTCGCCGAGGTGCGGGTCGACGAGGAACTGAACGTCGTGCGTGTCACCCGCATCGTGAACGCGGTGGCGGCCGGCCGGATCCTCAACCTCAAGACCGCGCGCAGCCAGATCCTGGGTGGCGTGGTGTTCGGCATCGGCATGGCGCTGGAGGAGCAGAGCGAGCTGGATCACCGCTTCGGCCGGTTCATGAACCACAACATCGCCGAGTACCACATCCCGGTGAATGCCGACGTGCGGGACATCGACGTGATCTTCGTCGAGGAGCATGACGACAAGGTCAGCCCGATCGGCGTGAAGGGGCTGGGCGAGATCGGTATCGTCGGCACGGCGGCGGCGATCGCCAACGCGATCTTCCATGCCACCGGCAAGCGGGTGCGCGACCTGCCGATCACGCCCGACAAGCTGCTGCGCGACGGTGGCGATGGGGCATCCAGCGGCATGGCAAGCACCGGGTGATGCTCGGGGGGGCGGCGACCCTCCCGCATTGACCCCGTTCTGATGCTGCGAACGACGTCGTGACCGTGGAGACGGCAGTGCCGGTAGCCTATCTGAACCGCATCGCGACTGCCGTTCCACCGCACGACGTGCACGCGGCCTTCGTAAGTTTCGCCGATCGGCTGCTGCGGGACCGGCGGGAACACGTGCTGTTTCGCCGGATGGCGGACCGCAGCCAGATCGCCCACCGCTGGTCCTGCCTGGCGCCGGCCGTGCCCGATGCCCCGGGTGCCGATGAGGCGATCGATACGACCGGCTTCTACCGGTTCGGCAGCTTCCCCTCGACCGCCGACCGGATGCGGCGGTTCGAGGCCGATGCCCCCGATCTCGTGACGCGTGCCGTGGAGCGGCTCGATCTCGGCCCGAGCCCGCCGACCCACCTGATCATCGTCTCCTGCACGGGCCTCTCCGCACCCGGGCTCGACTTCACGCTAATCGACCGGTTCGGGCTGGATCCGTCGATCGAGCGCACCGTGATCGGGTTCATGGGCTGCTATGCCGCCATCAACGGGCTCAAGCTCGCGCGCCACATCGTGTGGGCAGAGCCCAAGGCGCGGGTTCTCCTGGTCTGCATCGAGCTCTGCACCCTGCACCTGCAGGAAAGCACCGACCTGGAGCAGGTGCTGACCTTCCTGATCTTCGGGGATGGCTGTGCCGCCGCCCTGATCAGCGCCGAGCCTTCGGGCTTCGCGCTGGACGGGTTCCAGGCGATCCGGGTGGCGGGAACGGCCGGGCAGATCACCTGGCAGATCCGGGACCGCGGCTTCGACATGACCCTGTCCGGCCGGGTTCCCGGCAGCATCGCCGATGGCCTGCGCAGCGCCAGCGGCCGCCTGCTGCCGGATGGCCCGGAAGCCATCGATCTCTGGGCGGTACATCCCGGCGGGCGGTCGGTGCTCGATGCGGTGGAGGCTGCCCTTGGTCTCCCCGCGTCGGCCCTGGCCACCTCGCGCGACATCCTGCGCAGCTACGGCAACATGTCGTCGGCAACCGTCCTGTTCGTGCTGGAGGCAATGCTGCGCGAGGACCCCGGTGGCCGGAGAGGGTGCGCCATGGCGTTCGGGCCGGGCCTGGTGGCGGAGACCATGCGGTTCAGCTCGGCCCGGCATTGATGGCGTCCTTCGACTTCTCCCGGCGCGCGACCATGCCGGAACTGATGGATACGGAGCGCTGCGACTTCGCGACCTTCCAGGGCTGCCTGCAGGACCTGGCGCGGGTGAACCGGCTGACGCTGGCCTACCGGCCGACTCTCGGCTTCCTCGACGGGCTGGCCGCCAGCGGTCGGGTTCCTCGGGAACGGCCCCTGCGGATCCTCGATGTGGCCAGCGGCCACGGCGACATGCTGCGGCAGATCCTGGCCTGGGCGGAACGGCGCCAGGTGGCGGTCGACTTGGTCGGGCTCGACCTCAATCCCTGGTCGGCGCGTGCGGCACGGGAGGCTACGCCTGCGGCGGCCCCGGTCGCCTGGCATACCGGGGATGTCTTCGCCTACCGGCCCGAGCGCGGCTTCGACCTGGTGGTCAGCTCCCTGTTCACCCACCATCTCGACGACGCTTCGGTGGTGCGCTTCCTTCAGTGGCTGGAGGAACAGGCGGCGATCGGCTGGTTCGTGAACGATCTGCACCGGCATTCGTTGCCATGTCGGTTCTTCGCTGCCGCGTCGCGCGCGTTGCGCCTGCACCACTTCGTCCAGAACGACGGACCGATCTCGATCGCGCGCAGCTTCGTGACGGAGGACTGGCGACGGCTGCTCGACCGGGCCGGCCTGCCGGCCGGGAGTGCCAGCATCGCGTGGTGGATGCCGTTCCGGCTCTGCGTGGCACGGGTCAAGCCGTGACGGTGCGGGATGCCGTGGTGATCGGCGGCGGACCTGCCGGGGCGACGCTGGCGCAGGCACTGGCCGCAGCCGGGCGCGATGTGGTCCTGGTCGAGCGGGAAGCCGGCCCGCACGACAAGGTGTGCGGCGAGTTCCTGAGCCAGGAGGCTATCCACTATCTTCGGCGGTCCGGCCTGGAGCCTAGCCGGCTCGAAGCCGTGCCGATCGCCGAGGTGGCCGTATCGGCGGGCAGGGGACCGGTGACCTGCCCGTTGCCGTTCACCGCGTACAGCCTGTCGCGCCGGCGCATGGACGAGGCGCTGATCGAGCTGGCTCGCGGGGCCGGCAGCCGGATCCTACGCGGCCGGAGCGTTCAGGGGCTGGAGCGTTGCGGCGGCTTGTGGGCCGCGCGGCTCGACGACGGCGACACGATCCGGGCGCGGGATGCCTTCCTGGCCACCGGCAAGCACGATCTGCGCGGCTGGAAACGGCCACCGGGCAGCCAGAACGACCTGATCGGGCTGAAGCTGCATCTCAGCCTGGCAGCAGGGCAGGCCGCAGCGCTGGCCGGCAAGGTCGAACTCTTCCTGTTCCCAGGCGGCTATGCGGGACTCGAGTCGATCGAGGCAGGACAGGTCAATCTCTGCCTGGTGATCTGCAAGGATGCCTTCCGGCGGATCGGGCAGAACTGGCCGGCACTGCTCGACCTGATTCAGGCCTCCGATTTGCATTTCGCGTGCCGCATGGCGGGAGCGGTGCCGCTCCGGGACCGGCCGCTGGCGATCGCGAACATTCCCTACGGACTGGTCGAGGGACGGGAGGATGGCTGCTGGCGCTTAGGCGATCAGGCGGCCGTCATTCCGTCCTTCGCGGGCGAAGGCATGTCGATCGCCCTGCACAGCGCCGCTCTCGCCGCCCACTGCTATCTGGGTGGCGGGACAGCGGCCGAGTTCACGCGCCGCCTGCGCAGCGAGCTGTCGGGGCAGGTGCGGCGGGCGACGCTGCTGTCGCATCTGCTCGTGCAGCGCCAGGCGCAGGCGGCACTGGCGCTGGGTGTGCGGCTGTGGCCTGGAGCACTGGGATGGGTCGCCGCCGCCACCCGGATCCAGGCAGCCGCCCTGCTTTCTTCACCGGCAGTCTCCACGGATCAGCGGCCGGCGGTTCCTGTGGCGCCGCAGGCGACAGCACCGTAGGTTGCGTGAGGGTCTGTCGGCGCAGGAGCAGGAAGATGGCGGTCGATGTCGCTGTTCTGGCGAAACGGATCCGGGCGGCGCAGGGGCTGGAGCCCTGCGACCTGTGCATCCAGGGGGGACGGCTGGTCGACGTCACGACCGGCACGGTGCGTGACGATGTAGCCGTTTCGATCGTCGACGACACGATCGTGGCGGTGGGCGAGCCGCGCCTGGCACACCGGGTGGTGGAGGCGCGCGGCCGCTTCATGGCCCCTGGCTTCATCGACACCCACCTGCATGTGGAAAGCTCGCTGGTCACTCCGGCGGAGTTCGAGCGGCTGGTGCTGCCGCGCGGCACCACCACGGCGATCTGCGACCCGCATGAGATCGCCAACGTGATCGGCCTGCCGGGGATCGAATGGTTCCAGGCGGCCGCGCTCAGCCTGGTGATGAGCCTGAAGGTCAACCTGCCCTCCTGTGTGCCGGCGAGCGAGCTGGAGACTGCCGGCGCCAGGCTGGAGGGCGACGATCTCCTGCCGCTCCTGGCCCATCCCGCCACGCTCGGCCTGGCGGAGATGATGAACTTCCCGGGCGTCATCGCCGCGGACCGGCAACTCCTGCACAAGCTCTCCCTGTTCGCCGATGCCCACATCGACGGGCATGCGCCGCTGCTGCAGGGCGAGGGGCTGGATGCCTATCTGTGCGGCGGCCCCAGGACCGACCACGAGTGCACGCTCCTGGCCGAGGCCAGGGAGAAGCTCGAGAAGGGCATGGTCATCCTGATGCGCGAGGGCTCGGTCACCCGCAACGTGACGGCGCTCGCACCCCTGCTCACCGAGGCTACCTGGCCGCGCATCGCGTTCTGCACCGATGACCGCAAGCCGGTCGACATCCTGGCCGAGGGCCATATCGACCATGCGATGCGCACGGCGATCGCCGCGGGTGCCCCCATCCTGCCGGTCTACCGCTCGGCCAGCCTGGCTGCGGCCACCACCTTCCGCCTCCACGACCGCGGCCTGATCGCGCCCGGAAGGCGCGCCGACCTGGTGCTGCTGGACGATCTGGCGGAGGTGCAGGTGAGCGGCGTGGTGGCCGCGGGCCAGGTGGTCGAGGCCGCCTTGTTCGAGGAGCGCAGCCATCCGGCACCGGTCGGCTATGGCTCGGTGCATCTGGCGACGGTGGACGAGCGGACCTTCGTCCTGCCGGCCCCGGCGGGCGAGATGGACGTGATCGGGGTGGTGCCGCTCTCGGTGATCACCGAGCATCTGCGCCTGGTCCCGCCGGCACGGGACGGCGTGGTCACCGCCGACCCGGAGCGCTCCCTCCACCTCGTGGCGGTGCTGGAGCGGCATGGCCGCAACGGCAATATCGGCCGGGGCCTGGTGCACGGCTTCGGCGCTCTCCACGGTGCGATTGCCACCTCGATCGGCCATGACAGCCACAATGTCGCAGTCGTGGGCTCCGACCCCGCGGACATGGCGATGGCGGTCAACCGGATCACCGCACTCCAGGGCGGGGCGGTGGTGGTTCGGGGCGGGGCGGTACTGGCCGAGCTGGCTCTGCCGGTGGCCGGGCTGATGTCGGACCGGCCCTATGAGGAGGTGGCGGAGCGGTTCGGCGCCATCCGCAAGGCGGCGCACGAGATCGGCTGCCAGATGCCGGAGCCCCTGCAGCCGCTGGCCTTCCTGCCGCTCTCGGTGATCCCGCACCTCAAGCTGACCGACCGCGGCTATGTGACCGCCGGCCCGGATGGCCTGCGCCTGCTCGGCTGACCTGTCGGGGAGCGATGACCGAAAACGACGAAAGCCGCGAAAGGTCGCCCTCGCGCGGCTCGTGTCGTGCCCGCCGCCCGGTCCAGCCGGGCGGAAACGCTTCAGCCCTGGCGGGCCTTGAAGCGCGGGTTGGTCTTGTTGATCACGTAGACCCGGCCCTTGCGCCGGATGATCCGGCAGTCCTTGTGGCGGCTCTTCGCGGTCTTGAGCGAGTTGATGACCTTCATGACACCGATCTCTGCAAGTGGTCAGGCTTCGGCCTTGCGGCGGAAACCCTGGAAACGCTTGTTGAACTTCTCGACCTGACCGCGCTCGATCACGCGAACGTTGCCGCCAGTCCAGGCCGGGTGCGACTTGGGATCGACGTCGAGCTGCATGCTGTCGCCAGCCTTGCCCCAGGTCGAGGAGGTCTCGAAGGTCGACCCATCCGTCATCACTACGGTGATGGGATGGTAGTCGGGGTGGATGTCCTTCTTCACGACGCTTTCCTCAGATGCGGGCGGCCGCTATATATCCGCGGGCATCCGGGGACTCAAGGGGTCACGGCTCCCTTTCCTGCGCGCTTGCGACGGCTCGACACGAATCGTTAGCGATATTGCAAGCTTTGCCGCATAGCATCGTGTCGGTTGCATTCATCGAGGACGGTTCATGAAAGGCGGGCAGCGCAGGTCCGGCCGCGTCGACAGCGGGCGCGCAGGCACGCGCGAT
>NZ_DATMFZ010000264.1:0-8940 GCF_035556675.1 Geminicoccus sp. | reverse complement strand
CGGCAATGCGCTGGAACAGGCGCTGCCACAGACCATGCCGCGACCATCTGTTGTCTGTTGTTGCAGCGGTTGTAGGCGGCCATGGCCGGCCGCAGGCTGGCGGCACGTTCCGCCATGATCCGCAGCAGGCGGATCATCCATGCCCATAAGGACCGAGGTCAGGAGACCTCGGCGGGCGGCAGCCGGTCATGAGCATAGGCAGGATCCCGCGAATCACCCGCCGGTCGCCGACTTGGCCGACCCTGGGGAGATGCGGCCCGATCCGCGCTCAGGCCGTATTCGACCGCCAGTACAGCTGCGCCATCCGCCATACCCGCGTCAGCCGACGTCCCTGATCAGGCGATCGAAAACCATAAAGCTGTAGAGGGTTGTTCGAGTTTCCTACTTAGTGCCGGCTGCCCGATCCGTCGTCGGTCTCGCAGTTCCAATTCAGGTGAGGCTTGTCATGATCTGATGGCGCCAGGTGCCGGATGATCTCGCGCAGACATTCTGACCGCTCATCGCTCTTCAGCAGTGCCGCTGCGACTGCCTCGATCAGTGCCGCGTCGGGATCCGGCATGGCCTTGGCATGCCCGGACGAGTGTCTGGTCGTCCTGAACTGAAGCGCCTGCGGCACCCTGGCCATCCACGGTCCTTCCGCGACTGATCCCTTCAACTGCATAGCGCACATAACCGATTCCGGTAGCTTTGCGGAATGAAAGTCACGAAAGGCAGTTCACGGACGCGCGAAGCCCATGGTGTGCGACAACCGGACGATATTCAGAACGAGGAGGGAGTCTTAGGGCTGATTTCCAGGCATAACCTGTGAAAATAGCTCGCGAAGGCACAGAACGGCCTGGAAGCGTCAATGGTCCCGGCGATGGGACGGCGACTTGGCCAGTAACAGGCTGCGCGACATGGAACCCTGCTCTTCGGCCAATATGGCGACCAGCATCTTCCGCAGGCTCGCCGCCGCCTGGTCGTTCAGGTTCAGGGCATGCGCCAGTCGCTGCAGGACTTCCTGGTCCTCTTCCCAGACGCCGACCTCGACGCGTTGTATGTTCACGCGCGCGCGCGGGCGGCGACGCTTGGAGCAGACTTCAGACATTGCCGCACTCTTGCTGAAACCATGTTGTACATCTCCATTGGACTTTCCTCTTAGGATGGAACATCCGGTTTCATGTCGCAGGTTAAGGTTCCGGCAGCGGCTGTGGTACTCGCCGGTCTTGGGCATGGCTCCGAGTGTCTGCCGGAACGAGGGATCGAGCGCAGGGCGTGGGCGCGGCGACATCACGACCCATCCCGTCTGGCTTGGTACCGGCTCAGCCCGGTACGCGCCCCCTTCCGGGGCGGGTAGCCGCGTCGTGCAGGCCGGTGCGGCCGGCGTGCAGGTAGGCGCTGGGCGGCATGCCGAAGCGCTCCCGGAAGGCGACAGTGAATGCCGACAGGCTCTCGAAGCCGACTTCGACCGCGACGCTTCCGACCGGGCTACCCTGGCACAGGAGTTCCAGCGCCCGCATCATCCGGACCTCGCGCAAGAGGCCGCGCCAGGTCATCTGCAACTCGTCCAGGCAGCGGCGCTGCAGGGTGCGCTGCGACAGGCCGGCTGCCCGGGCCGCCAGCGCCGCGGAGGCGGAAGCGAGATGGTCGGCGACATAGCGGACCACCGTGCGCATTGCCTCGCTGCGGGCCGCCGGCATCCACAGCATCCGCGGATTGCTGAACCATTCGGGGCAGAGCAGGGCGAGCGTACGCAGCAGACTGCCGGCCAGCGCGTCACCGCGCACCGTCTGCTCGTCCCAGGCCAGCGCCCGCTCCACCAGGTGCAGGGCCAGAGGTGGTACCGGGGCGACCCAGCAGCCTTGGTGGCACCAGCGCGTGCGCTGCGGGTCGAGATGCACGACCATCAGCAGCGTGTCCGGGCGGGTGCGCAGGGAGAACGGGCGGTCCGCCGGGATGAACACCATGTGCTGGGACAGCACCAGCCAGCCACCGGCGGCACCCTCGAGATCGAGCATGCCGGCCCGGACCAGCACCAGCTTGTGCATGGGATCGCCCAGGCTCGCTTCCTCATGGGCACCGGGCCGCAGTGCCAGCGCCAGTTCCAGTCCCGGCTGCGGGGAGAGGGTCAGCCGCACCGGGCTGCTGGCCGGCACGAACTCGCTGGCAGCACGATCGAGGCGGGTGAGGGTGGTGACCACTTGCAAAAAGAAGTTGCCCCTCTGTCGCGAACCTGCCACCGTTTTGCCGTGCAGTAGGACATAAGCGGCCAATCGGCAACCAAGCCGTGATCCGCCTCAGGGAGGTCCCGCACCAGTGCAAGATGTCGCCCAAGCCATGCCGGCGCTGGAGGGCGTCAGGATGACGCCGGTCCTGTCGCTGCGCGGCCTGCGCAAGCAGTTCGGCGGAACGATCGCGGTCCATGGCTTCGACCTCGACCTGTATCCCGGTGAGATCCTGGCGCTGCTCGGGCAGAACGGGGCCGGCAAGTCGACCGTCATCAAGATGCTGGCAGGCGTGCACCTGCCCGATTCCGGCGAGATGTTCCTGGCCGGGCAACACTTCGATCCGGCCGCCGAGCGGCACGCCATCTCGTTCATCCACCAGGATCTCGGCCTGATCGAATGGATGACGGTGGCCGAGAACGTGGCGTTGGCCGAGGGCTACGGTCGCCGGGGCGGGCTGATCGACTGGCGGGGCGTGGCTGGGCGTGCGCGTTCGCTCCTGGCCGCGATCGCACCGGACATCGACCCGGAGAGCCGGGTCCAGGATCTCACCCGCACCGAGAAGTCGCTGGTCGCGATCGCCCGGGCGGTCGGCAGGGAGGCGCGGGTCCTGGTGCTGGACGAGCCGACCGCGAGCCTGCCCCAGGACGAGGTCGACCATCTGTTCCAGGTCCTGCGCGAACTGAAGGGCCGGGGCGTGGCGATGATCTACGTGTCGCACCGGCTGGACGAGATCTTCGCGATCGCCGACCGGATGGTGGTGCTGCGCGATGGCCGCACCGTGGACAGCCGGACCACCGCGGAAGCGGAGCCGGATCAGGTGGTGCGCTCGATCATCGGCCGTCCCCCAGACAGCCTGTTCGTCCGCCCGCCCCGGCCCCGGCCGGACGACGTGCTGCGGCTGGACGGGCTCAGGACCGAAGATGCCGGGCCGGTCGACCTGACGGTCCACTCGGGCGAGATCGTAGGCCTGGTCGGGCTGCGCGGGGCCGGCCAGGAATCGATCGGCCGCGCCCTGGTGGGCGCGGTGCCGAAGCTCGCAGGTGAGGTCTGGCTGGCCGGCGCCCGGCCGGCCCTGGGCAACCCGACCGAGGCGATCCATGCCGGCGTGGGCTTCGTCGCCGCCGACCGGATCGCCGAATCGGTGGGCCATGGCCTGAGCGTGCGCGAGAACATGTTCCTCAACCCCGCCGCCACCGGCCGGCACAGCTTCGCCTGGCGCCAGCCGGCCGCGGAGGTGGCCGAGGCGGCCATGCTGGGCCAGCGCGTGCACCTGGCGCCGAACGATCCGGCAGCGCCGATCGAGACCCTGTCCGGGGGCAACCAGCAGAAGGTCGTGATGGCCCGTTGGCTGCGGATCGGCGGCAAGGTGCTGGTGCTGGAGGATCCGACCGCCGGGGTCGACGTGGGCGCCAAGGCCGAGATCTACCGGCTGCTCGCCCAGGCGGTCGGCCAGGGACTGGCGGTGATCCTGATCTCCACCGACTTCGAGGAGGTGGCGGCGATCTGCCACCGGGCCCTGGTGTTCCGCGACGGCCGGATCGTGGCGGAACTGGACGGAGAGTCCCTTGAGCCGGGCGTCCTACTGGCGGCAGCCTCGCTGGCGCCGCCGCCCTTTGCCGATCCCTTACGTCCGGGGCAGTGCTGATGCAGTCGATCAAATCCACGGCACTGGAGCCGACCCGGGCCGAACTCGCTGCCATGGGGCCGGGTGAGCGCGCGGCCAAGCTTCTGCCGGTCTACGGACTGCCGATCCTCACCTTGCTCCTGATCCTGTTCTTCTCGCTGCTGCTGCCGGCGACCTTCCCGACCATGCTGAACCTGCGCTCGATCCTGGGCGACAAGGCGATCATCGCGATGCTGTCGCTGGCGGCGATGATCCCGATGATGGCGGGCCGGATCGACCTCACGGTCGGCTACGGGATCGTGCTCTGGCACATCATGGCGATCGCCCTCCAGACCCAGTTCGGGCTGAGCTGGCCGGTGGTGGTGCTGATCGTGCTGGCGATGGGATGCTTCCTCGGCCTGCTCAACGGCCTGCTGGTCGAACTCGCCCAGATCGACAGCTTCATCGCCACGCTGGGCACCGGCACGGTGCTCTATGCCCTGGCGCTCTGGTACACCGAGGGCCGCCAGGTGATCGGGATGCTGCCCAAGGGCTTCACCTCGATCTACACGATGATGCCCTTCGGCATCCCGATCGCCGCCTATTACGTCTTGGCGCTGGCGCTGCTGCTCTGGATCGTCACCGAGTACCTGCCGATCGGACGCTATCTCTATGCGATCGGTGCCAATCCGCGCGCCGCTGCACTGAACGGCATCCCGACCCGGCGCTACGTGGTGGGCGCATTCGTGGCGTCCGGCCTGATCGGGGCGCTGGCCGGGATCGTGCTGGCGGCACGCTTGAGGATCGGTCAGGCCAGCGTCGGCCTGGAATATCTGCTGCCGGCCCTGGTGGGGGCGTTCCTCGGATCGACCACGATCCGGCCCGGCCGGGTCAATGTCTGGGGCACGATCGCCGGGGTGGCGATCCTGGCGGTCGGCATTTCCGGCATCCAGCAGCTCGGCGGCGAATTCTATATCGAGCCATTGTTCAATGGCGTGACCCTGCTGCTCGCGATCGGGCTGGCCGGTTACGCCCAACGCAAGCGCGGCAAGGTGCGACTCAAGCCCTCGCGCACATCAGGGAGCTAGAAACATGAATGGCATGACGAGGATGTCGACCAGCGCATTGGCCCTGCTGGGCTGTGCCGTGCTGGCGCTGGCAGCCGGGCCGGCCGCCGCCGACGCGGTCGAGGAAGCCAAGGCCTATGTCGAGAAGGTCAGCAAGCCCAACCCGCCATGGGACGGGCCGACCAGCGGGCCCAAGGCGGCCGAGGGCAAGACCCTCGTCTATGTCTCGACCGACCAGCGCAATGGCGGTGCGCGCGGCGTGGGCGAAGGGGTGGAGGAGGCCGCCGGCAAGCTCGGCTGGACCGTGCGCGTCCTGGACGGGCAGGGCTCCGTCTCGGCCCGCTCCTCGGCCCTGGCCCAGGCCATCGCGTCCAAGCCCGATGCCATCATCCTGGGCGCCATCGACGCCACCGAGCAGTCCAGCGCGGTCGAGGAAGCCGCCAAGCAGGGCATCACCGTGATCGGCTGGCACGCCTATGCCAAGGCCGGGCCGCACGACAGCATGCCGATCTTCACCAACATCACGACCGATCCCATGGAGGTGGCCAAGGCCGCGGCGTCCTACGCGGTCGCCGAATCCAACGGCACGGCCGGTGCCGTGATCTTCACCGACAGCGTCTACGAGATCGCGGTCGCCAAGGCCAACGCGATGGCCGACATCATCAAGGCCTGCTCCGGCTGCAAGATGCTGGAACTGGTCGACACGCCGCTCGCCGACGCCAGCACCCGGATGCCGCCGCTCACCACGGCCCTGCTGCAGCGCTACGGCGACCAGTGGACCTACGCGCTCTCGATCAACGACCTGACCTTCGACTTCATGGCGCCCTCCCTGGCCGCTGCCGGGATCGCCGGCGACGGCAACCCGCGCAACATCTCGGCGGGCGATGGTAGCGGCGCCGCCTTCCAGCGGATCCAGCAGGAAGAACACCAGATCGGCACGGTGGCCGAGCCGCTCCGGCTGCATGGCTGGCAGATCGTCGACGAGGCCAACCGCGCCTTCGCCGGCGAGAAGGACTCCGGCTATGTCGCTCCGGCCCACCTCTTCCTGCCGACCAACGTCGACAAGGATGGCGGGCCCAAGGGGATCTACGACCCCGAGAACGGCTACACCGATGCCTACCTGAAGATCTGGGGCGTTGCCGCCGGCTGAACCGCCCGTGCCGTGGGAGCATGATGTGCTTCCACGGCTCTTCCCCTGTCTCCCGGAGAATCCCCTTGGCGACCCACGACCTTCCTGCTCCCGACTACGCCCGCAACATGCGCCTGCTCGGCCACAGCGACCAGGGCGGCCGGCCAGACGGCGTGCAGCTCATGGTCCAGGACGGCTTCGCCTATGTCGGCCACATGTTCTCCAAGGGGTTCAGCGTCGTCGACGTGCGCGACCCCTACCAGCCCAAGGCCGCCGGCTATTTCCCGGCACCGCCCAACACCTGGAACATCCATCTGCAGGCGCATGGCGACCTGCTGCTGGTGATCAACGCCAAGGACATGTTCGCCGCGGCCGAGTTCCAGGACGAGAAGGCCTACTACAAGGGCTCGCTCGGCAAGAAGGTCGGCACGGCGGAGCAGAAGACGGCACCTGCGCGCGACTGGACCGCGGGCATGGCGGTCTACGACATCTCCAAGCCCGGCGAGCCCCGGCAGATCGGCTTCATGCCGGTCGAAGGCGGCGGTGTGCACCGGATCTGGTACACGGGCGGGCGGTGGGCCTACTGCTCGGTGCTGCTGGATGGCTTCACCGACTACATCTTCATGGCCATCGACATGGCCGACCCGACCAAGCCGGAGCCGGCCGGGCGCTGGTGGATCCCGGGCATGAACCAGGCGGCCGGCGAGACGCCCGACTGGGCGCCGACCCGGCGCTTCGGCCTGCACCACCCGATCGTCGCGGGCGATACGGCCTATTGCGCCTGGCGGGATGCCGGCATGGTGGTGCTGGACGTCAAGGACCGGCACGACCCGAAGCTGATCACCCATCGCAACTGGTCGCCGCCGTTCGGGGGCGGGACGCATAACTGCCTGCCGCTGCCGGACCGGGAACTGCTGGTGGTGCTGGACGAGGCGGTGCTGGACCACCAGGAGGACGGCGAGAAGCTGATCTGGGTGTTCGACAACCGCGAGCCGGCCAACCCGATCAGCATCTCGACCTTCAAGTCGCCGGACGAGGCGGACTACAAGGCGAAGGCCGGTCATTTCGGGCCGCACAATCTCCATGAGAACCGGCCGGGCAGCTATGTCAGCTCCGAGCGGATCTTCACCACCTACCAGAATGCCGGGATCCGGGTCTTCGACATCAAGGACCAGTACCGGCCGGTCGAGATCGCGGCCTATGTCCCGCCGAAGCCGGAACGGCTGGTCGACCACCGGCCGAACCGGCCCCAGGTGATCCAGTCCTGCGACATCTTCGTGGACCGGAACGGCATCATCTACGCCAACGACTATAATGGCGGCCTGTCGATCCTGGAGTATACGGGCAGCTAGCTTCCATCCGGACTCGGCCGGGGCGGCAGCGCCCCGGCCGTCGGGATCTACTGGCCCGCGACCCGCTGGTTCGGACGTGGGGCCACCGGGATCATGATGTGGGCATAGTCCGTGCCCGGCCACATCACATAGGCACCCTCGGTGTCCGGGTTGGTGGGCAGGCCCGCGAGCTGGGCCGGGTCGGGCACGATGACCATGACGTGCGGCCCCTCGATCACCCAGTGATTATGCTCGGTCGGCGCCATGTCGAACGGTTCGGAGTTGCTCGCACCCCCGGCATCGCCGACGAGCATGTAGGCAACGCCGACCCGATCGGTCTTGAACGGCTTCTTGTCCATGTAGGCATCGACCCACTCCATCCAGACCTGATCCAGGCACTGGGGCTCGGGGCCCTGCTCCCGCACCGCCGCTATGGTCGGAAAGCAGGTATAAGGGCCGGCGCCTTCCTTCAGGACGTTGCCGTGCTCGTCCATGACCCTAGCCGTCGCACGGATCGCCGGGGTCGCGGCGCTGAGAGCGTCCTCGATCTGTGCCTCCTTGCTCGGCTCGGCTGCCATGCCCGCTCCCGCCAGGAGCAGGATTGCCGGCACGAGGACGAACGGCACCACATGGCATTTTGGGCATGGTGAAGACATCATGGATCTCCCGAGCGTGGCGGCCCTGTCGCCGGACCCATGTTCCGCTGGCCACCGGAAGCCACGCTGACGAGTGGCAGACGCGGACGCCTGCAGGCATGGCCCGATCCTGGACCCCTGCGGGCTGTCCATCCGGTTCCTGCAATGGCCGCCGCTACACCCAGGCCGGAACGTTGCCTGGGCCGATCATCGCGGCAGCGCACATGGGTGGTGTCATGGGGCGCCCTCCCGCGGCGGCCGGCCCGCGAACCCCTTCGTCCGGTCATCGACCGGCCCTGCGCACGATTCTGCAGAATCTTCTCAACTGCCCCCGTCGTCAACGACAGCCGCCATGTCGGCCACGGGCGGTGCGGGAAATTCACCTCCAGGTCATCCGGCGGCAGGATGCTCAGAAACGCAGGTCGGCCGCGGTGCGGATCTCGGTGATGGGTGCGGCGGGGTCGATCAGCGATTCCGGTGCCGCGGGCCGGGTGACCAGCCCGGGATGGGCCAGGATGTCGGACGGGTAGAGGGGCTCGAAGTCGAGTGCCGTGCGGCGGGCGAGCTCGGGCAGGCCCAGCTGGTGGATGCGGAAGGGGTCGAGGTCCAGCTCCTCCAGATCGTGCAGCAGATCGGACTGCGACAGGACGAAGGCGGCGGTGCGCAGCCGGCCGTCGCCGCCGCGATAGGCGATCAACTTCCAGAAGGTGCGCGGGATGAGGGCGCCTCGATAGGGGGTGTCCTCGTCGCCGAAGACCGGCCCGGCCTGGACGGCCAGCCTGATGTCCTGCAGGTCCGCCTGCTCCAGGATCAGGTTCTCGAGCTCACCCCACAGGCCGCTGCGCCGCGACTGGTTGAACCGCTCGTGCTGAGGCGCGATGTTGGGGAAGTAGAAGGAATCCTGGTTGGCCTGCCGGGCCTCGGCCACCGGACCCCAGCACAAATCGGCACGGCGCGCGAGGTGGCCG
>NZ_DATMFZ010000263.1:0-15194 GCF_035556675.1 Geminicoccus sp. | reverse complement strand
TGCGGCCGGCCATGGCCGCCTACAACCGCTGCAACAACAGACAACAGATGGTCGCGGCATGGTCTGTGGCAGCGCCTGTTCCAGCGCATTGCCGGCACGGGAACATTCCGGCCGAGCTTGCTCTCGACCGCACCCGCGCCCGGGCCCATCGCTCCGCTTTTGGCGGCAAGGAGGCGAATGGTGCCAAGCGATCGGCCGCGCGCGGGGCGGCCGGACGTCGAAGGTCCAGTGCATAGTCGATGATGGTGGGTGGCCGACCCGTCACCTTCGCCGCAGCATGCGCTGAATGAGCTCCCTACCTAGGGCCCAGATAGTGTTAGTCGCCGCCGGCCGGCAGGTTCAGGTTGACCTGCAGGCCGCCCAGGCTGGCCCGGTCGAGCGTCATCCGGCCGCGATGCAGCTCGACCAGGTCGCCCACGATCGCCAAGCCCAGCCCGTCCCCGGGCGTCTGCTGGTCCAGCCGGCCGCCCCTGCTGAGCGCCCGTGCGCGATCCGCGTCGGGCAGGCCCGGGCCGTCATCGGCCACACCGATCACCAGCCTGCCTTCGACCTGGCGACCGGTCACCAGGATGCGCTGCCTGGCCCATTTCGCCGCGTTCTCCAGAAGGTTGCCCAGCATCTCCTCCAGATCCTCGCGGGCACCGCCGAACCGCAGGCCGGGTGCGAGATCCAGCTCGAGCTGGAGGTCCCGTCGCTCCAGCAGCGGGCGCACGACCTGGACCAGCCCGGTCACCACCGGTGCCACTGCCACGACCTCGCCCAGGCGCAGCCTCGCCTGGGCCCGTACCCGCGCCAGGCGCTGGTCGATGCGCCGCCGCATCCGCTCGACCTGGACCTGCAGCCGCTGGCCCAGCTCGGGATCGCCGCTTGCGGCCAGGATCTCGGCCTCGTGATTGAGGATGGTCAGCGGGGTCTTCAGGCCATGGGCCAGATCGGCGGCATCGTGTCGGGCGCGCTCCACCATCGCCCGGTTATCGGCGAGCAGGCCGTTCAGCTCGTCCACCAGCGGCGCCAGCTCGCTCGGCACATCGGCGCCCAGCCGTTCCGCCTCGCGCTTGCGGATGCGCGCGACCTCCAGGCCCAGCCGATCCAGCGGCAAGAGGCCCAGCCTGACCGCAAGAAAAGCGGCCAGCAGGAGCAGCAGGCCCAGCATGGCGAGGCTGGTGACCAGGAACCGGGTGAAGCTCGCGACATCGGCGATCAGGGGGCCGATGCTGGCGGCCACCGCGATCCGGGCTTCCCCCGCCACGTCATAGGCGCGCACCTTGCGCTCGACCACCCGCACCGGGCCGGCACCATCGGCGACCAGCTCGTAGCTGGCGATCCCATCCGCTCCGGCAGCCGGCTCTTTCGGCAGGTCGAGTTCGCTGTCCCATAGCGAGCGGGAGCGTATCGCACGGCCGTCCGGGCCGATCACCACATAGTACAGGCCGGAGAAGGGGGTGGCGAAGCGGGGATCGCTCAAGGGAGCGTCCAGCCGGGCGGCACCGTCCAGCGTGATCGCGAGGCGGCCGGTAAGCTGGTCCAGATGGCGGACCAGCTCCTCCTCCAGCCGGCGCTCGGCCAGGTCGCGGAAGAACCATTGCAGGGCGAGCCCGGCTGCCAGTAGCGCCACCATGATCCAGACCGTCGAGCCCAGGATCAGGCGGAGCTTGAGGGACCTGGCGGTCACCCGGCGGCCTCGTCGGCGACGATCAGGTAGCCCTGGCCGCGCCGGGTGCGGATCGCGTCCTCGCCGACCTTGCGGCGCAGCCGGCCGACCAGCACCTCCAGCGTGTTGGATTCGCGCTCCTCGTGCTCGGCATAGAGCTGGTCGGCCAGCTCCTGGCGGCTCAGCACCCGCCCGGCATTCTGCATGAGCAGGTGGAGCAGCCGGTACTCCGCGGCGGTAAGCGCCACCGGCACCCCGTCCACCGCGACGGTACGCGCCCGCGTGTCGAGCTCGATGCCGCGAACCGTCAGCACCGCATGAGCATGGCCGTGGGCGCGGCGGACCAGGGCGCGCACCCGGGCCACCAACTCCTCGACCCGGAACGGCTTGCCCAGATAATCGTCGGCACCGGCGTCGATCCCCTCGACCCGCTCGCTCCAGCTGGCCCGGGCACTCACGATCAGGACCGGCGTGGTCCTGCCGGCGGCCCGCATCCGGCGCAGGAGGGACAGCCCGTCCAGGAGCGGCAGGCCCAGGTCCAGGACGATCGCGGCGAACTCCTCCTCGGTGGCACGGAACAGGGCATCCTCGCCGTCCTGCGCCTGCTCGGGCACGAAGCCGGCCGCGGCCAATGCCTGCACGATTCTGGCCGCGATCGCCGCTTCGTCCTCGATCACCAGCACCTTCACCGCAACGATTCCCTATCTGCCGCCACGGACGGGCGCGCCGGTATGGGCGTCGGCCAGCACCCGGACCAGCCGACCGTCCGGGCGCAGCACCTGGAACTGGTAGAGCCAGCGCCCGTCCTGCTGGACGATGTCGGTCGCCACCACCTGGCCGCTGAGCTCCGGCCCCAGCCGCCGGACCACGTCCCACATCGGCAGGATGTCCCCCGAACGCCGGGCGCTGCCGAGCGCATCCTGATCGAACGGGTTGTCGCTGCCCCGCTCCAGGGCTCGCCCAGCCCCGCGCGACGGCGCGGTGAAGCCCTGGATCAGGTCGTTGGCGCGTGCCGGCACCGGCGGGGCGAGCAGGCCGGCCGTCAGAAGCAGGAGGATGGAGCGCGTGATCCCGGGCATGGCCCGGAGCTTATGCGCCGTCATAGCTGAATGCAGCCTGACAATGGCGTTCACCAACCGGTCAGGCCGCTCATGCTAGGGACATCCGCCATGTGGCCGGCGTGCCGGCCGTCAGGAGGAGAAGCCGATGAACGCCACGAGGACGCTGGCCAGGACAGCCGGCCTGGCCCTGCTGGCCCTGCTGGTCGCGGTGCCGGTGCTGGCGGACGGGCGGGAGCGACGCCACGACGGTGGGCGGCACTACCGCGAGGACGGTGGCAGGCACTGGCAGCATGGCCGCCGCTATGCGGACCGCGTGCCGCCCTGGCTCCGCGGGCCCAGGCTGCACGGCCAGCACCGGCGTGACTGGCACGACTGGCGGAGGCACCGCCATTGGCGCGACGGCCGGGGCCACTACCGCGGCTGGCACCACGATCAGCGCCACCACCGGTTCCTGGTCGACCCGTCGGGGCGGTTCTTCTTCCGCATGTTCTGAGCCTCGGCGCGTTCTGCCGGCAGCCGCCCACGTTGCTGCCGATGGCAGACCGTGCCAGCCTGCCGGCAGTTCGCCTGTCAGGCTGGGAGGAGCGAGATGGCGGCAGCGCCGGTGCCGGAGATGGCCGAAATTCTCGAGATGGTGGCGCAGCAGAATCTGCCGCCCTGGGAGAACTACCCGCACGCGGAGGCGCGGCGGCTCTCGGTCGAGCGCAATGCGTACTGGAACGAAGGCAACCCGCCGGTGGCGCGCGTCGAGGACCTGCTGCTCGACACCGCACCCAGGCGCGTGCCAGTCCGGCTCTATGTGCCGGAGGGTGCCCCCGCCACCGGCCCGGCGATCATCTACCTGCATGGCGGCGGCTGGGTGATCTGCTCGCTCGATACGCATGACGGAGTCTGCCGGCGTCTCGCCAATGCCAGCGGCATGCGGGTGATCAGCGTCGACTATGTCATGGCACCCGAGCATCCGTTCCCGGAGCCGCTCGACGACTGCGTGAACGCGGTGAAGGCGATCCATGCGGAGGCCTGGCGCTTCGGTGCCGACCCGGACCGGCTCGCGGTGGCGGGCGACAGTGCCGGCGCGAACCTGTCGCTGGCGGTGCTGCTCCGGCTGCGCGACGAGGGCGGGCCAAAGCTCAGGACGGCTGCCCTGATCTATGGCGTCTACGCCGATGATCACGGGACCCAGTCGCACCAGGACTGGGGCGGCGGGGACTATCTGCTCTCGACAGCCACCATGGAGTGGTTCTGGGATGCCTATGTCCCCGATCGGGCCGAGCGGACCAATCCATATGCAGCACCATTGCATGCCAGGGACCTGTCCGGCCTGCCACCGCTCTACCTCTCGGCAGCCGAGCTCGATCCTCTCAAGGACGATACGGTGGCGATCGTACCGAAGCTGGAGGCGGCAGGCGTCCCGGTCGACTACCATCTCTGGGAGGGTGTCACCCATGCCTGCATCATGTTCAGCCGGATGCTGCCGCAGGCGGACGGGCAGATCGCCGAGATCGCTGCGTTCCTGAAGAAGCAGCTCGCCTGAGCCTCAGGCGATCCGGCGGAACAGGCCGGGATAGCTGACGACCAGCCCGTCGGCGTCGATCTCCAGTTCCCGGCTGAAGTCGGAGTCGCGGGATTCGTAGCGCCATCGCCGCCCGGGCTCCAGGCAGGTGTAGCGCTGCGGGTCGCGGTGGATGGCCAGGTCCGGGAAGGAGACCCAGGCCATCTCGATGGCGGTGCCACCGGGCGGCGTCTGGCCGAGGCGGCGGATCGGCAGGGTGTTGGTGAAGGGCGTGATCGACAGATCGGGATCGATCGCGCCCGCCAGCCCCGGCATGGCCTGGCCTTGCTCATCGGCCCAGTTTCCCTGGCCGTCGGCGCGCAGCAGGCGGCGGCCGGTACCGATGACCTCGAACTCCACCAGACGCGTGCGCCAGGCGCCATCACATACGATCCGGTAGCGGGCGGCAAAGCCGTCGCCCGGTCCCGAGACGTGGACCGAATCGGCCACGATCTCGTCCGCGCCGATTGTGAGGACGAGATGTTCCAGGGAGCCGTCGTCCCAGCCCCTCCAGCGGGCGACGACCCGCTTCATGGCCCTTCACCAAGTGCTGTCCGGATCGCCGGCAGCATGGCGAGCAGCCCGATCCTGTCCCCTGTGGTCAGGAGCCGCCGCAGCCCGGCCACCGCGTCCTCCCCACGGTCGCCCTGTCCGTGGGCGACGAGGATGCGGGCCCGCGCGATGAGGAAGTCCGCCCAGGGCATGGGCTCAGGGCGGGTATAATCCTCCAGCGCCTGCGCAAACTGCTCCACGCGCGCCCATTGACCACTGGCAAGGCAAGCCTCGATGGCATTGGCCAGGAACAGGAGGTGGTTGTGGCTGATCGAGCTGTTCCGGAGCAGTGCCAGGCCCTCCTCGAGCGCGGCCTCGGATTCCCGGGCGTCGGGCGTGATCTTGGCCAGGATGCCGAGCACCACCGGCCCGATATAGGACATCCCGCTTTCGCGGCAGATGGCGAGCCCAGCCACGACTGCGGCATGGGCCTCGTCCCGTTGGCCGAGCGCATGCAGTTGCTCACCGCGGAACGCCAGCGACTCCCCCTCGAACCGGCGCGCGCCCAAGCGCCGGGCAAGGGCCGTGGCCGCTTCGGCATGGCGCAGCCCCGCTGCGGGATCGCCCAGCAACAGATGACAAAGGCAAGCTGCATGCTGGGCGATGATCTCCGCACGGCCATGGCCGACGCGGGCCGTAGCGGCAATCGCATCGAGGCCGTCCTGCAGGGCACCCCGCACATCGCCTGCGTACAGGCGGGTGAAGGCAGTCATCGGCAGGTTGGCGACCTCGATCCGGCCAAAGCCATGCCCGCGACAGAGCTCGATGCAGCGGCGGAAATGGTCATAGGCGCTGCGCATCCGGCCCCGCGCATATTCGGCATCGCCGAGCCCGCCCAGCGCCGCGGCTTCCGCCTCGGCCGAGCCGACCTCCCGTGCCAGTTCCAGGCTGTGCTGGTGCTCGCTCAGGCAGCCGGCGATGTCACCCTGGGGAAAGCAGAGATTGCCGCGCAGGAAATGGATGCGGGACTGCTCGGTCAGGAGGCCGGCCGAGATCGCCGCGGTCTCGGCGCCTCGCAGGTCCAAGGCGGCACCGTCCAGGTCATCGATGATGCGCTTGACCATCGCCAACCCGATCAGCGCGCGGCAGCGCTCGGCCTCGCTCTGCGCCGCATCGCGTGAGGTCTCGAATGACAGCCGCGCCGCCGCCATGTCGCCCAGGTCGTGCTGGACCTCGGCCTGGAGACAGGACAGCGCGAACTGGTCGGCATGCTCGACGGCCAGGGCCTGGCCGCGCTCGATCAGGCGCAGAGCCTGGGCATACCGGTAGCTCGCCGCCTGCTGGGTGGCCGCACGCAGATAGGCGGTGGCGGCACCCGGGTTCTCGGCGCGTTCCAGATGCTCCGCATGGAGCAGCGCGTCCCGCTCCGCGTACCAGGCGGCCGCCTTGAGGTGCAGCGTGCGGCGGCGGCTCCGCAGCAGGCTGTCATAGACGGCATCCCGGATCAGGGCGTGGCTGAACAGGAATGCCTCGCCCTGCGGGCGGACGAGCAGGTGCTGCCCAAGACGCTCAGGGGCGTAATCCGGCTGTCCCAGGAGGTGGCACAGAGCGTCGCGATCGAAGCGCTGGCCGAGCACCGAGGCCGCCTGCAGGGCCGACCGGTCGAGCGGGGGAAGGCGGTCCAGCCGCGCCTGCACGAGGCTCTGCACCGATCCGGGCACGCTGCTCCCGTCATGCTCCTCCGCGTGGCGCAGCAATTGCTCCAGGAACAAAGGATTGCCGCCGGCACGCTCGACGCAACGCCGGGCATGCTGCTCGGCGGCATCGAACAGGTCAGCTGCCAGCACCATCGCCTCCTCGTGCCGCAAGGGCCCGAGGTCGATCGTCGTGAGCGGCACGTTGCCAGCACGACTTCGCCAGGCACGGTCGAGCGGATCGCCCTCGATCCGGGAGGTCAGGACCAGCAGGGCTCGGCACGTCGCGACGGTTGTGGTCAGCCTGGCGAGATAGGTCAGCACCGGTGCTTCCGCCCAGTGCAGATCCTCCACCACCAGAAGCAGTGGCTGGCGCCGGCTGACACGTTCGACCAAGCCGGCAAGCACGCGCCGCTTGCCCGTGCTGCGCCGGGCATCGTCCATGGCTTCGAAGAGGGCGCGGTCCTCGGTGGACTGCGGCAGGTCCAGCAGGTCGTTCAGGAACACGGCATCGTCGGGTGCGACCAGCCCATCCGCCAGGGCAGCCGCGGCGGCGGTGGCGGCAAGGTCCGCGCCGGCTGCGAGGTCCAGGCCCAGCAGGCTGCGCAGGAGCGAGCGGATGGCATCACGGCCGATACCCGTCCCGAAATCCAGGATCAGACCGGTATGGCAGGCAAAGCCCGCCTCCCGGGCGAGCTTGCGCAACTCCTCGACCAGCCGGGTCTTGCCGATGCCCGCATCACCGCGGACATGGATCGTCTCGCCTTGGCCGGTGTCGCGGCAGGCTGCGACGATCGTCCGGAGTTGCTCCAGTTCCCGCCTGCGCCCGACCAGCGGGCGCTCGGGTGCCGCTGCCCGCAGGCCGTACAAGCGCCAGCTGCGCACCGGTTCGGCAAAGCCCTTGACCCGGAGCGCGCTGATCTCCTCACAGTCGAGCCGGCCGGCCAGGCTTCGCCGGACCGCGTCCGACATCAGGATCTCGCCCGGTGCCGCGGCATCGGTCAGCCGGGCGGCGAGATTGACCGATTCGCCGGTCACGGTGAAGGCGCGATGCTCGTTGCTGCCGATGCCGCCCGCCACGACCTGGCCGGCGGCGATGCCGACATGGACCTGCACGCTGCGCCCGAGTTCCGCCGACAGGACCGGCATCGTGTCGCGGATACCGAGGGCAGCACATACTGCCCGTTCCGCATCGTTTCCATGGGCGACCGGAGCGCCGAACACCGCCATGACGCAGTCGCCGATATGCTTGTCGACATGACCGCCATGCCGGTCGACCACCGCATCGACCTGGGCGAGGAAGCGCTGGAGCAGCGCATGGACCTCCTCGGCGTCCAGTTCGCTGGCGAGTGCCGTATAGCCCGCGAGGTCGGCGAACAGCACGGTCACCTGTCGCCGTTCTCCCTCGGCGATCGCCCCGCCCGGCCTGGTGCCTGCGCCGAGCGCCGCCGCGGCGTCCAGCAGCCGGCGCCGGTCGCCCAGCGCGGCCACGCCGATCTCCTTCAGGTCATCGTCCGACAGCCGGGACAGGAGGTCGGCGTCGATCGCGTGGATCCGGAACGCCTCGGCATAGCGCCCGAGGCCGATGCTGCGCAGCCAGGCCTGCACATCCATGGTCCGCCTATCCTGAGGTCAGTCGCCTGAGCCTCAGTCTAGCCTGAAACGCTCCCCGCTGCGTTGCTCAAGATCACAGGTCCCCGGTCTCTGCCGGAACGAGGGCGCCCCGCCAGGAAAGGAAGCGTCGGAGAGGAGACAGGAAGCGTCAGATCAGCGACTGCCCGTATTTGAGCACTTCCTTGCAGACCTTGTCGGTCAGTTGCTGCTTCAGGCCGGAGTTGCCCAGCTCGACCTTCTGGCCGCTATCGCCGCCCAGGATGCCGCCCAGCCCCTCCTGGTAGCCCTGATCCGACTGCGCCTTCTCCTCGCCGCCGAGCTTGCCGAGCAGCTGGTCCTTCAGCCCGCTGGCATTGCCGCCGAGGAAGTTGTTCTTCGCGCAGTATTCGAGCACGCCGGTGAGGTTGCCGAGCCCGACCTTGTCCAATGCCGGCACGGATTGGCCGCCCAGCCCCTCCAAGAGCGAGCCGCCGGACGAGGACGACGAGCCACCGCCAACCGCATCTTCCAGCGCATCGGTCAGCTGGGCTCGCCCGTCAGTGGCGCCGATCGCGAGCAGGGCCGCGGCGAGGATCAGGGCGTTCCGTTGACGCAGGCCGGACATGGCGGTTCCTTTCGGCAGGATGGCCCCCTGCTCCGATGGCCGGAGGGAGGGCTTGGCGCGCCCGAGAGGTCGGAGATGAGCACCGCCCGGATGCAGGCCTGCATCTGGTCCGTCTCGTTCACCCGCTGGGCGACCTTCAACGGGTGAAGACTGGTGCCTCCATCAGGCGTCGGCAAGGGAGCACCTGCTCTCGACCAGCTTCGTGCTCTCCGTTCGGCGGCCTCACGACATAGCCGGCGAAAACTCATAGTCGCGAGATTTTCCGGGGTAAGGCGATATTGATCCGAGTGTTGGGTATGGTGATGCGTTGATCCAGAGGATCATCATGTTGCGAGAGATGCAGCGTGGAACAGGTTGTTCACGACAGCTACCCCAAAACTTTGTCGCGGCATTCGGCCATGCCCCTGACTGCTGGCAGCCTTCCCCATGTTCTTGTGATGATTTTGGGTTCATGTCATGGAGCATGTGCTCGATATGGCTGTGCCGGCAATGAGTGGGGCGGATTCTGCCTCATTGGACTGCTCGGCCTTGGCGGGTAGAATCCATAGATCCAGGGCTTCCGCCCGGCCGCGCACCGCGAGACGGGCGTGCCGTCGCATGCCACTCAGCGCATGCCGCCCGGCCTGGGCAAGTACGCGATCGACCAGCGCTTGGCTCACGGCCATGGATGCTCCGAGCTCGCGGGTCAGTGTCTCGAGGCGGCTCGCGACGTTGACGGTGTCGCCCAGGACCGCGAACTCCACCCTTCGCTCGTCACCGATGTCGCCCAGCACCACCGGCCCGAAATGCAGCCCGATCCCGACGCGCAGCGGCGGCTCGCCACGCTTTGTCCGCAGGTCGTTCCAGTCGTCCAGTGCCGCCAGCATCGCCCGCCCGCAGGCCAGGGCCCCGACAGCGTCCTGCGGACCTGAATCCGGTGTACCGAACGTCGCCATCACGCTGTCGCCGATGAACTTGTCGAGCGTGCCGCCATGCCGGAACACGCAATCCGCCATGCGGCCGTGGAAGCCGCGCAGCATGGTCATGACCGCCGTCGGGCTCATGCCCTCGCACAGGCGGGTGAAGCCGACGATATCGACGAACAGGACCGCCACCTCCTGGGTCCGGATCGGACCGAAAGGCTCGTCGACCGCCGCCAGTTCCTCGACCAGGTTGGCCGACACGTGGCGGGCCAGGTTGGCCCGGGCACGCTCGAGCCTCGCCTGTGCATCGACGAGCCGCTGCATGCGCCCGACCACGACGGCCAGGATGCCGGCGATCAGGCAGGCGGTGAACACGCTGCACGCCCAGGCTGCGGTATCCACGAAGGTCGGGTCGAGGTAGCGGGCCACGGCCTCGGCCGGGCTGGCACCCTCCGGTAGGCCGAAGCCCAGGCGGGTGTCCGGCATGAACATGATGATGCCGACGCCCGCGCTCCACGTCGCGACCACGATGAATGCCGCACCGATCACGAGCCCAGGCGACAAGGTGAAGGTCGCCCAGGCGACCAGCAGCAGGAAGAACAGGAATTTCGGTGGCCGCAGCGCCATCTGCACCGGAGTCGACGAGGGGACGAACGGGTTGGGGACCAGCAGCGTCACGGTGAGCAGGATGGCGTTGGCCAGCACGAACCCCAGGATCAGCCAGGATGGCACCGGCCGCCGGCTGCGCCATCCCCAGGCGCAGGCGAGGGCCACGAAGGCAGCGACGATGCCGAGATAATAGAGAGCCGCGGGCCAGGGATGGACCAGGGCGCACCAGACCGCGACGGCGCAGAACGCGAGCGTGAGGGCATGTGCCCCCAACCGTCCGGTCACCTGGCGTTCCGCGGCCAACGCCGCCGCGATCCGCTGGTCCAGTGCGCTGGACTGACCCAGCGGAATCTCGAGCGTGACGGGTGCCGACCTTCGATCCATCAGCCGGACCCGGGTGGCTGGAGCCTGAAGGGCGCAGGCCGGCATGGAGTTGCCCCCCTCGATTGATGTGCGGCGAGAGGGCAATTCAGGTGAGGCCCAGACCGCCATCGATGGCGATCACCTGGCCCGTCACCCAGTCGGACGCCGGATCGGCGAGCCGCACGATCCAGGCGGCGACATCATTCGGCTCGCCACGCCGCCCTAGCGGAATCCGCTGCCGCTCCTGCTCCTTGACAGTCGCCGCCTGCGCCGCGGACAGGTTCATCATGCCGGTCAGCGCCTCCGACTCGGTGGGGCCTGGTGCTACCGCGTTCACGCGGATGCCCTGCGGCGCCAGTTCCAGCGCCCAGCAGCGGGTAAGGTGCTCCAGTGCCGCCTTGCTGGCGGCATAGTGCGACAGCCCCACTGCCGGCCGGTGGCCGAACGTGCTGGAAATGTTGACGATACCGCCCCGCACCGCCGCCAGATGCGGCAAGGCTGCCGCCGTCAGCAGGCTGGGGCCCAGCACGTTCACGGCGAGGATCCGCTCGATCTCGGCCGCCCTGGCCTCGGCGAGCGGCAGGATGGCTCCGGCGCCGGCATTATTGACCAGCACGTCCAGACGGCCCCAGCACCCGATCGCATGGTCTACGGCACGCCCCGCATCGTCGGGGTCCGCCGCATCCGCCACCAGCCCAATGATGCCGGGATGCCCGGCCGTGGTCGCTTCCAGCGCTGCGGCGCGCCGCCCGGTGATGATGACCTTCGCTCCCAGCGCAGCGAAGCGCAGGGCGGTAGCACGGCCGATGCCCGAGCCTCCGCCGGTGATGATGACGACCTTCTCGTTCAGCATGGACATAGGTCCGCCTCGTTGGATTCGGTTGGTGTGGTGGGCGTTCTGCACGGCGGGCCATCCGGCCGACGGGAGGCCATGCTGAACACCATTCGCTTGCCGCGCGTGGCGCCTAGAGGTCGGTGACGCGCTGCGGATCGGCGGAGGCCAGAGCGGCCATGCGCTCTGCCCGAGGCGGGTAGATCCAGACGGTGTTGATCTCGTGCTTCAGCTGCTTCGCCTCGGCACCGAGCAGTTCCACCTTGCGGTCCCAGCCACGGGTGAAGATCGCGCCTGCCTCGCCCAGATCGAGACACGTGACATAGGTCTCTTGGTGGTAGGGCTGGCCCGGGGCGCCCAGGAGGTCGGCAGCGGCGTTGTTCCCGGCGAACGCACCCATGCGCGTGGCGTGCTGGCAGGACATCAGGGCGTGGTTGCCGATTTCGTCGCACGGCACCTTCGCCGCGTCGCCCGTGGCGAAGACGCCGGCAACGCCCGGCACGCGCAGCGCGCGGTCGACGATCAGGCGGCCCAGATCATCGCGCTCGGCCGGGATGGTCGCAGTCAGCGGTGCGGCACGCATGCCGGCCGCCCAGATCACGGTGAGGCTGTCGATGCGCCGCCCGTCGCTCAGCACCACGCCCCTCTCGTCCAGCGCGGCCACGCCGACATCGAGCTCGGTCTCGACCTGCAGTTCCCGCAGCGCCTGTTCGATATGCGGCCGTGCGGCGGCACCCATGTCCGGTGCGATGGCAGGACCGCGCTGAACGATGACGACGTGAGGCCGGGCATCCCGGCCGAGCACGGCGCGCAGGCGAGCCGGCATCTCGGTCGCCACCTCGATCCCGGTGAAGCCGCCACCTGCGACCACGACGGTGTCGCGCGCCTTCGAGGCCGGCCGCTGGGCGAGGCCCTGCAGATGCCGGTCGAGCGCCACTGCGTCTCCGAGGCTGTCGACGCTGAAGCCGAACGCCGCCAGGCCCGGGATGTCTGGGCGGAACAGCCGGCTGCCGGTGGCCAGGACCAGCCGGTCATAGCCGAGCTGCCGCTCAGCACCGTCAGGGCTGCGGTAGTCGATCAGCCGGGCGCCCGGGCGGACCGCATTGGCGGTGCCCGGAACGAAGGTGACGCCGATTGCATCCAGCACCGGCTGGAGCGGTGCGGTCAGCTGCTCCGGCCCTGGTTCATAGAGCCGCGGGCGGACCACCAGGGTCGGCTCCGGTGCCATCAGTGCGATCTCCAGCCGGTCCGGCGACACATCCTGGCTGTCCCGCAGCCGGGCGGCGGAGAGTGCCGCATACATGCCGGCAAAGCCGGCGCCGATGATGACCAGTCGCTGCTGCATGATCTGTTTCCCATCCCGTGACGGCGGCCGATGTTCGGTCGGGCCGCCTGACCGGAATGGGAGATGCACGCATGTGCACAGCGCGGGCATTGTACGGCGGGAGAGCAGGACCGAGCCGATCGGCCAAGCCGGTACGACCTTCGTATGAGGGTGCATGGGCCCAGCCATGGCGCAGCTCCGTTCCTGCCGCGCGGGGGCCTCCACCCAGGCTGAAGGACGGGACCTATACGGCGGTATGACCCGTCCGCTCCCTCGGCTCAATCGATCGGGCCTGCGCCGGAACGTAGCTTCGTCGGTGCCGTGAAGGTGCGGCGAAGGAGACGAAGATGAGCCTGCTTAACAGCCCGCAACCCGCCGAGCCGGAACCGAAGGACCTGGTACCGTCGCGCTATGCACTGCGGATCGGCCAGATCGACGTGCTGGTGATCAGCGACGGGGTACTGCCGCTGCCGACCGAGATGCTGGCTCACAATGCCGACCCGTCCGTCCGGGGAGCCTGGCTGGACGAGATGTTCCTGCCGCCGGATGCGTTCGACTGGCCATTGAACGTGGTCCTGGTGCGCAGCGGCGGCCAGACCATCCTCATCGACGCAGGATTGGGCCTCGACCCGGACCTGCACTTGCCGCGGGCCGGGCAGCTGATCCAGCGACTGGAGTCCGCCGGCATCGACCTCGCGTCCGTGACCGACGTGGTGCTCACCCACATGCACATGGACCATATCGGCGGGCTGCTCGTCGACGGGGTGAAGGACCGGCTGCGTCCGGACCTGCGGATTCACGTGGCGGCGGCTGAGGTCCGGTTCTGGGAGTCGCCCGATTTTTCCCACACCTCCATGCCGCCGGGCTTCCCGGACGCGCTTCGGGCGGCCGCCAGGCGGTTCCTGGATACGTACCGCAGCCACCTGCGCATGTTCGAGGAGGAGCACGAGGTGGCGCCCGGCGTAGTCGTCTCGCGCAGCGGTGGCCACACGCCTGGGCACAGCCTGGTCCGCCTTGCGTCCGGTGGCGACCGGCTGACGTTTGCCGGCGATGCGGTGTTCCCGGTCGGGTTCGACCAGCCCGACTGGCACAACGGTTTCGAGCACGACCCCGAGGAGGCGGCACGCGTCCGGGTCCATCTCCTGCGGGAACTGGCCGAGACCGGCGAGATGCTGGTGGCCACGCACCTGCCGTTCCCGTCGATCGGCCGGGTCGGGAAAGCCGGCGACGCCTTTCGCTTCGTGCCGGCCTTCTGGGACTACTGACCCCCTGCTGGGCCAGGGGCCGGACATACGGCCGCATCGTCCTGAACCAGGTGGATGGCCGGAGGCGGAGAGGCAGACATGGACGTATATGAGGCCGTCACCAGCCGACGGGCGGTGCGCGGATTCAAGGATGAGCCTGTGCCCAGGGAAGTGCTGGAGCGCGTGCTGTCCGCCGCGGCCTGGTCGCCATCCGGGTCGAACATCCAGCCCTGGAACACCTACGTGCTGACGGGCGCGCCGCTGGCCGAGCTCAAGACGCGCGCCGTCGAGCGCGTGGCCCATGGCGATCCCTGGGATGAACGGCAGTACGAGATGTACCCGCGCGTGCTGAAGTCCCCGTACGGGGAGCGCCGATCCGCCTTTGGCAAGGAGCGCTACAGCGCGCTCGGCATTGCCCGTGAGGACTGGGAGGCGCGCCAGCGGGCGGCCATCGCGAACTGGAACTGCTTTGGCGCGCCCGCAGCCCTGTTCTGCTACATTGACCGCGACCTGGGTCGTCCCCAATGGGCCGACGTCGGCATGTATCTGCAGACGGTCATGCTGCTGCTCCGGGCCGAGGGGCTGCACAGTTGCCCGCAGATGGCATGGTCGCAGGTCCGCGCGACAGTCGCGGAGGTTCTGTCACCTTCGGATCGCCTCATCCTCTTCTGCGGCATGTCGATCGGGTACGAAGACCCCATGGTGAGCAATCCTCGTACGAATCGTGCCCCGCTCGACGAGACAGTCACCTTCGTCGGCGGCTAGTCGCACGGCCCCGAGGTGACCCGGGCTGGATCGGCCGGATCCGCCTGCCGGATCCGCCTGTATGCAGCGCAAGCAACATTCACCTGACCGATCCTCGGCTCCAACCGGGCTGCGGAGGCGGCAAGCCTCTGGAGTACGGGTCACCCGGCCGCCCGGAGATGACACGGGCACCATCCACGGAGAGACGCGGCATGCACCAGAGCCCCTCCGATCAGCCCGCACAGGCTGATCCGTCATCCCGATCCACCATGTCCGAGCCACAACCGGCCGAAGGTCCGGCTGCGGGCAGGTGCGAAACCGGATGCTGCGCCCGGATGTGCCAAGCCCGTGAGGCTCGATCCGGCATTGCCCCAGGCAGACTATCGGTTTCCATAGGGTGCCCGCGGCTCGCTGCGGCTCTACCCTGCCGTCCGACTAGGTGCCCAGGCCAGCATGGGTGCTAGTCTGGCGGAGGTCGCAGCCTTGGGGGGCGCGACCTCCACAGGAG
>NZ_DATMFZ010000262.1:0-28764 GCF_035556675.1 Geminicoccus sp. | reverse complement strand
GCGACCATGTGCCCGCGCAGCCAGCCCGACCTGCAGGCACCATGGCGAGCGAGGCCTATCGCTTCACCTGTCCCTCCGGACAGACGCACGAGATCGTGGTGCCCTATCTGGACTTGGCGAAGCTGGCGGTGAAGAAGTCCTTCGCACGGAGCATGGCCTGCAACCTGGTCGACGACATGCAGGTAGTCATGCAGGCCTGCATGGCCGACTTCGGCAGGAGCGATTGCGGCGAAGGGCTGGAACGGGTGGCGGAGGATCCGCTGGGCTGAGGCGACCTGTGCCTCGGCCGGCGCACCGGAACCCGGCCGTTGCGGGAGCGGCACGGTGTCCGACCGGCAGACGGCATCCCGGATCACGATGGGCGCGCTCCATGGTGCTAGATCGGTAGAGGGTGGTTCCAGGGTCGGGACCGTGCACCAGCACTTGGCCGTCAGGAGCGGCCGGCCGTGCAGCACCGCGGTTCAGCCTGCGGCCTGCTCGATCCAACCGCCGCCTACCAGGCGGCTGCCGTCATAGAGCACGCATGCCTGGCCGCGGGCGATGCCCAGCTGCGGTTCCCGGAATTCCACCTCGACCCGCCCGTCCGGGCCACTGCGCAGCGTGGCCGGCTGGGCCGGCTCGTTGTAGCGGTGCTTGGCCATCACCTCGCCCGGCAGCACACCGTCCGCGGCCCCCACCAGATGCAACCGGTCCAGCAAGGCCCGCCGCATCCGGGCGCGGGCCCTGGGCGCGATCGTCACCCGCCGGGTCACCGGGTCGATCTCCGTCACGTACATCCGCTCTGGTGCGGCCACACCCAGGCCGCGTCGCTGGCCGACGGTGATCCCCGCCAAGCCCTTGTGCCGGCCCAGCACCCGTCCGGCGTCGTCGACGATCTCGCCGCTCTGGCCGGCCTCCGGACGCAGTGCCGTCACCACGCTGGCATGGTCGCCGTCCGGCACGAAGCAGATGTCCTGGCTCTCGGCCTTCTCCGCCACCGGCAGGCCCAGGCGTTGCGCATGGGCACGGGTCTCGGCCTTGGTCAGGGCGCCCAGCGGGAAGCGCAGGCGGGAAAGCTGAGCATCGGTGGTGGCGAACAGGAAGTAGCTCTGGTCCTTGGCGCTGTCCCGCCCACGGTGCAGCTCGGTGCGCTCGGACGTGCGCAGGCGGCGGACATAATGGCCGGTGACCAGTGCTGCGGCACCCAGCTCCTGCGCGCTGTCCAGCAGATCGCCGAACTTGATCCGCTCGTTGCAGCGCACGCAGGGAATGGGGGTGCGACCCTCCGCATAGCCCGCCGCGAACTCGTCGATCACCTGGCGGCGGAAGCGCTCCTCGTAGTCCAGCACGAAATGGGGGATGCCCAGCCGGTCGGCTACCGCCCGCGCATCGCGGATGTCGCGGCCGGCACAGCAGCTCCCGGCACGGCCGGTCGCCTGGCCGTGGTCGTAGAGCTGCATGGTGATGCCGACCACGTCGAAGCCGGCCTCGGCCAGGAGTCCGGCACAGACGGAGCTGTCGACCCCGCCGGACATGGCCACCACCACCCTGGCGCCGGCCGGCAGGTCGAGATCGGCAAGGAGATGGTCAGCATTCACGAGGTCGGTGTCCAGGCAAAGCCGTCAATCATCCAGGAGGCTTGAGGACGGCACGTCCACGACGATGCCGTCCAGCTGCCGGTCGAGGCGGACCTGGCAACCCAGGCGCGAGGTCGGCTGCCAGTCCGGCGCCAGGTCCAGCATGTCCTCCTCTTCCGGCGAGGGTGCCGGGACCAGGTCGAACCACGGGTCCGGGATCCGGACATGGCAGGTGGCGCAGGCCATGGAGCCGCCGCACGCCCCCTCCAGCTCCAAACCCGCCGCCCGCGACGCTTCCAAGAGCGTGCTGCCGGCAGTAGCGCCGACCTGACGCTCGCTGCCGTCCGGCAGCCGGAACCGGACCTGGATCACGCCCGGATCAGACGTGGAAGCTCTCGCCGCAGCCGCACCGGCCCTTCTCGTTCGGATTGTTGAACACGAAGGAGGCACCCAGCTTGTCCTCGACGAAATCCACCTCGGTCCCGGCGACATAGGGCAGGGCTGCCGCCTCGATCACGAAGGTCACCCCGCCCACCTCGATCGCCTGATCGTCCTGCGCCACGGCCTTGGCGAAATCCAGCGAGTAGCTCCAGCCCGAGCAGCCGCGCGGCTTCACGGCGAGCTTGATGCCCGCGGCATCCGTCTGGGTTGCCAGCAGTTCCCTGACCCGCGTCGCCGCCCGGTCGGTGATGCTCAGTGCCTGTGCCATCGTCTCACCATCTGCTGCCAAACCGCCGGGAACGCCCGTTCCGGCAAGCCATCATGTCGCAACTGTCATGCCATTCGGCAAGGGCAGTGCCACGCCGGCCCCGGCCCCGGCGGGCCGGTGCAGCCCGGTGATCGCATCCGCCGCCCGGTCCACCTCCGCCTCGGTGCTGCTCCAGCCGAGGCTGAGCCGCAGGGCGCAGCCGGCCAACGCACCCAGGCCCATCGCCTGCAGTACATGCGAGGCCTGGACCTTGCCCGAGGAGCAGGCGGCCCCGGCGCTCACCGCGATGCCGGCGAGATCCAGGCGGATGACCTGGAGCTCGGCCGGCCGGCCGGGCAGGATCAGCGTGGTGATGTGCGGGGCCCGGGGTGCGGCATCCCCGGCAATCGCCGCATCAGCGCCCGCATCGGCCAAGCCCGCCAGGAGCCGCGCCTCCAGCCGGTGCCGCAGCCCCAGGAGGCGTGTGGGCTCGAGCGGATCGAGCAGCCGGATCGCCTGGGCGAAGCCGGCAATGCCCGGCAGGTTGTGGGTGCCGGCGCGCCGGCGGCCCTCCTGCCCACCTCCGCGCAGCCGCGCCGGAAGCACCAGGCCCGGTCGGGCCGCCAGGGCGCCCACTCCCTGCGGCCCGCCGATCTTGTGCGCGGAGACGGTCAGGAGATCGCAGCCCAGTGCCGCCAGGGTCACGTCGGGCAGCTTGCCGAATGCCTGGACCGCGTCGACGTGCAGGAGTGCCCCCGCGGCACGGACCTCGGCCGCGAGCCGCTTGATGTCCTGCACCACGCCGGTCTCGTTGTTGACCAGCATCACCGAAACCAGGCCCGGGCGATGCTCGGCGAGCACCTCGGCCAGCGTGGCCATGTCGATTAGCCCATCCGGTCCTACCGGGATGCGCGGCGCTTCCGGGACAGCCTCCAGCACCGAGGCATGCTCGGTAGCGCCGACCAGGACCGGCCGGCCGGCTGCGGCACCCAGAGCCAGATCGTTGGCCTCGGTGCCGCCGGAGGTGAAGGTGATGCCGTCCGGGTCCACACCGAGCGTATCGGCCAGCAGGGTACGGGCATCCTCCAGAATGCGCCGCGCGGCCCTGCCCTCGCCATGCACCGAGGAGGGATTGCCGAAGCTCGCCAGAACCTGCGCCATCCTCGCCACCACTTCCGGCCGGACCGGGGTCGTGGCCGCGTGGTCCAGATAGACTCGCCCGGATGCCAGTACCGGGGTCTGCGTCAGCTGGTGCACATTTCCTTGAATTCCGCCCTCTCCCCGCGCTAAACGACCTGCGATCGTGCGCCGGCCTGCCCGCCGCGCGTTGCGCGTGTTCGGTTCCCCAGCACGATGCGATGCGTACCGTGGCATGGTCTGGCGTGGATCCGGACGTGGGAGCCACGTTCGAGGCAGTATAGGGACGTCCCAAGACGGCAGCAATGATCCGCCCCCGCACGGAGGGTGGACCTGCCTTGCCGATTCGGTCGTAGCGGAGTTTTCGATGCCTGAGGTGATCTTCAACGGTTCGGATGGCCGGCTCGAGGGCCGTTACGTCCACGGTGAAGGCCCGACCTCCCCGCTCGCGGTGATCCTGCACCCGCATCCGCTTCATGGCGGTACGATGAACAACCGCATCGTCTACGCCCTGTTCCAGATGTATGTGCGGCGCGGCTTCTCGGTGCTGCGCTTCAACTTCCGCGGTGTGGGCCGTTCACAGGGTCAGTTCGACCACGGCCAGGGCGAGCTGCGCGATGCCGCAGCGGCACTGGACTGGATGCAGTTGCACAATCCCAACGCAGCGGGTGTCTGGGTGGCCGGCTTCGGCTTCGGCGCCTGGATCGCCATGCAGCTCCTGATGCGCCGGCCCGAGGTCGTGGGCTTCATCTCGGCAGGCCTGCCGGCGAACATCTACGATTTCGGCTTCCTGGCGCCCTGCCCGTCCTCGGGCCTGATCGTCCATGGCGAGCGCGACGTGGTGACCCCGGTGGAATCGGTGCACAAGCTGGTCAACAAGCTGAGCCAGCAGCGCGGCATCACGATCGACTTCGACCTGATCGAGAACGCCGACCACTCGTTCAGCCAGCACATGGACCGGTTCGTGGGCACCTGCGAGCACTACATGGACCGGCGCATGAATCGCATCCCCGGTGAGGCGCTGCTCACCGCCCGCTGAACCTCCGGCCGGGCCCCTGCCCGGCCGACTTTTCCAAGCCCCTGCAAGAAGCCAGAAGAACGTGACCGGTCATCGCTCCGAACTCCTGCGCGAGCTCCATGCCCGCGGGTTCGTCCACCAGTGCACCGACGAGGCGGCCTTCGACGAGGCTACCGCGGCCCAGGCGATCACCGGCTATATCGGCTTCGACTGTACGGCGCAGAGCCTGCATGTCGGCAACCTCGTCTCGATCATGCTGCTGCGCACCCTGCAGCGCTTCGGCCACCGGCCGATAGCATTGGTGGGCGGCGGTACCACGCTGGTGGGTGACCCGTCCGGCAAGGACGAGCTGCGCAAGATGCAGACCAGGGAAAGCCTGGAGGCGAACAAGGCCGGGATCCGCGCTTCCCTGGCGCGGTTCCTCGAGTTCGGCGCCGGCAAGGCCACCATGGTCGACAATGCCGACTGGCTGCTCCAGCTGGGTTACATGGAGTTCCTACGCGAGTACGGCCGGCACTTCACCATCAACCGGATGCTGACCTTCGATTCGGTCCGGCTCCGGCTGGAGCGCGAGCAGCCGCTGACCTTCCTCGAGTTCAACTACATGCTGCTGCAGGCCTACGACTTCCTGGAGCTGTCCAGGCGGCTGGGCGTGCGGCTGCAGATGGGCGGCTCGGACCAGTGGGGCAACATCGTGAACGGCGTGGAGCTCGGCCGGCGGGTCGACAACGTCCAGCTGTTCGGCCTGACCACGCCGCTGATCACCACCGCGTCTGGCGAGAAGATGGGCAAGTCGGCCGGCAACGCGGTCTGGCTGAACGACGCCATGCTCTCGCCGTTCGACTACTGGCAGTTCTGGCGCAACACCGAAGACCGTGATGTCGGCCGTTTCCTCAAGCTCTACACCGAGCTGCCGCTGGACGAGATCGCGCGGCTGGAGCGGCTGGAAGGTGCCGAGCTGAACGAGGCCAAGGCGATCCTGGCCACCGAGGCCACGGCACTCTGCCATGGCCGCGCCCAGGCGGAGCAGGCGCGCGCCCAGGCGCAGGGCGTGTTCGGCGGCGGCGACCGCACCTCCTTGCCGGTGGTGGAGCTGCCGGGTACCGAACTGGCCGAGCAGGTGCCCCTGCCGGACCTGTTCCGTCTGGCCGGCCTTGCCGCCAGCAATGGCGAGGCGCGCCGGCTGATCCAGGGCGGCGGTGCCCGCCTGGACGACCAGGCGGTGGCCGATCCCCAGGGGACGGTGGCCCGCGCCCTGCTGGAGCAGGGCGTCAAGCTGTCGGCCGGCAAGAAGCGTCATGTGCTGGCGCGCCTCGCCGGCTGAACCTCCTCCGGAAGCTAGCGCGGCCGGATCGAGCGGAGGAGGTCGCGCACCACGCCCGGCACCAGCACCGAGCTGGTCGCCAGCTTGGCCTGCGGGTCGTCCAGCGTTCCGGTCAGGGTGAAGTCGGCGTTGATCGCGCCCAGCCCCTTGCTGCCGCCCAGGATCGTGCCGATGATCGGAATCTGGCCGATGAATCGGTTGATCGGATAAAGCGGGGTCACCTCGCCCGACATGTCGAGCGCCCGAGTCTGCCGGTCGAGGCTGCCGCTCACCCGGATGCCTACTGGCCCTCCGGTCATCCGCGCCCGATCGATCCGCAGCATCGGGCCGTCGATCTGGAAGGGCAGGACGATCTTTTGGAAGGGCAGCGGGTCCTGCCCGGCCATGCTGATCGTGGTCGGGCCGAGATCGACCCGGCCGGACGCCTGCAGGTCGGGGACCTGGCGGCTCAGGTCGGCCGCGATCTTGAGGCTGCCGCCGCTGATCGCGTCGGTAATGCCCAGGCCCGCGAGCAGCCGGCCGGCATCGGCCGCGTGCAGCTCCAGTCGGTGCCTTCCGGCCATGGTCGCCGGCGTGATCGCCAGTGACCCGGGTCCGGCCAGGTCGAAGTCCAGCTGCACGTCCTCAAAGCCATCTGTACCGCGCTGGACGTGTCCGTTCAGCTTCGTCAGGCTGCCATCCTCCAGCTCGACCTGATCGATCGCGATCTCGAGCTTGAGCGGAACAGGTGCCGGCGCATCCGGCCCGCCGGCAGGAGTGCTCGCGACATAGGCGATGCCCGCGGGCAGGCGCAGCCGCTCGCCGGCCACTCGGCCGCTCATTCCGCCGTCCGCCGCCAGCAGCAGATCGGCGGTGAGGCTGGAGCCCGGCAGGACCAGCTCGTCCAGATGCAGGAGCCGCCCACCTTCTGCCGTTGCCAGCGAACCCTTGGCGCGCTGGGCACCGGCATCCAGCGCGAACCGCTCGATCGCCCAGTCGTCGGCACCGTCGAACCAGGCGTTCAGAGTCAGCCTGCCCGGCTGCCCGACCGGCTTGTCCAGGCCGATCGTTTCCTCCGCGACGCCGAGTTTCGCCAGATCGGCGTCGATGTCGGCATGCCATACGTCGTGGACGTCCTGGTGCAGCTGGCTGCTCACCAGGGCCGTGCCGTGCAGCATGTCCGGCATGACGATGCCGAACCGCTCGAGGAACTCCCGGCCGACCTCCCCCTTCAGCGCCAGCCGGCGCTCGTCCTGCGGGCCGTGCCAGCGGTCGTGCAGCTCGAAGCTGAGCGGATTGTCGTACAGCCTGGCCTCGCCGCTCGTGGCGATGGTGCCGTTGCGCGCGCTGAAGCTGCCGCTCGTGGCGGTGAGCGGCAGGGTCACCGGCAGGTGCAGCACGACCGCCACGTCCCGGAACCGCGCATCCACCTCGAGATCGACCGCTTCGGGCGTGATCTCGCCGGCCAGCGGAATGCCGACCCGCACCTGCCCGTCGACCTGGCCGCGCATCCCGTCCGGCCCGACCAGATCGCCCGGGATGATGCGCAGCGGCGGTCCGGCGAGGAACCGGTAGAGCGCATGGGCACTGCCATGGGCATGGCCGCTGAACCGCAGGTTCGGCGGCAGAGAGTCCGTGACGTGGTCGATCGTCACCTCGAACTGCTCGGCGGTCAGGTTGGCGCCCGTGGCACTTGGACCGCTGATCCGCAGCGTGCCGTCCTCGATCCGGATGTCAGCGCTGGGCGCCTCGACCACGGGCAGCCCGTTGGGCAACTGTGCCACCACCTGCGCCGCGTCGACCTGCAGCCGGAGATCGGCAGGGCCGCTCTCGACGAAATGGTACGTGAGCTCGCCGGTACGGATTTGGCCGGCCTGGATGATCTCGCGCAGCAGGTCCCGCACGTCGGGCAGGAGTGCTGGCGGCCAGGCCGAGAGCAGGGTCGGTGCGTCCGTGTCGACCACCCGGAGATCGGCATCCAGCAGCTCAAGAGGCAGTGCAAAGTTCAGGCTGAGGCGCTCTGCCTGGACCGGGGCAGCGCCACCGATCCGGACCGGGCCGGCGCTCAGCACCCAGCCGCCGGAACCGGCCGGGCCTCGGGCCAGGGTCAGTCCCTCGATCTCGACCGGCCGCCCGAGCCGCTGTTCAACCGGTGCTTCCAACCAGGATGCCAGAGGCTGCAGCGACAAGGGGCCCTGCTGGAGCCGCTGGTACAGGGCGAAGCCACCCAGCAGGGCCACCACCAGGAGTACCGCGACCAGTGCGGCCAGGACCCGCAGGCTGCGCACGACCCAGCCCTGCCGCTTGCCGCCGCCGCCCGGCGCAGCCACTCTCTGGCCAACCGGGCCAGGGGCACTCCCGCGGATCCGCGAGTCCGACGGGAGGGCCGCATCAGGAAGGGCTTCGACGTCCCTTGCCATTTCTCCACCCTCCGCTGACCACCGATCATGCCGCCGTTGCCCGCCATCGTGCACGGCTGAAGCGAGCCGTCGAGGCCGAACCGGACCCGGCGCGCCGGGACTTCGCCCAGGCAGTGCTGGAGGACGCACGGCACACCGGCCTGCTCGACGGCATGCTGGCCGGGAGCCCGTTTCTAGCCGAGAACGCGGTCGAGTTCCCGCAGGTCCTGGCCCGCACTCTGGATGCGGGAGCGGGCCCCGTGCTGGCCGAGATCCAGGCCGAGCTCACCCGGCCAGGGCCGCTGCCGGATCGGTCACGGCTGATGGCGCAGCTGCGCCGGGCACGGCGGCAGGTGGCGCTGGCCGTGGCACTGGCCGACCTGTCCGGTGCATGGGCGCTGGAGCAGGTGACGGCGGCGCTCACGGATTTCGCCGACCTCGCCGTCGACCGGGCCCTGCGCCGGCTCCTGCAGGACGCAGCCGACCGCAAGGAGATCACGCTCGACCCGGACGAGCCGGTGCGCCACTCCGGCCTCGTCGTGCTGGGCATGGGCAAGTACGGGGCGGGTGAGCTGAACTACAGCTCCGACATCGACCTGATCGTGCTGTTCGACCCCGACCGGTTCCAGGTGGGTGGCGGCGCCACCCAGATGGGCCTGGCCTCGCGGCTGGTGCGCGGCCTGGAATACATGCTGCAGGAGAAGACCCGGGACGGCTACGTATTCCGGGTCGACTTCCGGCTGCGCCCGCACCCGCCGGGCCATCCGCTGGCGCTGCCGGTGCCGGCCGCCGAACTCTACTACGAGCGGCATGGCCAGAACTGGGAACGCGCCGCGATGATCAAGGCCCGCCCGATAGGCGGCGACCTCGCGGCCGGCGACGCGTTCCTGGAGGGGCTGCGGCCCTATCTGTGGCGCCGGCACCTGGACTTCGCGGCGATCGCCGACATCCATTCGATCAAGCGCCAGATCAACGCCCATCGCGGCTTTGGCCAGATCGCGGTGCTCGGCCACGACGTGAAGGTCGGCCGCGGCGGGATCCGCGAGGTCGAGTTCTTCGCCCAGACCCAGCAGCTGATCCTGGGCGGCCGTGACCCGGGGCTGCGCAGCAACCGCACGGTCGAGGCGCTGGAGGCGCTGGCCCGGTCCCGCTGGGTCGCCGAGGACGCGGCCAGCGAGATGATCGACTGCTACCGCTATCTGCGCGCCGTCGAGCACCGGCTGCAGATGGTGGCCGACCAGCAGACCCAGCGCCTGCCCGAGCGTGCCGACCGCTTCGAGACGTTCGCTGCGTTTGCCGGCCATGCGACCGGGGCCGCTCTCGCCCGCGACCTGGAGGAAACGTTCCGCACGGTGGAACGGCACTATGCCGCCCTGTTCGAGACGAGCCCGGATCTCGGGGCCGGCGCCTCGCTGGTGTTCACCGGGACGGAAGACGATCCGGCGACGCTCGAGCACCTGGCGGCACTGGGCTTCACCGACCCGGCCGCGGCCAGCCGGCGGATCCGGGACTGGCATCACGGCCATGTCCGCGCCACCCGTACGGTGCGGGCGCGCGAACTCCTGACCGAGCTGATGCCGGCTCTGCTCCAGGCGTTCAGCCGGGCCGTGGACGTGAACGGCGCGTTCAGCCTGTTCGACCGGTTCATCACCAACCTGCCCTCGGGCGTGCAGATCTTCTCGCTCTTGCGCGCCAACCCGAAGCTGCTGCGCCTGATCGTCGACCTGACCGGTGCCGCCCCCAGGCTGGCCGCCCATCTGGCCGCTCATACCGACCTTCTGGACGCGCTGCTGGAGCCCGACTTCTTCGAGCCCCTGCCAGACCAGGCGCAGCTCCAGGCCGAGATGGGACATCGGCTCCAGGATGCGCGCGACCTCCAGGACAAGCTCGACCTGATCCGGCGCTGGGCGCACGGCCGGCAGTTCCAGGCGGGCCTGCACATCCTCCTGGGTGTCACCCCGGCCGAGTCGGCACTCGTGACCCTTTCTGCCATCGCCGAGATCGCGGTGGCCGACCTCCTGCCCGAGGCCCTGGACTGGCTGGTCGGCCAGCACGGCCGGATCCCGGACGGCCGGTTCTGCGTGCTGGGCCTGGGCAAGCTCGGCTCGCGCGAGCTGACGATCGGCTCGGACCTCGACCTGATCTTCGTCTATGACGCACCGGAGGATGCCCAGTCCGACGGGCAGCGGCCGATCTCGGCCGATGTCTACTTCGCCAGGCTGGCCAACCGGCTAACCAGCGCCATCTCGGCCAGGACCAGCGAAGGCACGCTGTTCGAGATCGACATGCGCCTGCGTCCGTCCGGCAATGCCGGCCCGGTGGCGACCCGCCTCCAGCGCTTCGTGCGCTACCAGGCACAGTCCGCCGCCACCTGGGAGCACCAGGCGCTGACCCGGGCCCGGGCCGTGGCCGGCGATACCCGTCTGGCCGCGGAGGTGCAGGACGCGATCGAGGCGGTGCTGCACCGCCCCCGCCCGCAGGCCGCCCTGGCGCAGGACGTGCGGGCCATGCGCATGCGGATCTTCAAGGAGCATGGCAGCGACGATCCCTGGAACCTCAAGCATGTCCGGGGCGGGATCGTCGAGATCGAGTTCCTGGCCCAGTACCTGCAACTGGCCCATCTGGCCGAGCACCCGGGCCTGCGCGACCGCTCCACCCCTGCCGTGTTCGCCAAGGCGGCTCTGGCCGGCCTCCTGCCGGACCACGACGCGGCGGCGCTGGATCACGCCTGGCGACTGCTGATCCGCCTGTTCGCCACCCTGCGTTTGTCCCAGGACAGCGGCACCATGCCCAGATCGATCCCGGCGGCCATGCAGGAGGCGCTGCTGCGTGTGGCCGATCCCCAGGGCCGCTCCGGCCTGCCCAGTGACATGGCGCTTCTCCAGCGCAGACTCGTTGAAAGTCAGGAGGCAGTGCGCCAAGTCTTCGACCGGCTGTTGAGCTGAAGGATGGAGGCGCGCTCGTGACCCTTTCGCCCGGTGACACCATGCCGGATTTCGACCTGCCGACCGATGGCGGCGGCCGGATCTCCTCGGCCCAGCTGAAGGGCCGGCCCTACGTCCTCTACCTCTACCCCAAGGACGACACGCCCGGCTGCACGCTGGAGGCGCAGACCTTTGCCAGCCGCTACGGCGAGTTCGAGGCGCTCGGCTTCGAGGTGGTGGGCCTGTCCAAGGACAGCGTGAGCAGCCACGACCGGTTCAAGCGCAAGTGCGGCCTGAGCTTTCCACTGGCATCGGACGAGGACGGCCGGCTGGTCGAGGCGCTGGGATCCTGGGTCGAGAAGTCGAACTACGGCAAGACCTATATGGGCATCGACCGCTCGACCTTCCTGGTCAATGCGGAGGGCATGATCGTGCGCACCTGGCGCGGGGTGAAGGTGCCGGGCCATGTCGAGGACGTGCTGGCAGTGGCAACGGAGGTGGGCCACTGACCGCGCGCACCATCGGCCTGCCGGCGGAACTCGCCGCCTATGTCGCGGCGGTCGGAGTGCGCGAGCATCCCGCGCAGGCGGCGCTGCGGGCCGAGACCGACCGACTGGAGCATGGCGACATGCGCACCTCGCCGGAGGCGGCCGCACTGGTCGCCTTCCTGATCGAGACGACCGGTGCCAGGGCCGTGCTGGAGGTCGGCTGCTTCACCGGCCATGCGACGCTCGCCATGGCGCTGGCCCTGCCCCCGGATGGCCGGGTGACCACGCTCGACGTCAACGCCGACTGGCAGGCGCTCGGCCGCCGGCACTGGGAAGCAGCCGGGGTGGCCGACCGGATCCGGTTCCGTGAAGGGCCGGCGCTCGCCAGCCTGGATGAACTGCTGGCCGAGGGCAGTGCGGACGGCTTCGACCTGGCCCTGATCGATGCCGACAAGAAGACCTACCCCGCCTATCTCCAGCGCTGCCGGCGCCTGGTCCGGACCGGCGGGCTGATCGTCCTGGACAATACGCTGTGGCGTGGCCGGGTGGCGGACCCGCACGACCAGAGCCGTCAGGCCGACACGCTGCGGCGCCTGAACCAGGCGATCCACGACGATCCGGACCTGGCGCTGGTCCTCCTGCCGGTGGGCGACGGGCTGACCCTGTTGCGGCGGCGCCGCTGACGGCTCAGCTCCGCTCCCGCGTCGCCGCGATCAGGTCTTCCAGCTGGTCGGGCGGCACGGCACCCGGGATGATCTCGCCGCCCAGCACGAAGGCCGGTGTGCCGCGCAGGCCGAGCTTGCGGGCGAGCTCCATGTCGGCCGCCAGCACCTGCTCGGTCTGCGGCGAGTTCATGTCGGCCTCCAGCCGGGCGACGTCGAGGCCCAGACCGGCCGCCACTGCCCGCACGCCATCCAGCGAAATGTCCTCGCTCTCCATCAGGGCCAGATGCATGTCCCAGTAGCGGCCCTGGTTGCGCGCGGCGACCGCGGCCCTGGCCGCCACCACCGAATCCGGCCCCAGGATCGGGAACTCCTTGAGCACGAAGCGGACACCCTTGTCCTTGCCCACCAGGTCGCGGAGCGTCGGCATCATCCGCCGGCAATAGCCGCAATGATAGTCCATGAACTCGACCAGGGTGACATCGCCGTCCGGATTGGCCGCGACCTCGGCGGGCTCGCCCTTCAGGGCCTCGGCATTGTCGGCAACCGCCTGCTGGGCCTGTTGGGCCTGCTCGGCCTCCTGCCGGGCCTGGAGCGACTGCAGCGCCTCCATCACCAGTTCCGGCTCGCGCTGGAGCAGTTCGCGCACGACCTGCTCCACCGCCGCCCGATCGATCGGGGGCGTCTCTTCAGCCAGGAGCGGCGGGGCGGCCAGCAGCAGGAGGCCGGCGAGGATGGCGGGGCGGATGCGCAAGGAGATCACTCCAGCAAGGCGGCAGTGCCGCCGTTCTAGTTGGTTCGCCGGTTGCGGGAATCTGCCGGCAGCGCATCGATCGCCGCCTGCAGGTCCTGCAGCTTGAGGAAGCCGGGATCGCCCGGCTGGATCATCTGCGACGCACGCCGGGCAAAGCGCCTTGCGTCGTCGAACTGGCCAATGCGGAGATTATACTCGGCCATCGCCATCGCCGCTGCCCCCTCGTTGCCGAGCAGACCCTCCGCGGTAGCGAGCAGCCGGAACGCCTCGGCGTTGTCCGGCTCGGTGACCGTCGTGTCCACGAGCTGCTGGCGCGCCTCCTTGAGGTCAGCCGGGTCGTCCGAATCGATCAGCGCCTTGGCCAGGCCCAGCTTGAGCAGGCCGCTGCGGGGCAGGAGGCGCAAGGCTGCGCGATACGGCCCGGCCGCCTCCGCCAGCCGGCCGTTCTCGTACAGCATCTGTCCTTCCAGCTCATGGAAGTAGGGGTCGTCCGGATGCTCCTTGATCAATTGGCGGATCGCCGCCAGCGCGTCGTTCAGGCGCGGGATGCGGTAGAGCGCGATGGCGGTGGCGTAGCGTCCGGCCAGCGTGCCGTCGTCCTGCCAGCGGCGCAGCGCGTCCGACGGCTCGGCCAGGAAGGCGTCGAGCTTGGCGCGCATCCGGGCATGCCGCTCCACCGCGGGCCCCTCGATCTGCCGGCCGGCAAAAGGCGACTTCGCGAGCTGGTTTTGGAGGAACTCGATACGCGAGCTGGTGAGCGGGTGGGTCATGAGCCAGGGATCGGCCCGCCCGCTCACGCGCAGGTCGTCGGTATCCAGGATCCGGAAGAACTGCAGCAGGCCCTCCGGGCTCTGGCCGAGATCACCCAGGAGCCGCACCGCGGCCTGGTCGGCCGCCTGCTCCTGGCCACGGCTGAACTTCAGGAAGCCGCCCTGCGCCACGGTGAGCCCGCCGGCCATCGCCGCGATGCCGACCTGCGGGGCACCCATGGCGGCGGCAGCCAGCCCCAGCAGCGTGCCGAGCAGCGCCTGGCTGCCGGCATTCTGCATCGCGACCTGGGCACGGCTCAGATGGCCGCCGGCGATGTGGCCGGTCTCGTGCGCGATCACCCCTTCCAGCTGGTCCGGGGTCTCGGTGGTGATCAGCAGTCCGGAGTTCAGGAACAGGTTCTGCCCGCCCGCGACGAACGCGTTCAGCGAGTTGTCGTTGACGATGTAGATGCGGATGGAGGAGGGATCGAGCCCGGCTGCGCGGAAGATCGGGTCGGAGAGCTCACGGAGCGTCGTCTCGATCTCGACGTCGCGCAGGAGGAACAGGGACTGGGCCAGGGCCGGCCGCAGCGGTGCCGCCAGCAGGACCAGTACCAGGACGACCACCGCCACCATCCGGCAGGAGAAGCCGTGCCAGCCGATCGAAAAATTCCCCTTCCGCCCTCCGAACGCAGCGCGATCCCGTCCTTTTTGGTGATGGACGTGGTGATCGATGCTGCCCGGCAGGAAGCGGCGGGTCATGACGTCGTCCATCTCGAGATCGGCGAGCCAGGTGGCGGCGCGCCCGCGCCCGCCCTGGAGGCCGCGGCTGCCGCCCTGCGCGACGGCGCCCTCGGCTATACGCCGGCTCTGGGCCTGCCTGCCCTGCGCAGGCGCATCGCCCGCCATTACCGCGACTGGCATGGCCTGGACGTCGACTGGCAGCGCATCGCGGTCACCACCGGTGCCTCGGGCGGCTTCGTGCTGGGCTTCCTGGCGAGCTTCGACCCGGGTGCGCGCGTGCTGGTCGCCGATCCCAGCTATCCCTGCTACCGCAACGTCATGGCGGCGCTCGGAATCGAGGCGGTGCGGGTGGCCACCGGCCCTGCCGACGGCTTCCAGCCGACCCCGGCGGAACTCGACGCGATTCCGGGCCGGATCGACGGCCTGGTGCTGCAGAGCCCGGCCAATCCCACCGGCACCATGCTCGACGACGCGCGGCTGGCGGCCCTCGCCGCCTGGGCCAGGGCGCGCCGTGTCCGCCTGATCGTCGACGAGATCTATCAAGGCATCACCTACGAGGCACCCGCGACCACGGTGCTCAAGGTCGAGCCAGAGGCGTTGGTCGTCAACAGCTTCTCGAAATTCTGGGCGATGACCGGCTGGCGGGTCGGCTGGCTGGTGCTGCCCGAGCCGCTGGTCCGGCCGGTGGAGCGGCTGGCACAGAACCTGTTCATCTCCACGCCCACCGTGGCCCAGGTGGCCGCCACCGCCGCCATGGATGCCGAGGAGGAACTGCACGCCCGGGTCGGAATCTACCGAGCCAATCGCGACCTGCTGCGCCAGGCACTGGGCCGGGCGGGGCTCGACCGGATCGCCCCTCCCGACGGCGCCTTCTATCTCTGGGCCGACATCCGGCCGACCGGCGTTCCGGCCAGCGAGCTGGCGCGCCGCCTTCTGCACGAGGCCCATGTCGCCGTCACTCCCGGCATGGATTTCGACCCCGTCGACGGCGAGAACTGGATCCGGCTGTCGTTCGCCGCTGATCCCGAGCGGATCCGGATCGGGGCGGAGCGACTCGAAGCCGCCCTCACCCCGATGATCCGCCGGGCCTAGCTGCCGGTCAGCCGGTTCCACCAGCCGCGCCGCACCGGCCGGGCCGGCGCTTCGGCCGCCACCGGCTCCGGTGCGGGAGCAGGCTCGGCCTTCGCGGGTTCCGGAGCCTGGGCAGGCTCCGGAGCGGGCACGGGCTCGGCTGCCGGTGCTACCGCCTGCTCCGGTGCAGGCACCGGTGCCGGCTCGGCCGCCGGCACCTCCGCCTCGGCTGCCTTCTTCGTGGTCCGCCGCCGCTTGGGCTTCGCCTCGACCACGGGCTCTGCCGGCTCTTCAGCCGCCTGAGCCTTCTTCCGGGCAGGTGGTGCTCGACGCGGCTTGGCTGGCTTGGCCTCCGTCGCCGCCTCGGTCACCTCGGCCGTCTTCTTGGCCCGGGTGCGCCGCTTCGGCTTGGCCTCAGCCACCGGCTCCGCCGGCTGTTCGGCCGCCTCCGGCACCGGCGGGGCTTCCACCGGCGTCATCAGCTCGGCCGGCAACGGGACGACCGGGGTATCGGCCGGTGCCGCCTCGCCAGCGGTCGCTACCGGCTCGGCCTCCACCGGCCCAGCCTCGACGGGTTCAGGCTCGACAGGCACGGCCTCGCGGGCTTCGACCTCGACGGGTCCAGCCTCGGATGGCCGGGCAGCCAGCGGCTCGCCCTCCTCGGCATCCTCGCCATCCTCGTCGAACTGCTCCTCACCACCCAACTCCTGGGCCATGCCGGCCTGCTCGCCGTTACGGTCGCCGCGACGACGACGACGGCGCCGGCGGCGGCGCTTGCGGCCACCTTCCTCGCCTTCGTCGCCATTGGCCGTAGCCTCGACCGGCTGCTCGGCAACCACCGGCTCCTCGGCCGCGTCCTCGGCCACGGCCACTGCCTCGACCGGCTCGCGGTGCTGCCGATCCTCGCCAGCCTCGTCCCGGCGACCGCCACGGCGGTCGCGCCGGCCGCGGCCGTTCTCGCTGCGGGCACGCTCGCTGCGGCGCTCGGCCAGTTCCTCCTCTTCCTCGACGATCGGCTCCTCGACCGGCTCCTCGGGCTCGGCCAGCGAAGCGGGCGGCGGCACCTCGATCGGCTTCTCGCGTCGCTCCATGCGCTCCACGCCGATGTCGCCCGGGATCATCTGATCGTCGGTGTCGACGAACACCCGCATCTGGTAGCGCTGCTCCAGGCGGAACAGCGCGTCGCGCTTGTGGTTGAGCAGGTAGTAGGCAGCGCTGCCCGGCACGATCACGCGCATCACCGCGGTCTCGCCGGCGATGCCGACCTCCTGGATGCGGCGCAGCGCCTGCAAGGCGCAGGATTCAGTCGACCGCACCACGCCCAGGCCATGGCAGACCGGGCAGGTCTGGGTGGACAGCTCCTGCAAGGACGGCCGCATCCGCTGCCGGGACAGCTCCAAGAGCCCGAACTGGCTGATCTTGCCGATCTGCAGGCGGGCACGGTCCAGCTTGAGGGCGTCGCGCAGCCGCCGCTCGACCTGGCGCTCGTGGCGCTGGTCGGCCATGTCGATGAAGTCGATCACGATCAGGCCGGCCAGGTCGCGCAGCCGCATCTGGCGCGCCGCCTCGTCCGCCGCCTCCAGATTGGTCTTGAGCGCGGTCTCGTCGATGTGCCGCTCGCGGGTCGACTTGCCCGAGTTGACGTCGATCGCGGTCAGCGCCTCGGTCGTGTGGATCACGATCGAGCCGCCCGACGGCAGGTCCACCTTGGGCAGGTGCATCGCGTCGAGCTGGTCCTCCACGCCGTAGCGGAAGAACAGGGGTGCCTCGTCGCGATACTGCTTCACCTGCCGCGAGCGCGACGGGATCAGCATGGTCATGATGCGCTTGGCCTGCTTGTAGGCCTCGTCGCCCTCGACCAGCACCTCGTCGATCTCGCGGCTGTAGAGGTCGCGCATCGCCCGTTTCACGAGGTCGCCTTCCTCGTAGATCAGGGCCGGCGCCATGCTCTTGAGCGTGGTCTCGCGGATGTCCTCCCACTGGCGCAGGAGATAGTCGTAGTCGCGCCGGATCTCGGCCCGGGTGCGCTCCTGGCCGGCGGTGCGGATGATCAGGCCCATGCCCTTGGGCACTTCCAGCTCCGCGGCGATCTCCTTCAGCCGCTTGCGGTCCTCCGCGTCGTCGATCTTGCGGCTGATCCCGCCGCCGCGCGGCGTGTTCGGCATCAGCACGCAGTAGCGGCCGGCCAGCGACAGATAGGTGGTCAGCGCGGCACCCTTGGTGCCGCGCTCCTCCTTGACGACCTGCACCAGCATGATCTGCCGGCGCTTGATCACTTCCTGGATCTTGTAGCTGCGCAGGAGCCGTGTGCGCCTGCGGGCGATGTCGGCCTCGTCGTCGTCGTCAGAGCCGTTGCCGCTGCCCTCGCCCTCGTCGCCGCGGGCGACGTCTTCCAGCATCGCCCGGTCGGCCTGCGGGATCTGGAAATAGTCCGGGTGAATCTCGGAAAATGCCAGGAAGCCGTGCCGGTTGCCGCCATACTCGACGAACGCGGCCTGGAGCGAGGGCTCCACGCGCGTCACCTTGGCGAGATAGACGTTGCCCTTGATCTGCTTCTTGGTGGACGATTCGAAATCGAAATCGACCAGCTGCTTGTCATTGAGAATGACGACCCGGGTTTCCTCCGGGTGGCCGGCATCGATCAACATGCGTCGAGTCATCGAGGGGAGTCTCCGCACGCGCATGGCGAGGCATAGTGATGCCCGGCGCCGCCGCGTGCTGCTGTAGGCCCGCGCGCAGTCCTGCACGCGAATCGGGTTGGCTCGCCCGCCCTGTGGCGGCCGAGGCGAGGGGTGCCACGCGGGCCGATGCCGACGGTTCGACCACCGCACTTCTGCGGGGTTCGTCGTACGGCAGGTATCCAACGTGGTGCATTGCGTTCGGAAGATGTGGGCGGCCCCGGGTTCGACCCGGCGGGGCAGCCTGTTGGTTGAGATGCGGCGGGATCGGCGCTATCCGGAAGCCGGGCTGCGAACTTGCGCGAACCACGGCGATCGGCACCGGATCCGCTCGCACGCACGGGACTATAGAACCATCGATCCGCTGTCTCAATCACCAAGACATACCGGAGACATCGGTTCCCGTCGAAGGTCGATGGCAGCTGTAACCGCGCATGGCCTGGCGGTCGTCGCCATGGTGATTCTGTCGATCCTATTCGCCACTTTCCCGGCCATCGCTGCCGAGACACTGATCTCCGGGCTGCGGTTCGGGATGCGGGATGCCCACACTCGGATCGTTCTCGATCTCGATGCCAACGTCCCGATCGAGACCAGCCTGTCCGCCGACCGCACCCGGCTCGAGGTGATCGTGCCGCAGGCCCGCTGGGCGCTGCCGATCGGCCGGCTGCCCCAGCCGCGCGGCCTGGTCGACGCCTGGTACACCAGCACCACGCCGGGTGCGGCCAGCCTCGAGGTCGACCTCAAGGGCCAGGCGCGGGTGGCGAATGCCGAGCTCCTGGTGCCGTCCCCAGACTCGCGCTTCTACCGCCTGGTGATCGACCTGATCCCCGGCCCCGCCCCGGCCCTGGCGGCCCCGGCCCAGCCGGAGCCGGCACCGCCCGCGGCAGGGACGAACGAGGAGACGGCAGAACGGGTGGCACCGCAGGCTGCAGCCGGGCGCGTGCCGCCCGTGCCCACACCCAAGGTCCTGCCGCGCCCGGAAGCGGTGGCACCGCCGGCGGCCACCGCCGGGATCGGCTCCGTGCTGGAGGCGCCCGCCGCGGACCAGGCGGCGCCGGCCCCGGTCCCGGCTCCTGTCCCCATCAAGCCGCTGATCGTCCTGGACCCGGGCCATGGCGGCAAGGACCCGGGCACGATCGGCCGGCGCGGCACCTACGAGAAGACCATCACCCTCGCAGTAGCCAAGGCGATCAAGGCCAGACTGGAAGAGTCCGGGCGGTACCGGGTGGCGCTCACCCGCGATCGCGACAAGGCGGTGCCGTTGCGCCAGCGACTGAACTTCGCCCGCGAGGCCGGCGGAGCCCTGTTCATCTCGATCCACGCCGACAGCCTAGCACGCAATGCGGAGATGCGGGGGGCCTCGGTCTACACCCTGTCCGACCGCGCCTCCGACCGCGAAGCCGCAGCGCTCGCCCAAAAGGAGAACAAGGCCGACATCGTCAGCGGGCTGGACCTGACCGACCAGGACCCGATCGTGAGCGAGATCCTGATCGATCTCGCCCTGCGCGACGCGACCAACCGCTCGATCGGCTTCGCCGATGCCCTGGTGCGCGAGCTCGGCAAGGTCACCCGGCTGGTGAAGGGCACCCGCCGGTTCGCCGGCTTCGTGGTGCTGAAGTCGCCCGATACTCCCAGCGTGCTGCTGGAGCTGGGCTTTCTGTCCAACCCGCGCGACGAGCAACTGCTCAACGACCCGGGCCACCGCCGCAAGGTGGCGGGCGCGGTGCTGAACGCGCTGGATGCCTATTTCGCCATCGCACCCCACTGAGCACATGCAATCGGTTGGCAGGGCCGGTGCGGAATTGAGCCCTGCCGGCGGATGCGGTAACATTGGGGCGAAGTTCGGTCGTGAACGGTCACCATTGCCGCATCGGCTGCCATATTGCCTGCCACCGGGCCTGCCACCAGATCCGGTACGAGGCCTGACACAGGGTCTGCCGCCGGCGCACTGCCTCGCACGGGAAGGTTGAAGAGCTTGACGTCGTTCCTGCGCGCGCTGGGCGTGCTGTTCAACCTGCTCCTGCTGGCGGTCCTGATCGGTGTCGGCGCACTGGGCTATGCATGGTGGCGCTATGGCCAGGACCTGCCGGACGTGGCGCAGCTCGCTACCTACGAGCCGCCGACGGTCACCCGCATCCATGCCGGCGACGGGCGGCTGCTCGCCGAGTTCGCCAAGGAGCGGCGCGTCTGGGTCCCGATCCACGCGATCCCGGTCCGCATCCAGCAGGCCTTCGTTGCCGCCGAGGATCAGAATTTCTGGAACCACTGGGGCGTGGATCCGCAGGGCATCGCGTCCGCCGTGGTCGACAATCTGCGCCGGGTCGCCAACGACGAGCGGCCGCGCGGCGCCTCGACCATCACCCAGCAGGTGGCGAAGAACTTCCTGCTCACCAACGAGATGTCGCTCGACCGCAAGATCAAGGAAGCGATCCTGGCGATCCGCATGGAGCGGGTGCTGAGCAAGGATCGGATCCTCGAGCTCTATCTCAACGAGATCTTCCTGGGCTACCGAGCCTACGGCATCGCCGCCGCGGCGCTCAACTATTTCGACAAGTCGCTGGACGAGCTGACGCTGGGCGAGATCGCGTTCATCGCCGGGCTGCCGAAGGCGCCGTCGCGCTACGACCCGGCCCGCAATGCCGAGGTGGCGCGCGACCGGCGCAACTACGTGATCGGCCGGATGCAGGCGGACCGCTACATCACCGCCGAGGAAGCGGACGCCGCCCGGGCCGAGCCGTTCGTCCTGCGCGCCCGCAGGGGCCAGGCCGACCAGGCCTCGGCCGACTTCTTCCTGGAGGAGGTGCGCCGCCGGCTGGTGGCGCAGCTGGGCGAGGCCGGCTTCTACGAGGGTGGCCTGTCGGTGCGGACCACGGTGCAGCCGCGCATCCAGCGAATCGCCGACAGCGCGCTGCGGCGCGGCCTGTCCGAGTACGACCGCAAGACCGGCTGGCGCGGCCCGATCGCGAACCTGCCGGACGCCGCTACCCGCCCGGACTGGCAGGACGCGCTGGCGGCAGTCGATCCGGGCTTCAGTCTGCTCGACTGGCAAAAGGCGCTGGTACTGGCTGCAGGTGCCGAGGGTGCCGATCTGGCGCTCGCCGACGGCACGACCGGGACGATCCGCAGTGCCGACCTGAAATGGGCACGCCCGGTGGACGCGGAGGGCCGGATGGGCCCGGCGCCCACACGCGCCGACCAGGTGCTGAAGCAGGGCGACGTCATCCTGGTCGAGAACATCGCGGCCGAGGGAGAGCCGCCGCGCTTCGGCCTGCGCCAGCGCCCCGAGGTCGAGGGTGCCGCCGTGGTGCTCGACCCCAATACCGGCCGGGTCCTGGCGATCTCGGGCGGGTTCGACTTCCGGCAGAGCAGCTTCAACCGGGCCACCCAGGCCTGGCGGCAGCCGGGCTCGTCCTTCAAGCCGTTCGTCTACCTGGCAGCCCTGGAGAACGGCTACACGCCGGCCTCGATCGTGCTGGATGCGCCGATCGTGATCGACCAGGGGCCGGACCAGCCCAAGTGGAAGCCCGAGAACTACAGCCAGCGCTTCTACGGTCCCTCCACCCTGCGCCTGGGGCTGGAGAAGTCGCGCAACCTGATGACCGTGCGCCTGGCCCAGGCGGTCGGCATGGACAAGGTGATCGACGTGGCGCGCCGCTTCGGGATCGATCGCGGCCTGCAGCACTATCTGGCCGGTTCGCTCGGCTCCAACGAGGTCACGCTGCTGGGCCTGACTTCCGCCTATGCCGAGCTGGTCAATGGCGGCAGGCAGCTGACCCCGGTGCTGGTCGAACGGATCCAGGACCGCTACGGCAGGACGCTGACGCGCCGGGACGACCGGGGCTGCGACGGCTGCACGGCCCTGGCCTATGACGGCGGCCTGCCGCCGCTCCTGCCCGACACGAGGTCGGTGGTGACCGACGAGCGGTTTGCCTATCAGATGACCAACATGCTGGCCGGAGTGGTGGAGCGCGGCACCGCCGCCAGCGCCAGCAAGCTCGGCCGGCCGCTCGGCGGCAAGACCGGCACGTCCAACGATGCCAAGGACACCTGGTTCGTCGGCTTCTCGCCGGACCTGGTCACCGGCGTGTTCATCGGCTTCGACCAGCCCAAGAGCCTGGGGGAGCATGAGACCGGCGGGACGGTGGCCCTGCCGGTCTGGACCGAGATCATGGGCAAGGTGCTGGAAGGCACCCCGCCTACCCCGTTCCGGGTGCCGCCCGGCGTGCAGCTGGTCCGCATCGATGCCACGACCGGCGCCCTGCCCGGCCCCGACACCAAACAGGTGATCCTGGAGGCGTTCTTGCCGGGCACCGCGCCCACCAGTGAACTGCCGAGCGCCGCGGTGGTCGGTGGCGAGACCGCTCTCTACGACCCGCAGCCGGCCGGCCGGCGGGCACCACCCGCTGCACCGGCAGCCCCCCCGGTCATGGATGACGGCCTGTACTGACCGCCGGCACTCCCACCTTTTCCCAATCGATGCCCGATCCTGTCCCTACGGAGCCTGAACATGCGTGCTGAGATCGCAAATCCCGCCGACGAGCTGAAGGAGGGTGTGGCCCTTCTACGGAGGCATCTTTGACTGGGATGAAGCCCTGGTCCGCCTGGACGAGCTGAACGCCCTTTCCGAGGATCCGACGCTCTGGAACGATGCGGAGCGCGCGCAGAAGATCATGCGCGAGCGCAACGGTCTGGCGGCGCGGATCGATCAGGTTCGCGAGATCGAGACCCGGCTGAACGACGGGCTGGAGCTGGCGGAACTGGCCGAGGCGGAGAACGACGAGGCGACGCTCGGCGAGATCCAGCGCGACCTCGCCGGCCTGAAGGATACCGTCCGCCGCCTGCAGCTGGAGGCGATGCTGTCCGGCGAGGCCGACCGCAACAACGCGTTCATCGAGATCAACGCGGGTGCCGGCGGGACGGAGAGCCAGGACTGGGCCGAGATGCTCATGCGCATGTACACGCGCTGGGCCGAGCAGCACGGCTACAAGGTCAACCTGATCCAGGAGACCGAGGGCGAGGAGGCCGGGATCAAGTCGGCCACGCTCCGGCTGGAGGGCGAGAACGCCTATGGCTGGCTGAAGACCGAGGCGGGCGTGCACCGGCTGGTGCGCATCTCCCCCTATGACAGCCAGGCGCGCCGCCACACCAGCTTCGCAAGCGTCTGGGTCTATCCCGAGATCGACGATTCGATCGAGGTCGACATCCAGGACAAGGACCTGCGCATCGATACCTACCGGGCCTCCGGCGCCGGCGGCCAGCACGTCAACCGGACGGAATCGGCGATCCGCATCACCCATCTGCCGACCGGCATCGTGGTGAGCTGCCAGACCGACCGCTCGCAGCACCGCAACCGCGACACCGCGTTCGGGATGCTGCGCGCCAGGCTCTACGAGCTGGAGCTGCAGAAGCGCCGGGCGGCAGCGGACGCCACCGAGGCGGCCAAGACCGATATCGGCTGGGGCCACCAGATCCGCTCCTACGTGCTGCAGCCCTACCGGATGGTGAAGGACCTGCGCACCGGGGTGGAGACGTCGGACACGCAGGGGGTGCTGGACGGCGATCTCGACCAGTTCCTGGAGGCATCGCTGGCGCGCGGCGTCACCGGTGTGGCCACGGAGGTGGAGGATCCGGCTTGAGGGCGGCGGTGATGCTGCTGGGCGCCGTCCTCATCGGCGCCGGCCCGGCGCTGGCAATGGAGGACGGCTCCAGTGCCGCGCAGCTCGAGGCAGCGCTTGCGCAGATCCGTGCCAAGATCGAGGAGCAGCGGGCACTCACCGGTGCCGAGGCCAAGGACGCTGCCGATCGGCTGGCGGAGATCGGCCGGCTGAGCGACCGGATCAGGGATCTGGAGCTGGAGAACGGGCAGCTGCAGGCGAAGGCCGAGGAGCAGGTGGCACTCGCCGAAGCGGCGACCCAGGATGCGGCCGACCGGCTGAACGAGATCGGCCGGCTGAACGACCGGATCAGGGAGCTGGAGGGCGAGAACAGGCAGTTGCGCACCAGGGTCGAGGAGCAGGCGGGACTCGCCGGTGCGTCGGCCAAGGATGCTGCCGATCGGCTGGCGGAGATCGGCCGGCTGAACGACCGGACCAGGGAGCTGGAAGGCGAGAACAGGCAGTTGCGCACCAGGGTCGAGGAGCAGGTGGCACTCGCCGGTGCGTCGGCCAAGGATGCGGCCGACCGGCTGGACGAGATCGGCCGGCTGAAAGACCGGACCAGGGAGCTGGAACGGGAGAACGGACAGCTGCGCGAAGCCAACCGGGCGCTCGACGGGGAACTCGCCACGGTGCGCGGCCAGCATGACCGGCTGGAGCGCGAGGCGCAGGAACTGGCCAAGGCGGCCGAGGCCAGGCTCGACGAGTTCACGCAGGCCCAGAGCGGGATCGCTGCCGCCCGAGCGCAGCTGGATGCGATGGCGCAGGCGCTGAGCGAACTGGCGGAGCAGCGGTCGGTGATTGCCCCTGCCGCCGGCCAGCTATCGGCCGCAGAGCTTCCGGTCCTGGAGGACCCGGCCGCGTTGCGGCAGGAGCTGGCGCGTGCCCGGGCACGGATCGCGGAGCTGGAACGCCAGCTTCAGTGATCAGGAAGGGTCGGGCATGGCCAAGCCGGCGCCCGACCCGGAACGGGCCGCGGCTCAGGCCGAGCGACGGGCCGCGATCTGCTCCTTCAGGCGGGCGATCACCCCGTCGAAGCCGCTGCGCTCCAGCACTTCGCCATATTCCTGGCGCCAAGTGACCACCGCCGATACGCCCTCGCCGACCACGTCGATGATCTTGAAGCCATCGTCGGTGCGGCGCACCCGCCAGTCGACATTGGCCGGCGGCTGGCCCCGGACGCGCACGATCTTGCTCGACACGACCGTGTCCCGGTCGTCGACCACGCGCTCGCCCGTGATCTCGTAGGTCTCGCCCCCGTAGTTGCGCAGCTGGGAGGCGATCGTCTCGATGGTGAACTGCCGGAACAGGTCGACGAACTCCTGCTGCTGCGCCGGGCTCGCCTGGCGCCAGTAGCGGCCGCTGACCAGCCGGCCGACGATCTCGAAGTCGACGCTCTTGTCCAGGATCGACACCAGCCGAGCCAGCCGCTCCTGGTCGTTCAGCGAGGCGTCACCGAAGGTCGCCACCACTTCCTGGCCGACCTTGTCCATGAAGGCCGACGGGGCTTCCTGCGCGCCGGCCGGAATGCGGAGTATCGTCAGCACGGCCAATGCCGTGGCACCGGCCAGCAAGCCGCGGCGGCTCACCACGGCCGCACGGGCATCACTCAACATCCGGCTCCTCCTCGAAGATCGCGTCATACTGGGCATCCGAACCGCTGCCGGCGATCTCCGCTCCGAGCCGCTGCAGGTAGATCGAGCGCACCGTGGCATACATGTCGACGCTGCCCCGGCGCAGGTCCTCGATCGCATCCATGTTCTGGACGTGGAAGTCGACGCCCTCCATGACGTTCTGGGTGATCCAGGGCCAGTCGCTGCTCAGGTAGAAGGTCGGGTTCAGGGTCATGTCCGGCAGGCGGCCCACCGCGCCACGCACCACATCGGGACCGAACAGGGGCAGGACCACGTAGGGGCCGGGCCCCACCCCCCATTTCTGCAGGGTCGTGCCGAACCGGGTCTCCTGCTTCTGGTAGCCGAACGCCGAGGCCGCATCGAACAGACCGCCCACGCCCAGCGTGGTGTTGATGACGAACCGGCCGACCGAGGTGCCGAACCCTTCCCGCTCGCCCTGGAGCGCCAGGTTCACGAAGTGGGTGGGCTCGCGCAGGTTGTTCAGGAAGTTGCTGACGCTATCGCGCACGGGCTCGGGCACCACTGCCCGGTAGCCGCGGGACACCGGGGTCAGGACCGCGCGGTCCGCGACCTCGTTGAAGCCGAAGATCGCGCGGTTGACCGGCTCCCAGGGATCCGGATCCTCGGCCGTAGCGCAGCCCGCCAGGACCAGCGCGAGCGCCAGGATCGGTACAGGCCGCGCCGCGCGCCCTTGCTGGCTCATCTTCACCTCTCGATAGCGGAGGATGGGGAAAGCGTCGTCATTCATCGGTCCGCCGCGACAAGTACGTGCCGTGCCACGGGGATTCAAGTTGAGGCCATGCACGGCCTCACGGATCGGTGCCCTGCTGTGACCAGTACCGGAGCGCTTGACCGGTGGATATAAAGAAATGTAGATATGTCTCAGGAGATCTGAGATGGATTCTGCCGGCCCCGAACTCGCCCAGCTGCTGGATGGCCTCGCTGCCGCGGCCGATCCGTCACGCCTGCGCCTGCTCGCCATCTGTGCCCAGGGCGAGTGGACGGTCAGCGAGCTGGTCCAGGTGCTGGGCCAGTCGCAGCCGCGCATCTCCCGCCACCTGAAGATCCTGGCCGAGGCCGGCCTGCTCGACCGCTTCCGCGAAGGCAGCTGGGTGTTCTACCGGCGCGCCCAGGACGGCGACGGCGCCAGGCTCGCCCGCTCGATCTGCCGCCTCCTGCCCGCCGAGGACGGCGTGCTCCAGCTGGATCGCCGCCGGCTGGAAGTGGTGCGCGCCGCACGGCGCCGGGCCGCCGAAGCCTGGTTCGACCACCATGCCAAGGCCTGGGACGAGGAGCGCGAGCTGGGTCCGGCCGAGACCGCCGCGATCGAGCAGGCGCTCACCCACCTGTTCGAGGGGGTCAGCACCCCCTCCCTGCTCGACATCGGCACCGGCACCGGCCGGGTCCTGCAGCTGCTCGCCAGTCGGATCGGCTATGGCCTGGGTGTCGACGTCGCCCAGGACATGCTCAAGATCGCGCGGGCCAACCTGGACCGGCGCGAGGCGCGCAACTGCCAGGTCCGCCACGGCGACATGTACCAGCTGCCGCTGCCCGACGCCTCGTTCAGCGCGGTGACCTTCCATCAGGTGCTGCATTTCGCCGACGATCCGTTCGCGGCGCTGGCCGAGGCCCGCCGGGTGCTGGCGCCGGGCGGGCGGATCGTGGTGATCGACCTGGCCCGACACGAGCGCGAGGACCTGCGCGAAGCGCGCCAGCACCGCCGCCTGGGCTTCACCGACCCGGAGATGACCGGCTGGCTCGAGGAGCTGGGCCTCCAGGTCGAGCCGTCCGTGCAGGTGCCGGGCGGCGATCTCACCGTGGTCCTGTGGTCGGCCAGGCTGGCCGATGCCCAGGTCCTGCCCTTCCCGCCCCATGGCCGCAGCGAGGCGCTGGCATGAGCCGCGCCCGTTCCGACGCCGCCATCAGCGACTCCCAGCAACCGGAGCAGCTCATGTCCGAGCCCACCACCCTCGACCGGCTGCATGAGGACCGCCGGGTCCTCCGCCACTTCCCGCTGCTGGGCGAGCCCCTGCCGCAGCCCAGGCTGTCGGTCGAGCTGTTCCCGCCCAAGAGCGGCCCGGCCACCGAGACCTTCTTCACCGAGGTCGCCCGTCTCGCGGCGGTGGGCCCGGATCATCTGACCGTCACCTCCGGGGCGGGCGGCGGCGAGCAGGTGGAAGCGACCTTCGCCACGGTGCGCGAGCTGCAGGAGCGGTTCGGCCTGCCGGTGGCGCCGCACATCACCGCGGCCGCGGTGGACCGGCGCGACGTGGCGGCACTGGCCGAGCGCTACACAGCCCTGGGCGTCACCCGGGTGGTGGCGCTGCGCGGCGATTCGACCGACGGCATCGGCCAGCCCTACCGGCCGCGGCCGGACGGGTTCGCCCATGCCTCGGACCTGGTGCGGGCACTGGCCGAGGCCGGGCGGTTCGACATCGGCGTCGGCTGCTACCCGGAGGTCCATCCGGAATCGGCCGATGCCGCCACCGACCTCGCCCATCTGCGCACCAAGGTCGAGGCCGGCGCCTCGCACCTGATCACCCAGTACTGCTTCGACACCGACCGGATCCTGCGCTTCCGCGATGCCTGCCACGCGGCCGGTATCCAGGCGCCGATCGTGCCGGGCATCATGCCGATCCATTCCTTCGCCCAGATCCGCCGCTTCAGCGGCATGTGCGGCGCCACCATCCCAGAATGGCTGGCCGAGCTGTTCCACGGGCTGGACGACCAGCCGGAACTGGCGCGCATGGTCGCGACCACGGTCGCCGCCGAGCAGTGCCGCCGCCTGGTCGCCGAGGGCTTCGACTCCCTGCATCTCTATGCCCTGAACCGTGCCGACCTGACCCTGGCGCTCTGCCGCCTGCTTGGTCGGCGCAGCCTGCAGCTGGTGCCGCCGGACCGGATGGCCGCGGCCGCCTGAGCGGCAGATCTCGGGTTCGCTCGTGCAGAATGCAGCGCGACGAAGGCTGAGAGCGCCGTCGCGTCGGGACGTTCCCACGGGCAGGCGATAACGGATCGAGTCGGGGATGGCTCGGGTTCGTTTCGTCAATGGGTCGACAGGCGCGGCTCGGGTTCGTTTGTGCAGATTCGCATATCGGTTGTGGTGAGGCATCGCGGGCTGGCCTTGCAGCGGGTCGGGATGGCCAGCATAGCATGTTTAGGCGTGCAGTCCTAAGATCGCCGTGGATCAGGACGAGGTGACCGTCAGCGTGCTGCGCCCGCCGCCCTGAGGCGTCACCTCGACCCGCACCGCGATCCGCTCCTTCATCTCCTCGACATGGCTGATCACGCCGACCCGGCGGCCG
>NZ_DATMFZ010000261.1:0-2765 GCF_035556675.1 Geminicoccus sp. | reverse complement strand
ATCAGGTTGTAGCTCTCGGTGCGCCAGAAGCTGAACACCAGGATCGAGAGCATCGGCAGGATCAGGAAGGCCACGACGAACAAAGCACCCGGCAGGGCCAGCAGAAGGAAGCGCGCTTCGGGGCTGAGCTGGCCGCGGGCGGAAGCGATCTCGGTGGCCATGCGGTCAGCCCGCCGCCGCGAAGCACTGGCCGGCTTCCGGCGCCCAGGCCACGTGGATCGGGTCGTCGCGCCGGATGCTGGGCATGGTGACCGCGTCGGTCACGGTCAGCTCGACGCCGTTGTCGAGCCTGGCCAGGTAGTCCGCAGTCGGCCCTTTGAAGATCACGTCGCGCAGCACGCCCGGCACCCGGTTGGCCATTCCCGGTTCCGGCGGGTCGTTCGGACTGCGCAGCACCATGTGCTCGCACTTGACGAAATAGTCGACGCGGTCGCCCACCCCGGCACGGGCCGGGCTCGGCACGGCGATCTCGACCCCCTGCCAATCGAGCCGCGCCCGGGACCCGTCCAATGCGGTGAGCCGCCCGCTCATCTTGTTGGAATGGCCGACGAAGCCCGCCACGAACGGGCTGGTCGGGTGGGTGTAGACTTCCAGCTTCGGCGCCACCTGCTCGAAGCGACCCTTCGCCATCACGGCGATCCGGTCGCTCATGGTGAGCGCCTCCTCCTGGTTGTGGGTGACGTAGATGAAGGGCGTGGTCAGCTCGACCTGGTAGCGGCGGACCTCGACCTCCATCTCCTTGCGCAGCTCGCGGTCGAGATTGGCCAGCGGCTCGTCCAGGAGCAGCAGCGCCGGCCGCGCGATCAGGCCTCTGGCCAGCGCCACGCGCTGCTGTTGCCCGCCCGAAAGCTGGTTCGGGTAGCGGTCTTCCAGGCCCTCCAGGCGCAGGAGCTTCAGCGCCCAGGCCAGCCGCTCCCGCTGCCGCTCCTTGGGCGCCCCCTGCATGCGCAGCGGAAACACCACGTTCTCGGCCACGGTCTTGTGCGGGAACAGCAGGAAGTTCTGGAACACCATGCCGACCTTGCGCGCATAGGGCGGCAGCCGGGTCACGTCCTGGCCGTTGATCAGGACGCGCCCGGAATCGGGCAGCTCCAGCCCGGCGATGATCCGCAGCAGCGTGGTCTTGCCGGAGCCGCTGGGGCCCAGCAGGGCGAAGAACTCGCCCTGGGCCACCTGGAGCGAGAGATCGTTGGCCGCGGTGACGTCGCCGAAGCGCTTGGTCACCCGGTCCAGTTCGAGCACGAAGTCCGCCATGTCCGTCCGTCGGTCGCTTGAGGCGTCGGTTCGCTCGGTGCCGGCGTCAGGCCGCCTCGACCTCGGACCAGACGCGCTCCCATTTCTCCGGCGAGGACGGCTGGTCGAACATGTGCAGGCCGCGCAGCTCGGCCGTGCGGTCCAGCATCAGCAGCGACACTTCCTCGGGCGGCAGCAGGTCGCGCACGTCATAGCAGGGCGCCACGCCCTTCATGCCGACCCGATACATGCTCTGCTTGGAAATGTAGTGGTTGATCCAGGCATGGGCGAGATCGACCATGGCCGGGTCCTTCACGCCCGAGCTGACCTGCCAGCTGTCGATCCAGCCAAGCCCGCCCTCCTTGGGCTGCAGCGTGTGCACCACGTCGAAATCGATCTCGCCGGCGCGGCGCGCCCGGGTCAGGCGGCGATAGATCTCGGAGAATTCCGGCGAGGCCCAGACCAGGCCCGGCCGCATCAGGCGCTGCAGGGAGTCGTAGTCCTGGTAGCGGGTGACCAGCAGCGCCTTCTGCTTGATCAGGAGCTGCTTGGCTGCCTCCAGCTCCTCGTCGGTCAGGTGGTAGGGGTTGAACGAGCTGTCGCCGTTCGGCCGTGGCCCGTCCTTGGTGCCGAGCTGGGTGGCCGCCATGATGCCGGCCATGGCGATGTTCTCCTCGAACCGCGCCCCGGTCGCGAGATGGCCGGCATAGTTCTCGTTGAACATCACACTCAGCGAATCCCGCTCCTCCTCGGGGATGTGCTGGGTGTTCATGGTGATGCCGTAGCTGCCCCAGCAATTATGCACGCCGATCAGCTGGCCGCCCGGCTGGTCGAGCAGCAGGTCGTAGGTACCCGGCGCGAAGTCGGGGACCAGGTTGGCGAGATTCGGCAGCTTGGCCGGGTCCAGCGCCTGGATCAGGCCCTCGCGGAAATAGAGGCGCGGCCAGAACCCGTCCGCCATGACCAGATCGAAGTCGCCGGTGCCGCCGGCCTTCATCTTGTTGAAGGCCTCGGAGTTGCCGTCGAAGAAGGCGGGCGAGATCGTGGCGCCGTGCTCGCGCTCGAACTCGGCCACGGTCTCGGCGATATTGTAGTCCTGCCACATCAGCATGCGCAGGTTCAGGCTCGCTGCTTCCGCGCGGCGCACATGGGGTGCGGCCAGCATGGCGGCGGCGCCGATGCCGGTCGCCAGCGCGGTGCGCCTGGAGAGCGCAGTCTCGGGCCGGCTGGCCGGATCCTGCGCGGGAAGCTCGGGCTCGATGCTCGACATCAGCGTTTCTTTCCCAATATGCCAGGGACCGTGGTGATCGCTTATGCGCGACCTTCCGCGGAACGAAACGACCATCAATCTGGACCAATGGTGCTCGCCAGGATTGGCGCGGAACAGCGAGTTGCACAACTGGTAAGTGTGGCTTCCGTTGATGCCGGCGCTTTTTATTTCCGGCAGCCGCAGCTCAGGCTCGATGCCCGCATCGGGCGCACCGTCAGCCGGTCAGGATGTCGCCCCGGGCGATGATGAACTCGGCCGCCCC
>NZ_DATMFZ010000260.1:0-9095 GCF_035556675.1 Geminicoccus sp. | reverse complement strand
GCCGGGACCGGGCGCTCGACCTGCTGCCGGTGCTGCTGCAGCTGGACCGGAAGCGGGTACGGGCGCGGCTGCCGTTCGAGAAGATCGGCGGGCGGCCGGCCCTGCACTACCGCCTGCCCTGGGCGCAGGTGGGCGAGCCGGGCTGGAGCATCGTGCCGGACTGGCAGCGCTGGATGGCGGTGGAGCGGCTGGCCGCCGACCCGGATCGGCTGGCGGTGCTGAGCCTGGCGTTTCTGCGGGGCGGGGATGGTGCCGCGATGAAGCGGGGCAGGCTGCTCGGCTGCTCCTGAGCCGAGGCAGCCTGCCGGGGGGCTTCAGGCGGCGGCCACCACCTTGGCCCGCTGCTGCTCGGCGACCTTGATCGCGCGGCGGCGCTGCAGCGCCTGGTCGGCCAGCACGCCCGCCAGGATCACCGTGCCCATCACCGCGAAGTTCAGCGAGGTCGGGATGCCCAGGAGGTTGACCAGGTTCTGCAGGATCTGGAGCAGGATGGTGCCCAGCACGATGCCCGGGATCGAGCCTTCGCCGCCGCGCAAGCTACAGCCGCCGAGCACGGCCGCGGCGATGGCGTAGAGCTCGTAGAAGCTGCCGTGCGCCGAGGGCGAGACGGAGCTGGTGTAGAAGGCCAGGAACAATGCTGTGAGGCCGGCGAGCGCGCCGTTGATCATGTAGGCGGACGCGATCACGGCGCGGGTGTTGATGCCGGAGAAGCGGGCGGCTTCCTCGTTCTTGCCGACCGCCAGCAGGTGGCGGCCGAACACCGACTTGTGCAGGACCACGTACATCACGATCGCCACGATCACGAAGGCGATGAAGGTGTGCGGGATGCCGAAGGAGCGGCCGGACGCCAGCCAGAACAGGGTATCGAAGTCGCCATAGCCGAAGCCGATCGTGGCGTCCGCCATGTACCAGCGCGCGATGCCCCGGTAGATCAAGAGGCCGCACAGGGTCACGACGAAGGGCTGCAGGTGCAGGCGGGTGACCAGGAAGCCGTGGACCGCGCCGAAGAACAGGCCCAGGCCGATCGCGATCAGCACCACGAGCGGCCAGGGCAGGGCGAAGTTGACCAGGAGATCGACGAAGATCACGCCGATCAGCGCGAACATCGAGCCCACCGACAGCTCGATGCCGCCGGTGATGATGACGAGGCCCTGGCCGATCGAGAAGATCCCGAACAGGCCGATCAGGTTGGCCATGTTGACCAGGTTGACCGGCGAGAGGAACACCGGGTTGAGCGCGGTGGTGATGGCGCCGATCACCAGGACCAGGACGAGGAGGCCCAGATCTTTCTTGTGCATGGGGGGAGGTTCCTGATCAGGCGGCCGGGCGGTGGCCGATGGCGAGTTCCATGATGGCGTGCTCGGAAAGCTGGCTGCGCTCGAGGAAGCCGGCGATCGAGCCCTCGTGCATGACGGCGACCCGGTCGCTGACGCCGATCACCTCCTCCATGTCGGAGGAGATCATCAGGATCGCGACGCCGGCCTCGGCCAGCTCGCGCATGAGCTGGTAGATCTCGGCCTTGGCGCCGACATCGATGCCGCGGGTCGGCTCGTCGAAGATGATCACCTGCGGGCGCATCGACAGCCACTTGGCGAGCACGACCTTCTGCTGGTTGCCGCCGGACAGCGAGATGGCGGGCGTCTCGACCGAGGGGGTGCGGATGCCGAGCCGGACCTTCTGGCGCTCGGCGACGGCCAGCTCCTGGTCGCGGCGGATCAGCCAGGAAGGGGCGTATTCCTTCAGGTCGGCCAGCGAGATGTTCTCGCGGATCGGGAACTCCAGGATCAGGCCGGAGCGCTTGCGGTCCTCGGGGGCGAGATAGATGCCCCTGGCGATCGCGTCCTGTGGGGTGGCCACGGTGATGGGCTGGCCGTCCAGCGCGATCGTGCCGGCAAGTGGCGGGTCGATGCCGAAGATCGCGCGGGCGAGCGAGGTCCGGCCGGAGCCGATCAGGCCGGCCAGGCCCAGGATCTCGCCGCGGCGCAGGGTCAGGTCTACCGCGAAGTCGGGGAAGGCCGTGGTGCGCAGGCCCTCCAGCGTCAGCCCGCTCTCCTTGGGCGCGTGCTTGGGCGGGATGTAGACCGACTTCAGGTCGCGGCCGATCATCAGGCGGATCATTGCCGGGTGCTCGATCTCGTCCTTGTCGAGCGTGCCGACCAGCTTGCCGTCGCGCAGGCAGACCACCCGGTCCGCGCACTGCTTCACCTCGTTCAGCCGGTGGCTGATATAGACGATCGCGACACCCTGGGCCTTCAGCTCGGCGATCACCGACAGGAGCCGGTCGGTCTCGGACAGGGTCAGGCTGGAGGTCGGCTCGTCCATGATGATCAGCCGGGCGTTCAGGGAGAGCGCCTTGGCGATCTCGACCATCTGCCGCTCGGCAATCGCGAGCTCGGCGACGGGTGCGTCCGGGCCGAAATCGACGCCCAGGCGCTGGAGCAAGGGTGCCACGCGGCGGCGGGTTTCAGCGTTGTCGACCAGGTTGAGGAAGCCGCCCGAGCGCGGCTCGCGGCCGATGAAGATGTTGGCGGCGACGTCCAGGTTCTCGAAGAGGTTGAGTTCCTGGTGGACGAAGGCGATGCCGGCCTGCATCGATTCCGTGACGGTGAAGGCCGGCCGCTCGTTGCCGTCGACCCGGATGGTGCCCCTGGTCGGCTCGACGACGCCGCCCAGGATCTTCATCAGCGTCGACTTGCCGGCACCGTTCTCGCCGATCAGGCCCACCACCTCGCCGGCACCGATGGCGAAGCTGACGCCGGAGAGTGCCGTCACCCCCGGATAGGTCTTGGTGATGTCCAGGAGTTCCAGGAAGGGTGCCGGCATGCTCGTCTCGACGATGGTCGCAGGTGCGCGGTTCGCACGTGCGGGACGGGCAGTGCCTGCCCGTCCCGCGTGAGGTTACTTCGCCAGCAGCTCGCGCATCTGGCTCTGGAACTCCTCGACGTTGGAGGAGTCGATCACCTTGGTCGGCACGATGATCAGGCCGTTCTCCGGGATGAACGACTTGTCGCCCTCGATGACCTTGGCCAGGCCGATCATCGACTGGTAGCCGAACTCGTAGGGCTGCTGGACCACAGTCGCATCGACGATGCCGTCGGCGATGCCGCGCAGGGTCACCGGATCCTCGTCGAAGCCGATCACCTTGACCTGGCCGGTCTTGCCGGCCGCGCGGACCGCTTCGACGATCTGCGGCGTGTTGTACGAGTACAGCCCGACCAGGCCGGAAATGTCCGGGTACTTGGTCAGCGTGTCCTCGACGTTGCGCTTGGCGCGGGCGAAGTCGACCTCGTCGGTGCGGATGTCGATGATCTCGACGTTCGAGCCTTCCAGCGCCTGCTTGATGCCGTCGACGCGCTCGATCGCGTTGGCCGCACCCATGGTACCGACGAACATCATGATCTTGCCGCCGTCGGGCAGCGCCTTCTTGATCAGCTCACCGGCCTGGACGCCGGCCTGGCGGTTGTCGGTGCCGATATAGGCGACCCGCTTGGATTCCGGCGCGTCGCTGTCGGTGGTGAACAGCACGGCCTGGTCGGCGACGCGGTTCAGGATGTCGGTCGAGTTGGCGGGGTCGATCGAGCTGATCGAGACGCCGGCCACACCCTTGGTGAGCAGGTCATCCAGGATCCGGCGCTGCTCGGCCGCGGTGGCCTCGGCGACCACGTAGAACTCGACATTGTAGTTCGGCAGCTCTTCCTGGGCCTTCTCGGTGCCGCGCCGGGCGATCGTCCAGAAGTCCGCCGAGGCGTTGGTCACCAGAGCGAGGGTCTTCTTCTCCTGGGCCGAGGCGGCCCCGGCACCGATCGACAGCATCAAGGCGGCCGCGCAGAGCGCGACGATCCCACGTCTCTTCATGACTTCTCTCCCTGACCGACGCCACATCGGGCGAGTACCGATCAACTCAATACAAAAATAGTATTAATCCAGTTCCAGCGGCGCCGGCAAGCATCGATCCTGCCGCTCTTGGGCCGCTCCGGTCGAGGGAGGCGGTCGCGGTTCAGCCGATCAGCGGTGCCACGTTGCGAGGCTGGTAGCTATACGGCTCGCCGTCAACGTCGTCATCATCGAGGATCCGCCGGACCTGCCGGCCAAAGCGCAGCCGCACGCTCGGATGCAGCTCCTCGCCGATGGTCGGCAGGGGCCGGCCGCTCCGGTCGAGCGGCTGGTAGAGACGCTCCAGCAGGCCCACCGGCACTGGCCGGCCGGCGACCTGGCGCAGCGTCGGGGTGAGCAGGTCCTTGCGCGACCAGCTCCGGCGGGATTCGTGCTGCGGTGCCAGCGGGTCGACCGGCAGCTCCAGCAGCCCGCCATCCAGGCCGAGGCCGGCCAGTGCCGCTTCCTCGGCCATCCAGCGCAGGGGAATGTCGGCCAGCCGGCGCAGGCGGTAGCCGCCGCCGACATCGGCATGCGCGCCCGCGAACCAGACCTGGCGGATGTCGCAGCCGGCCGGTGCCTCTCCGGTCCAAAAGGTCGGCACGAACTCGTCGCGGTGCTCGTCGATCGCCAGCGCATGGCGGGCCACCCGGACCAGCGGCGAGGGCCGGGTGTCGTGGAACTGGTAGTCCTCCGCCAACAGCGGCCCCAGGAGGTCGGAAGGGATGCCCAGCGCGCCGACCGTGTCCCACACGCCCAGGAAGGCGATCGGCACCCGGTCATGGCAGCGCCCCGGCACATGGCCGCCGCCTTGCCGGTAGCGCTCCCAGGCCTGCATGATCCGGTCCTGGCAGTCGCGGCGCAGCAGGCCGCAGGCGCCGATGAAGCCCACCAGGCTGCGCGCGGTGAAGGCGCCGCGCGAGAAGCCGAACACGTAGATCTGGTCGCCCGCGACATAGTTCTGGGCTAGGAACAGGTAGCCGGCGCGAATGTTGTCGTCGATGCCGTGGCCGGTGGCACCGGCGATCAGCCGTTCCATGCCGCCGGCCGTGGCACCCACACCGCGCAGGTAGAGGGTGAGCTGCACCACCCCGTCCCGGCCCCGCGGCATCACCGCCTGCGCGATCCTGGTGACATTGGTGGCCGAGCCTTGCCCGTCCGTCCGGTTCCAGGTGCCGTCGAAACATAAGACCAGCCGCTTCATCGCCTCTCCCCCGCGATCGCGACGGCACATGCGGCCGCAGGTTGATGGTATATTTTCCTAGGATTATGTTCAAGATCGTCCTGGGCACACCCGCGTGTACCCGAGCCTCTGTCCGCTTTCCGGCCACGGCCCGGCTGTGGCACAATCGGCCCATGGACCTTCCCGACCTGCTCGTCCGTCTGCGCAAGCGCACCGTGGCGTTCGATGCCGCCCTGTTCCTGGCGCCTGCGCGCGACGGCCAGATACCGCCCGATCCGCAGGCGGCAGTGGCGGCGGTCGAGGCCGAGCTGGAGGAGGAGTTCGGCCAGGGAATCTGGCGGCAGTTCGCGGACGCGGCCGCCGCGGCCCTGCCGGGCAAGCCGGTGCCGCGGCTGGTCCAGGTGATGCTGGCGCGACGGGCACTGGCAGAGGGCGATGCCAAAGCGGCCTTGCGCCTCGCGGTGGCGGCGCTGGCGCGCGAGCAGCGCGATCTCGTCGCGCAGGATGTCTATCTGCGGGCCCGGGCGGCATCCGGCGAAGGACCGGGGCCCGTCGACCCGCGCGGGCGATTCTGCGCCAAGCCGTGGCGCGAGCTGGAGCTGCGGCCGGACCTGAGCGCCCATGCCTGCTGCCCGTCCTGGCTGACGGTACCGATCGGCCAGGCCGATGGGTCGGGGGGCTCGGGCTTCTGGAACTCGCCCGCGGCCAAGGCGATCCGCCGCTCGGTGCTGGACGGCAGCTTCACCTGGTGCTCGCGGCTGCACTGCCCGCACCTCAGCGCGGAGCGGCTGCCCGAGCGCGCGGCGGTGAGCGATCGGGAGCTCGTGGCGATCATCGAGGACGAGGTCACCGAGGTCGATGCCGGGCCGCGCCGGGTGCTGCTGAACTACGACCGGTCCTGCAATCTGGCCTGCCCGTCCTGCCGGCGCGAGCGGATCGTGGCCGATCAGACGGAGCGCCTGAGGCTGGACGAGGTGGCGGACCGGGTGGTGCTGCCGCTCCTGCGCGACGCCCGCATGGTGAAGGCGACCGGCTCGGGCGATCCCTTCGCCAGCGCCCATTTCCGTCGGCTGCTCAAGCAGCTCGACCGGCAGAGCTACCCCAGGCTGCGCCTGCAGCTGCAGACCAACGGCCTGCTGTGCGACGAGCGCGCCTGGGACGAATTGGACCTGGAGGGGCGGGTCGACGCGCTGTGGGTGTCGATCGACGCGGCCGAGGCCGATACCTATGCGGTGATCCGGCGCCACGGCGACTGGCAGCGCCTGCGCGCCAATCTCGACTTCATGGCGCGGCTGCGCGCGCGGGGCGGAGTGCGGGAGTGGCGCCTGGACTTCGTCGTGCAGACGCTGAACTACGCCGAGATGCCGGCGGCGGCGGAGCTGGCGCGCTCACTGGGTGCGGACGGGATCCATTTCCACATGATCCGCAACTGGGGCACGTTCACGCCGGACGAGTTCCGCCGGCACTTCATCGCCGCACCGGATCATCCCGAGCACCGCCGCTTCATCGCGACCCTGCACGACCCGCTGCTCGACTGGGACAAGATCGACTGGTCGGACCTGACCCCGCTGCGCAACCAGGCCCTGACCGCGGCGAGCCGGGCCGCCTGAGCGCCGGGCGACGGGGAACGTCCGGAAGACCGGAGGATGCCGTGCCGCTCAGGCGCCGGCCAGGCCGAGCCGGGCATCCATACCGTCCAGGGCGGCCCGCAGCTCCGGATGGCGCGCGACATGGAGCTCGGTGCGGCGGCGCGCCTCTTCCTGGGCGAGCGGCTCGATATCGGCGCTGCTGATGCGCAGGTCGCTGGCCAGCTCGTGCGGCGCATAGGCGTTCAGCTCGGCACGGGCCCGCTGCAGGGCAGCGCGGTGGAAACGGGCGATCTCGAACCGGCGCCAGGTCTCGGTGGAGCGCAGGGAGGCGGTGAGCTTCGCGAACATTGATGTCATCCAGTCGTGAGAAGTGAAGAGCAGAACAGACGCGGGCGCGACGGTCCGCCCGGCCGGGATGGGCCGCTCAGTCGGCGGCCACGAGGTGCGGGTGCTTCGGCGTGCCGAGCAGGGAGGCCAGCGGCGAGGGTGCCGTGGCGGCCTGCTGGTCGGCCCGGCGTGCGAGCAGCGCCTCCTGGGCCATGACGCGGATCTGGGCGAGCGATACCCGGCCGTCACCACGGGCAGCCGCCATCGCCGCGATGTCGCCGATCAGGTCGCGCTCCATGCCGAGGTCGGCCAGGCTGCGGTCGCTCAGGCGGCTCAGCGAACGACGGGTCTCGTAAGCCCGGTACTGACGAAGCGCACTGTCGATGATCTGTTGCACGGCACCCATTGTCTTCCACTCCACTCGAAGTCCAGCCGGTCGGACCTTGTCAGGCGGCTGGCCGGTTGTTCCCCGACCTTCCCGATCAAACTGATCTCTTGGCCGGACCCAACGATCGGGAAGATAAGCCTCGGTCTGGCTACCCACCACCCGACATGCTGCATCGCAGCGCTGCAGAATCAGATCGCTGCATTCTTCCGACACGAATCGGTGGCTTGTTTGTCACATATGGGGATAACATGCCGAAATTCCAGGCATATCAGTCGTGAATCCGTGCAACAGTGCCATATTGCAGTGCACCTAGAGGCCGCCGATTGCAGCAGAGGCCCCGTCCGGCTAACCAAAGCGACCGACACTTGCGGAAATCGGGCAGCAGAGTTGTTGCAGGCTCATGGACTGATCAGGTCGTTCGGCGGCGTGCGGGCCGTAGACGACGTCTCCTTCACCCTGGACCGGGGCACCATCACCGGCCTGATCGGCCCGAACGGTGCGGGCAAGACCACGCTGTTCAACCTGATCGCCGGCAGCCTGCCGCCCAGCGGCGGCGAGCTGCATTTCGAGAACCGGCGGATCGACCGCTGCCGCCAGGACCAGCGCACCCGGCTGGGCATCGCCCGCACCTTCCAGATCCCCCGCCCCTTCCCGGCCCTGAGCGTGCTCGACAACCTGCTGGTCGCGGCGAAGGACCAGACCGGCGAGCGCTTCTGGCGGGCCTGGACCAGTGCCCGCACCCTGGCGCGCGAGGAGGCGGCGATCACGGAGCGCGCCTGGCACTGGCTGCGCTTCATGGGGCTGGAGCGTCTTGCCCCGGCACCGGCCCGCACCCTGTCCGGTGGGCAGCGCAAGCTTCTGGAGCTCGCCCGCGCAATGATGCAGGAGCCGCGGCTGGTTCTCCTGGACGAGCCGGGGGCGGGCGTGGCACCGCCGCTCATGGCCCAGATCGTGGACCGGATCCGGGCCCTGCACGCCGAGGGGGTGACGTTCCTGATCATCGAGCACGACATGGACCTGGTGATGTCGCTGTGCCGCCCGGTCCTGGTGATGGCCGGCGGGCGGCTCCTGATGAGCGGCAGCCCCGACCAGGTCCGGGCCGACCCGCGCGTGGTCGAGGCCTACCTGGGCGGGGCCGCCCATTGAGCATGCTCCAGGTCGACCGGCTGGTGGCCGGCTACGAGCCCGGCCTGCCGATCGTGCGCGGCGCCTCGATCCAGGTGGTGCGCGGCGAGATCGTGGCGGTGCTGGGCCCGAACGGTGCCGGCAAGTCCACCCTGATCAAGGCGATCGCCGGGCTGGTCCGGGTGGAGTCGGGCGAGGTCCGCTTCGATGGCCAGGACCTCCGCCGGCTGCCCGCGCACCGTCTGGTCCGGGCGGGGCTGGCCTTCGTCCCGCAGACCGAGAACGTGTTCGCCAACCTGACGATCCAGGAGAACCTGGAGCTGGCGGGCTTCTTCCTCGGCCGGCGGCGCTGCCAGGAGCGGGTGGGGGCGATGTTCGAGCTGTTCCCGGACCTGGCGCGCCAGCGCACGCTGCCGGCCGGGCGCCTGTCCGGCGGTCAGCGCCAGATGCTGGCGGTGGCCCGCGCCCTGCTGGTGGAGCCCGGCATGATCATGCTGGACGAGCCTTCGGCCGGGCTGTCGCCCCGGCTGGTGGCGGAAGTGTTCGCCAAGCTCGCCGAGGTGCGGGCAGAGGGTACCACGATCCTGATGGTGGAGCAGAACGTGAAGGC
>NZ_DATMFZ010000259.1:0-93884 GCF_035556675.1 Geminicoccus sp. | reverse complement strand
AGAGCTCATCGTTGCCGGCATCGCCATAGATCGTGTCGTCGCCCGCGTCGCCCCAGAGGCGGTCACGGTCGCGGCCGCCCTCGATATGGTCGTTGCCGTCGCCGCCGCTGACCAGATCGAGGCCATCCTCGCCGTAGATCCGGTCGTTGCCCTCTTGGCCGAAGATCAGGTCACCGCCGGCCCGGCCGAACAGGGCGTCAGCACCCTTCAGCCCGTCGATCGTATCGGCCACAGCCGTGCCGAAGATCCGGTCATTGCCATTGGTTCCGGTGAGTGTCGCCATCTGCCGACTCCCCGGTCGCGGCGATGAGGCCCGTGATGATCGGTCCTCATGACACCGATCCACTCACCCAGGGATCACCATTACGTGATTGCTACAGAATTGTTTACGATTGGTAATGTATTGCCACGGCCAGCTGAGGCGGCCCGGCAGGGATGACCGGCGCCTTCAGCAGATGGTAGGACGACGCCGGTTGGCCAGGAGCCTGCCAGCCGGCGCCTGCCTGATCAGAGCCCCAGCTTCTTCGCCACGATCTCGTTGACCACGCCGGGATTGGCCTTGCCGCCCGTGGCCTTCATGACTTGGCCGGTGAACCAGCCGGCCACCTTCGGGTTCTTCTGGACGGTGGCGACCTGGCCCGGATTGTCGGCGATCAGCTTGTCGACGATCGCCTCGATGGCGCCGGTGTCGGTCACCTGCTTCATCCCGCGCTCTTCGACGATCTTGTCCGGCGCATCGCCGGTCTCGAACATGATCGCGAAGACATCCTTGGCGAGCCGGCCGGAAAGGGTGCCGTCCTTGATCAGGGACAGGAGCTTGCCGAGGTCGGCAGCGCTGATCGGGCTGTCGGTGATGGACTTGCCGGCCTTGTTCAGCTGGCCGAACAGCTCGGTGATGATCCAGTTGGCGGCCTGCTTGGGATCACCGTGCCTGGCGGCCTCCTCGTAATACTCGGAGGTCTCGCGCTCGGCGACCAGCACCCCGGCGTCGTAGGACGAGAGGCCGTATTCCGTCATGAAGCGGGCGCGCTTCTCGTCGGGCAGCTCTGGCAGGGTCGCCCGGATCTTCTCGACGAAGTCGTCGGGCAGCTCCAGCGGCAGGAGGTCGGGATCCGGGAAGTAGCGATAGTCGTGCGCCTCCTCCTTGGAACGCATCGAGCGGGTCTCGCCCTTGACCGAATCGAACAGGCGGGTCTCCTGCTCGATCACCCCGCCGCTTTCCAGGATGTCGACCTGGCGGCGCGCCTCATACTCGATGGCGCGCGCCACGAAGCGCATGGAGTTGACGTTCTTGATCTCGCAGCGCGTGCCGAACGGCTCCCCCGGCTTGCGCACCGAGACGTTGGCATCACAGCGAAGCGAGCCTTCCTCCATGTTGCCGTCGCACGTCCCGAGATAGCGCAGGATCGAGCGCAGCTTGCGCATGTAGAGGACGGCTTCCTCCGGGTCGCGAATGTCCGGCTCGCTCACGATCTCCATGAGCGCCACGCCTGACCGGTTCAGGTCGATCAGCGTGGTGTCGTGGCCCTGGTCGTGGATCGACTTGCCGGCGTCCTGCTCCAGATGGAGCCGGGTGATGCCGATCGGGCGCTGCGTGCCGTCCGGCATGTCCAGGATCAGCTCGCCCTTGCCCACGATCGGGTGCTGGTACTGGCTGATCTGGTAGCCCTGCGGCAGGTCCGGGTAGAAATAGTTCTTCCGCTCGAACACCGAGACCTTGTTGATCTCCGCCTTCAGGCCCAGTCCGGTGCGGACCGCCTGCTCGACGCAATAGGCGTTCAGCACCGGCAGCATGCCGGGCATCCCGGCATCGACCGGGCTCACCTGGGTGTTGGGCTCGGCGCCGTAGGCGGTGGCGGCACCGCTGAACAGCTTGGCCTGGCTGGTGACCTGCGCGTGCACCTCGAGACCGACCACGATCTCCCAGGTGCCGGTGTTGCCTTCGATGGTCCAGCTCATGCCCGAGCCTCGATGCCGTAGGGAAGCGTGTTGAACTGCGCGGCCTCTTCCAGGGCAGCACCGATCTGGAGCACGGTCGGCTCGTCCCAGGGCTTGCCCATGACCTGCAGGCCCAGCGGCAGGCCGTCCGATGAGAGGCCGGCCGGCACGCTCATGCCGGGCAGGCCCGTCAGGTTGGCGGTCACGGTGAACACGTCGTTCAGGTACATGGCGACCGGGTCGTCCGGCTCCTCGCCGATCCGGAAGGCGGGCGTGGGCGTGGTCGGCGCCAGCACCGCGTCGACCTCCTCGAACACCTTGCGGAAGTCGTCCACCAGGATGCGGCGGACCTTCTGCGCCTTGACGTAGTAGGCGTCGTAATAGCCGGCCGAGAGCACGTAGGTGCCGATCATGATCCGGCGCTTGGCCTCTTCGCCGAAGCCCGCACCCCGGGACTTCTCGTAGGTCTCGGCCAGGTTGCGCCCTTCGACGCGCAGGCCGTAGCGCATGCCGTCATAGCGGGCGAGGTTGGAGGACACCTCGGCCGGGGCGATGATGTAGTAGGTGGCCAGCGCATAGCGGCTGTGCGGCAGCGAGACCTCCTTCACCTCGGCACCCTGGGCACGCAGCCAGTCGGCACCCTGCTGCCAGAGCTGGTCGATCTCGGGTGAGAGCCCCTCGACCCGGTACTCCTTCGGGATGCCGATCTTCAGCCCTTTCAGCGACTTGCCGATCCCGGCCTCGAAGTCCGGCACCGGCAGGTCGGCCGAGGTACTGTCGTTCGGGTCGTGGCCGGCCATCGCCTGCAGGAGCAGGGCGCTGTCCCGGACGTTGCGGGCAAAGGCACCAGCCTGGTCCAGCGAGGAGGCATAGGCGATGATGCCGAAGCGCGAGCAGCGCCCGTAGGTCGGCTTGATGCCGGTGATGCCGGTGTAAGCGGCCGGCTGGCGGATCGAGCCGCCAGTGTCGGTGCCGGTCGCGGCCAGGCACATGCGCGCGGCCACGGCCACGGCCGAGCCGCCCGAGCTGCCCCCCGGCACCAGTGGCTTGGCATCGCCCGGCCGGGTCCAGGGGCTCTTCACCGGACCGAACGCGCTGTTCAGGTTGGCCGAGCCCATGCCGAACTGGTCGAGGCTAGTCTTGCCCAGGCAGACCGCACCGGCCGCCCAGAGTTGCTTCGTGACCGTGCTCTCATAGGGCGGGACGAAGTTGCCCAGAATGTTCGAGGCGGCCGTGGTGCGAATACCTTTCGTGCAGAACAGGTCCTTCACCGCGATCGGGATGCCTTCCAGTGGGCCGGCCTCGCCCTTGGCGATGCGCTCGTCCGCGGCCTTCGCCATGTCCAGCGCCCGCTCGGGCGTCTCGGTGATGAAGGCGTTGAGCGCCCGGTGGCACTCCATCTGGGCGATGGAGGCCTCGGCCAGCTCGACCGCCTTGAATTCCTTGGCGGCCAAGCCCTTGCGGGCGTCGGCCAGCGTCAGCCGGTGGAGATCCACGCTCATTCGACCACCTTCGGCACCACGAAATATCCATCCTGCCTGGCCGGCGCGTTGGCCAGCACATCGTCCCGGCGGTCACCTTCGGTCACCCGGTCCGGCCGCCAGTCCTGGGTGATCGACATGACCGAGCGCAGCGGCTCGACCCGGTCGGTGTCGACCTCGCCCAGCTGCTCCACCCAGCCGAGGATGCCGGACAGCTCCTTCGCCAGATGCTCCTGCTTCTCCTCAGGAACCTCGAGGCGGGCCAGATGCGCGATCTTCGCCACCGTGGCCTTGTCGATCGCCATGGATCTCTGGTCTCCTGCACGCGAAAACGGAAAACGCGGCCGGGTATGGCCGCAAAAGGCGCACGGAAGCTAGTGTCACCGTCCATCTTCCGCAACCATGCCGACTTCGCGGCAGCCCTGCCGAAGCGCGGCGGCCTCCTGGCGCTGGACGTCAGCAAGCGCGCGATCGGCCTTGCCGGCACCGATGCCGAGCGGCGGATGGTGACGCCCTTGTTCACCCATGTGCGCAAGTCCTGGACGCACGACCGGGAGGCGCTGCTCCGGCTCCTGAAGGAGCGGCGGCCCGCTGGGCTGGTGGTCGGCTGGCCGCTCGGCCTGGACGACCGGGAAGGGGAGGCCTGCGACCGGGTCCGCAACTTCCTGGACCTGTTCGTGCCGCTGGCGGGACTCCCTGTGTTCCTGCAGGACGAGCGGTTCACGACCGGCGGCGTGGAAGCCGCGATTGAGGCGGGCGAATTGCCGCCGCCGGGCAGGGACGGGAAGATCGACCATCTGGCGGCGGCGCTGATCCTGGCCGAGGCGCTGCGGTCGATTGAGGGGACCTCGACAGGATAGAAGTCCCGCCAGGGTAGAAGGCATGATAGGGGGCGGAGTGGCAAGATCAAGTGTCCGCGCCTTAGCGTCTGACCAGAGCACAGAACGCCACAAGACACGATATTTTCCGGAACTTGCTAATAAATTGCCTGTTTGACAGGATGCAGACTCGCGTCTGCGCGCGAAGAGAATGAAGGTCGGGGATTCTACATGCCGAAGATCGAGAACTCGACGTTTCTGGATTTGACGTCCTACCGGAGCACGAATGAGACTGCGGTCTCCAAGGCATATGACCTGGATCCTTCGGAGATTCATGCCGCACCGGCGGACCTGACCATCAATGTCGCGCTGAGCCTGGAGCGCGCCAACGATCCGACCGGGCTGCTCAGCCAGGACTGGGGAACGCGCCAGAAGCTGCTCGCCGAAATGGAGGCAGACGGTACACTCTGGACCATGTTCGGTGCCGATCCGGCCGCCTATGACACGCTGGTCGACCAGCTCCATGCCAGCGGCATCACCACGCTCGGCGCGGATGACGGCTATGTCGCCTCGGCGGCATCACGCACGGTCTGGGTCAGCCTGACTGCCGACGATTTCAAGAACCTGTTCGGCACCGAGCTGCTAGTGGCCGGCGATCCGGAGGAACCCGACCTCCTCTTCTGGAACGGCGATCTGTCGTTCCCGGATGGCTGGAACGTCGTGCCCGAGGGGCTGTGGGTCGATGTCGGCATCCCGCCGGCGGTCGCCGACCTCGCCGACGACCCGGTCGAGCTGCCGCAGGGCTGGCAGAGCATCGGCAACGGCTCGACGACGGATGCTGCGGAAAATCCTGCTGCCATCAGCGAGCACTACAAGTTCCCGCTGGTCGGCAGCGAGCTGGACACCGGCACCATCGCGCTGATCGAGACCGGGATCGGCGCCGCCCTGCCCGAGGACTCGACCGTCACCTTCCAGGAGCAGCTCGATGCCTACCGCAAGGCATTGGGCTTCGATACGCCCGGCCGCTTCTACGTGAGCAACCCGGAACATCAGGGCTACGATGACGAAATGGGCGGCGAACGCTCGCTCGATGTCGGGGTCGTGGCAGGGGCGGCGCCGAACAGCACGATCGGCCTCTATGTGGGTTCCTCCCAGGACGGGACGGTGTTCACCTCGTATCAGTCTGCCATCTGGGATCAGGAGGCCGATCCCGAGGTCATCTCCTCCTCGTTCAGCGACGTGCAGCTGCCATCCCCGGATTCGCCCTTCCTGGACGCCTACCGGGAGCTGTTCGTGGATGCGGCGCTCCGCAACCAGTCCATGTTCGTCATGACCTACGATGGCGGTTCGGGCAACGAGCTCGGCAACGGGCTCACCAACGTGACCTACACGATCGCCAGCCCCTACGCCGTGACGGTCGGCGGAACGTCGCTCAGCACCATGTCCTCCGCCGGGAATGACGTGACCTTGGGCCAACTGGTCGAGCTGGCCGGCGCGCACGACCTCGGCACGCTGCAGCAGCTGATCGCCGGTGGCCTCAACGTCCTGCCGGAGAACGCGTCGGAGCTGGCGGTCCTGGTCGAGACCGTCTGGAACCAGTACCGGCTCGACGGCGACACCCTCGGCCCGGACTATTCCGAGAATGCAGCCAGCTCGGGCGGCGTGGACGTCACCCAGGGTATCCCCGGCTACCAGGCCGACTACGGGCTGCACCCCATCACCAGCGACCCGCTCGCCGAAAGCGGGCGGGGCGTGCCGGACGTGGCGGCGCTGGCTGGCGGCAACATGCTCTATGTAGTGCCGTCCGCCGACATGACCCGGTTCGAGGAAAGCGGCGGGACCAGCGCGTCGACGCCACTTTGGGCGGCGCTGGGCGCCCAGATCAACGCCGTGTTCGCCGACCAGGGCCTGCCGCAGCTGGGCTACCTGAACGACCTGCTCTACACGGCGGCGGTGGTGGCACCCGGCTCGTTCAACGACATCCAGCTCGGCAACAACGTGTCGAGCTATGTCGAAGGCGGCCCGGTCAAGGGTGACCCGAATGCCGAGGAACAGATCACCCTCACGCCGACCGGCTTCGGCTACGAGGCTGGCCCGGGCTATGACCTGACCACCGGGCTGGGCTCGCCGAACGGCGTCCTGCTGACACGGGCGCTCACGACCCTTGCCCACAGCCAGCTTCATTCCGATGCGCCCGGCATCCTCGACGACGCCGGCGGGAGTGCAACGGCGCAGAGTCTGCTGCTCCAGCCGATCCTTGCCAGCGATGGCGGAATCGACCTAGCCGCATCGGGCGCCACGGTGTCCTGGAATGCCAGCGCCGGCTCGCCGCATGCCTGGACCAGCCAGTTCGCCCAGCAGGTCCTGCAGGCCGACTTCGACGGCGACCTGGTGCGCCTGTTCGACGAGTACGGGCAGTCGCGCCCTTATGAACTTGTCCTGGACCAGGGGGACGGGCTGGCGATCGAGATTGGCGGCGCGGCCACCGAGACGCCGCAGGTCGGCCTGACCAACGATTACGGCTTCATCGACTATGTGACGGGCGAGCTTGACTGTGCACTGCAGGTAGCGCGCGCCGTGGCCGTCGCGACCACGGCCGGCGGGGCCGACGATCAGGAGGCGATCGTGCGGTTGCGCCAGAACGGCAAGAAGGAGGTTTCGCTCCTGTTCTACGAGGTCGACGATTTCACCGGCCGGATCGGGGACCTCGTACCCGGGGACGAAGGCTATGGTGCCGCCACGCTGGAGCGGGCCTATGCGACTGGTGACGGCGAGGAGTGGATCGAGGGACCGGGCTTCGGCGAGTTCCTGCAGACCAGTATCACCGATGTCGATGCCGGCGACCTGATCGCAATGCGGCTGTCGGCCGGCGACGACGAATTCTTCGCTTTTGCCGATGCCAACGAGCAGGTCGGCGGTGCGCCGGTCACCCACTTGTGGAACTACGGCCTGAACACCTGGGGCTGGGAGGACATGAAGGGCGGCGGCGACTTCGACTACAACGACATCGTCGTCCAGATCGACTTCGTCAGTGCCAGCGGCAGCGCCCTGGTGGCGTGATCCTGCCGGCTGCCCAGTCTCGGACCAATGGATGGCGGGCTGAAAGGGACCGGCGGTGCGGCTCAGGGCTCCACCGCCTGCAGCATGATGCGGGCGGCATCGAGCCGGTCCTGGAACTGCGGCAGGGTCTCGACGGCGAGCCTGATCGGCACCTCGTCCGACGACCGTTCTGCCGCCTGGTAGCCCAGGATCTCCTGCTTCAGCACCTGGACCTGGATCTCGGCATAGCGCCGGCTGAGCGCCAGGAAGTCCAGGGGCTCGAGATTCTCCAGGACGACCTGGTGCCCAAGCTGCTTGTCCTCAGGCAGGGTAACGTTTTCCGCCCGGGCGACTTCCTGCAGGCGCGCGATCTGCTCCAGGCGGAACGCCGCTATCGCTTGCGCGAACTCCTTGACCTCCGGCCGCGTATCCTTGGACGGGGAGCCCAACCATGGCGGTGCTCCTGCTTGTCGCCTTTTGTTCAAAGGAAGACGGTCGAACGGCCCTGGCCGAACCCTTCGGCGGCGAGCGCCGCGATGGTGCTTGCGATCTTGCCGCCGCCCTGGACGGACGGCTCGATCGGGTTGGCGAAATCGGCGGTCTCGTCGCAGACCAGGCGCAGGTCGACGAGCGGCAGGCCGCGCCGGAAGGCATGGCGGGTGATGACGTCGTTGAGTGCAGCCAGGGCGGTGACCGCCAGGGTGCGGCGCGGCTCGGGATAGGCGGTGTCGTAGATGGTGCAGACCGCCACCTGCGGCCGGATCGCCACGACCTGATCCAGCATGGCGCCATAGGCCTGATCGAAGCCTTGCCGCACTGCGGCGACCCGGAGCAGGGCTTCGGCCACCGAGCCCACTTGTTCCTCGAAGATCCCGCCATGGGCCAGGGCGTCGTTGCCGCCGACGCTGATCACGAGATGGCTCGCATCCGCAGGAAGCCCCCGGAGCTGGTGCTGGATGTCGGCGAGCCTGCCGCCGTCCACCGCAGCCAAGCTCGCCTGCCAGTCTTGCGGCAAGCGCTGGCGGAGCTGGGTCACGACATCCGGCCCGCCGGCGACATAGGCGCCGTTGTCGAACACGGAATCGCCCAGGAGCACCAGATGGCTCATCGATCGCTCTCCTGCCTTGGCCGACATGCCGGCCATCCCGGCCGCCGTTGTACCGGCGAGCAGGCTGCGCCGGGTCGGATGGGGCCGCCGCGGGCCCGCTGCCTGCTCAGACATCGTGCACGGTGAGGCCGGGCGGCAGCGGCCCGTCGCCCAGCGCTGCCAGCCGGTCGAGGGCCCGGCGCATGTGCTCCGCACCGCGCCGCCAGCGGTCGGCCAGCGTTGCTTCCGAATAGTCGAAGATCTTGACCGGCCCGGCTTCGTCCAGATCGGCGCGCTGGCCCAGGCAGAGCAGCACGGCCGGGGCGAACTGCCCTTCCGCCAGCAAGGGCGCCACCTCCGGATCGTCCCGGATCTCCGGGGGCAGCCGGTCGCCGAGTGCCCGGAGCTTCGCCCGCAGCGCATAGTCGCGCTGCTGCCCTTCCAGGAGGGTGCGGGTCTGGTTGCCGAACACCAGGTCGACGCTGCGCGACAGGGCAGCGCCCAGCGTGGACGGCCGGCTGCCCCGGCGCGCGAACAGCTCGATCACGAAGCAGGCGAGCTCGGTGTCCCGCTTCTCGTGCAGCACGAGGTCCAAGGGCAGGTTCACGGACAGGCCGCCATCGACGAGCAGCCGCCCCTCGATCTCGACCGGCGGGAACAAGGGCGACAGGGCGGAGGAAGCCAGGATGTGCTCGACGCCGATGCGGGCGCCACTGCCCGTGTCGAACAGGACGCGCTCGCCGCTGAGCAGGTCCGTGGCCCCGATGCTGACCCGGACCTCGCCGCTGTTCAGCCGGTCGAAGTCGACCAGCTCCAGGAGCCAGTCCTTCAAGGGCGTCAGGTCGTAGAGGCCGGGGTCGCCCACGCTCGGCAGGAACCGAGGATGGAACATGCCGGGCCGGCCGAACAGATGGGCCTGCAGGGCGCTCGCCATGTTGTAGGCCTGACGCGGCAGGCCCGCCGGCGGGCGGTCGTTCCAGTAGGGCGTCAGCGGGAAGGGGTTGAGCGCTGCGAGCTGCCAGAAGCGCCGGAGCTGCTCGACCCGCCGCTCCGGCGGGTTCCCCGCGATCACGGCCGCCACCGCGGCGCCGACGGAGCAGCCGGCCAGCCAGCGCAGCGGCAGCCCGGCCTCGTGGAGGGCGGCATAGGCGCCGGCATGATAGGCGCCGAGCGCGACGCCACCCGACAAGGCCAGGGCCACGGGACGATCAGGGCTGGCCACGCTCATGTCGACGACGGTTCCCCCGAGGATGTAGGTCTCGGAGGTTAGTAAGCCTCAGCCCTGTCAGCCGTTCCGCCGGCGGCGCGGGGCTCGTGCCCGGCGCGGCTTGCGCGCGGTGATCACCACCCAGCGGTCCAGGCGCAACTGGCGCAGGCTGCGCAGCCCCGCCCGGCGATAGGCTGCCTCCACCCGTGCCGCCTGCTCGTCGATCAGGCCGGACAGGATGGCGAAGCCGCCCGGCGCCAGGCTCCGGGCGAGCTGGTCGGCCATGGCGACCAGCGGGTTGGCCAGGATGTTGGCGAAGATCAGGTCGTAGCCGCGCGGATGGGATACGCCCGGCGTGTGGAAGCCGTCGCCGGCCAGGCAGCGCACGCGGCCGGCCACGCCGTTCTCGGCGACATTGCCGGACGCGACCTCGACCGCGGTCGGGTCGACGTCCACCGCCAGGACCGAGGCGCGCGTGGTCTTGGCAGCGGCGATGGCGAGGATGCCGGAGCCGGTGCCCATGTCCAGGATCCGCCGCCAGTTACGCCGGGGCAGGAGCCGGTCGAAGGCCAGGAGGCAGCCTCTGGTGGTGGCGTGCTCGCCGGAGCCGAAGGCCAAGCCGGCCTCGACCCGGATCGGCAGGCGGCCGTCGGGCACCTGGTCGGCATGGGCGGCGCCATGGACGAAGAACCGACCGGCCTCCACCGGCGGGAACTCCCGGCGCATCGCCTCGGTCCAGGCTTCCTCGGTCACCTCTTCGATCCCGAACTCGGGCAGGTCCGGGACGAGGTCGCCGATCAGCTCCAGCAGGCGGCTGCGCTGCGCCTCGGGCTCGGGCCGCTCCGCCTCCACGATCTCCATGCGCCAGCGCTCGACCTGGAAGCCGCCGTCGCCCTCATGCTCGAACATGCCGATGGAGAGGCCGAGATCGTCCAGCCGCTCGAACACCGCCTGGGCCAGCCCGTCGGGCAGCACGAAGCTCGTGCGCCAGAGCGAGCCGGTGGTGGCGTGGAACAGCTCGTCGCTCACGCCTTCTTCTCCAGAAAGCTCGCCATGACCTTCTTCACCCCGGACTTGTCGAAGGCGATGGTGAGCTTTTCGCCCTCCAGCGCTTCGACCGTGCCGGGGCCGAACTTGTCGTGGAACACCCGGTCACCTTTTGCGAAGGCCACGGTGGGAGCAGGGCGCGGTCGGACCAGCTCGGCCTTGCCCTCGATCAGCTTGCCGGCCCGCTCGAAGCCTGGGCCGCGGCCCGTCATTTTCCCGGTCGGGAACAGGGAGGTCACGCCGAAGGTCGGGTCGACGTCGGGCCTGCTCGCATTGCTGCGCAGGAGGTGGTGGATGTGCTCCGGCGGCAGTTCTTCGACGAAGCGGGATGGCAGCGCCGCCCCCCACTGGCCGAAGATCCGCCGGTTGGCCGCATAGGTGATGGTGCAGCGCTTCTTCGCCCGGGTGATGCCGACATAGGCAAGCCGCCGCTCCTCCTCGAGCGCCTTGGTCCCGCCCTCGTCGAGCGCCCGCTGGTTGGGGAACAGGCCCTCCTCCCAGCCGGTCAGGAACACGTAGTCGTATTCCAGCCCCTTGGCGGCGTGCAGGGTCATGAGCGTGACCATGTCGCCATCCGCGTCGGCGGCATTGTCCATCACCAGGCCGACATGCTCCAAAAAGGCCGGCAGGCTCTCGAACTCCTCGATCGCCTTGACCAGCTCCTTCAGGTTCTCCAGCCGGCCCTGCGCCTCGGGCGTCTTGTCGGCCTGCCACATGCCGACATAGCCGGATTCATCCAGGATCGCCTCGACCAGGTCGCGGGGTGTGCGGCGCGGCAGCTCGTCCCGCCAGCGGGCGAATGCGGCCAGCAGGTCGGCCAGCTGCCGGCGGCCGCGGGTCGGCAGCTCGTCCGTGCCGACCAGTTCCTCCGCGGCCGAGAGCATGCTCCTGCCCGCCGCCCGCGCCGCCTTGCGCAGCGCCACCACCGTGGTCTCGCCGATGCCGCGCTTGGGCGTGTTGACGATCCGCTCGAACGCCAGGTCGTCGTCCGGCTGCACCACCACGCGCAGATAGGCCACCGCATCTCGGATCTCGGCGCGCTCGTAGAAGCGCAGGCCGCCGATCACCCGGTAGGGCAGGCCCAGCTGGATGAAGCGCTCTTCAAAGGCGCGGGTCTGGTGGCCGGCGCGGACCAGCACCGCCGTGTCGCACAGGCGCTTCTTCGCCCGCTGGAGGGCCTCCAGCTCGTCGCCGACGAAGATCGCCTCCTCGTGCTCGTCCCACAGCGAAGCGACCCGGACCTTCTCGCCGTCCACGTCCTCGGTCCACAGCGTCTTGCCGTGCCGCGCCCGGTTGCGGGCGATCAGCCCGGCGGCGGCACCCAGGATGTGGCCGGTCGAGCGGTAGTTGCGCTCCAGCCGGACCACCTCGGCACCCGGGAAGTCCTCCTCGAAGCGCAGGATGTTGCCGACCTCGGCCCCTCGCCAGCTGTAGATCGACTGGTCGTCGTCGCCCACGCAGGTGATGTTGCGATGGCCTTGCGCCAGAAGGCGCAAGAGCAGGTATTGGGCGACGTTGGTGTCCTGGTACTCGTCGACCAGGATCGCGCGGAAGCGGCGCTGGTACTGAGCCAGCACGTCCGGCGCCCGCTTGAACAGCTCCAGGCAGTGCAGGAGCAGGTCACCGAAGTCGCAGGCGTTCAGGGTCGCCAGGCGTTCCTGGTAGAGCGAATAGATCCTGAGCGTCTTGCCGCCGGCGAAGTCGCCGACCTCCGATGGCGGCACCTGGTCCGGCGTCCAGCCGCGATCCTTCCAGCGCTGGACGATGCCCAGCACCGCCCGGGCCGGCCAGCGCTTGTCGTCGATCTCCAGCGCCTGGAGGACCTGCTTGACCAACCGGATCTGGTCGTCCGTGTCCAGGATGGTGAAGCTGGGCTTGAGCCCCACGATCTCGGCATGGCGGCGCAAAAAGCGGGTGCCCATGGCGTGGAAGGTGCCCAGCCACATGCCCTGCACGCTCTGGCCGATCAGCCCTTCTACCCGATGGACCATCTCGCGCGCGGCCTTGTTGGTGAAGGTCACCGCCAGCACCTCGAACGGCCGGGCGCGCCCGGTCATCAGGAGATGGGCCAGGCGGGTGGTCAGCACGCGGGTCTTGCCGGTGCCGGCACCGGCCAGGATCAGCAGCGGGCCGTCCTCGGCCGTCACCGCAGCATACTGCTCGGGGTTCAGGCCGGCCAGATAGGGCGCTGCCGGCGTGTCGGGCATGGGGTGCGGTCGCGGGACGAGCGACATGGGTGCTGAAGATCCGACCAGGCGTTGCTCGGCCAAATGCCGACGGCTGCGGGAATAGGCCGTTCCCGCCGGTTCGGGCAACCCTTGGAGGGACGCGCAGTGCCGGTTCGGCTGGGAAGGCCGTAGCCGACAGGCTATCCCGGTAGTCGATCACGATCGACGGAGCACCAGCCGATGCACCAACTTGCCATCCGTCCGGATCCGGGACTCGCCACCCGCCTGGACAGGGTGATCGAGCAGGCGATCGCCGAGCACCGCCTGGTCGGAGCGGTCGTGCTGGTGGCGTGCGAGGGGACGCTGGCGTTCACCCGGGCCGCCGGCATGGCCGATCGGGAAGCCGGCCTGCCGATGCGGGAGGACACGATCTTCCGGCTGGCCTCGCTGACCAAGCCGATCGTCACCGCGGCGATGCTGCGTCTGGTGGAGGAGGGCCGGCTCGGGCTGGACCAGGCGGTGACCGAATGGCTGCCGGACTTCCGGCCGGCGCTGCCCGACGGGACCCGGCCGGTCATCACGCTGCGCCAGCTCCTCACCCACACGTCCGGCCTGGGCTACCGGTTCCTCGATCCGGAGGACGGCCCCTACCACCAGGCCGGGGTGTCGGACGGGCTGGATCAGCCGGGCCTCGACCTGGATGAGAACCTGCGTCGGCTGGCCGGCTGCCCGCTCTACTTCCCGCCCGGACAGGGCTGGCGCTACTCGCTCGGCATCGACGTGGTCGGGCGGGTCCTGGAGAAGGCGACCGGCCGGGATCTGCCCGAGATCGTGGCCGCGCTGGTGACCGAGCCGCTCGCCATGACCGACACCGCATTTGCCGTCACCGATCCGGAGCGTCTCGCCGCCGCCTATGCCGACGGCATGCCGGCACCGGTCCGGATGGTGGGCGAGACCCCGGTGCGCAGCGAGGAAGGGGTCGTGCGCTTCACGCCCGACCGGCATCTCGATCCGGCCTCCTTCCCGTCCGGCGGCGGCGGCATGATCGGCACGGCCGGCGACTTCCTGCGCTTTCTGGAGACGGTCCGCGGCGACGGCGCCCCGATCCTGCGCGAGACCACGCTGCGGACCATGCAGGCGGTGCAGGTCGACGCGCCGGTCCGGGCCAGCCGGCCGGGCTGGGGCTTCGGCCTGGGCTGGGCGGTACTGGCCGACCCGGTGGCGGCCGGATCGCCGCAAAGCCCGGGCACCCTGCACTGGGGCGGCGCCTATGGTCATAGCTGGTTCGTCGACCCGGCACGGGCGCTCAGCGTCGTCGCCCTCACCAACACCGCCTTCGCCGGAGTGCATGGCGCGTTTCCCACGGCGCTGCGTGACGCAGTCTACGGATGATCGCGCTGTTTCCAAGCCGAGCGATGCTGCCCAAGATGGGGATGAACTCGGCGGTCGGGAGTGAGTGGATGCGCGTCGGAATCGTGATGCTGCTGGCGACGACGGGACTGGGTGGCTGCATGGCGATGCCTGACCTGCCGACGATCGACGGGACTGCGCGGTCGCACGGGACCGCGGCCCTGCCGCCGGGCGCGGTGTTCGACGTTTATCTGGAGGACGTGGCTCGTGCGGATTCCCTGTCCGGGGTGGTGGGTGTCCAGGAGATCGATTCGGTCAGCCGGCTGCCGATCAGCTTCAGCCTGCCCTACGATCCGGCCAAGATCGACCAGTCCGGGCGCTATGCGGTGCGCGCGACCGTCACGGTCGGCGACGAACTGCTGCTCACGACGAACGAAAGCTATCCGGTGCTGACCCAGGGCAACGGCGCAACGGTCGACCTCATGCTGCATCCGGCCAGCACGACCGGAGCGGCGGCGGCAGGTGCAGTGGCAGGATCGGCCGCGAGCGGGGCGCTTCGCTTGGCCGGCACAGTCTGGACCCTGACCGCGCTGAACGGCCAAGCGGCCTTGCCGGCCGCGGGCCGGCAGGTGCCGGACCTCACCTTCGAGCCGGCCGAGGGCCGGTTCTACGGGCAGGGCGGCTGCAACCGGATCTCCGGCGGCTTCCTGCCGGTCGGCGACGAGGGCGATGTGAGCATCGGCCAGATCGTGAGCACCAAGATGGCCTGCACGCCGGAAGGGGTGCCCACCGAGCAGGCGTTCCTGAATGGCCTGGCAGAGGTCGACCACTATGCCATCACCGGTGACGAGCTGCGGCTGACCGGCGACGGGGTCGACATGACCTTCGTGCGGCAGGCGCGCTGAGGCGGGCGCACCGAAGCAGGCCGGCTCAGCCGGTGTCCAGCATGCTGCCGGTCCGCTGCCGACGAAGATGCCAGGCGAACGTCTCGTTCAGCAGATGCGGGGTGTGGCCGCCCAGGCGCTGCGCCCGCTCGACATAGTCGCTGGCCTGCGGCCGGTAGGCCGGGTCCATGCAGTTGGCGATGATCAGCGGTGCCCGCTCGCGCGGGGCCAGGCCGCGCAGGTCGGCCAGCCCGTGCTCGGTCACCAGGACGTCGACGTCGTGCTCGGGATGGTCGACATGGGTGACCATCGGCACGACCGTGGAGATGGCGCCGTTCTTGGTGGTCGAGCGGGCGACGAAGATCGACATGTAGGCGTTGCGGGCGAAGTCGCCGGAGCCGCCGATGCCGTTCATCATTATCGTGCCGTCGACATGGGTGGAGTTGACGTTGCCGTAGATGTCGCACTCCAGCGCGGTGTTAATGCCGATGATGCCGAGGCGGCGGATCACCTCGGGGTGATTGCTGATCTCCTGCGGGCGCAGGACCATGCGCTGCTTGTAGCGGGGCAGGTCGGCATAGAAGCGTTCGGCCACCGGGCGGCTCAGGGTGATCGACGAGCCGGACGCGAAGACCAGCTTTTCCGCGTCGAACAGGTCGAGCGTGCTGTCCTGCAGGACCTCACTGTACATCCGCAGGTCGCGGAACGGGCTGCCGGCCAGCCCCGCCAGGACGGAGTTGGCGATCACGCCGATCCCGGCCTGGAGCGGGGCCAGGGTCATGCCGAGCCGGCCCAGATGGACCTCGTGCATCAGGAACTCGATCAGGTGGCCGGCGATCGCCCGGGTGGCCGCGTCCGGCGGCTCGGCGCGCGCCGGGCTGTCGCCCTGCTCGGTGAGCACGATGGCCGCGATCTTGGTGGGCTCGATCGGGATATAGGGTAGGCCGGGGCGGCTCTCGCAGGTCTGCACCGGGATCGGCTCGCGGTAGGGCCGCCTGGTCGGGATGTAGATGTCGTGCAGCCCCTCCAGCTCGAGCGGCTGGCTCAGGTTGATCTCGACGATCACCTTTTCGGCCAGGATGGCGAAGGTCGCGGAGTTGCCAACCGAGGTGGTGGGTATGATCCCGCCATCCTCCAGGATCGCCGTCGCCTCGACGATCGCATAGTCGATCGGCCCCATCTGCTGCGAGCGCAGGAGTTCGACCGTTTCCGACAAATGCTGATCGATGAACAGCACCTCGCCGCGGTTGATCGCGTGGCGCAGCACCGGATCGACCTGGAAGGGCAGACGGCGGGCGATCACGCCGGCCTCGGTGAGCCGGCGGTCGATGTCGTTGCCGAGCGAGGCGCCGGTCATCAGCGTGATCTGGAACGGATCGTGGGCCGCGCGCTCGGCCATGGCCAGCGGCACCGCCTTGGCCTCGCCAGCCCGGGTGAAGCCGCTCATTCCAATGGTCATGCCGTCCTGGACAAGCCGTGCCGCCTGTTCGGCGGAGCATACCCTGTCCATGAGCGACGGGCGGCGGATGCGGTGGTGGTACATCGGGGCAGGCGCCGGGCCGGCGATGATCCTGCGCCCTCCGACCGGCCGGCCGCCGAGCGGAGGGCGCCCTGCCTACTGGAGACGGAGCACGATCCGTCCGTCGATCCTGCCTTCCGCCATGCGGTGGAAGATGTCGTTGATGTTGCTGAGCTCGTCCCAGGCGAAGTGGGCCTTGACCTTGCCCTCGCCGGCGAACTCCAGCGCCTCCTCCAGGTCTTGGCGGGTGCCGACGATCGAGCCGCGCACGGTGATGCGCTTGAGCACGGTGTCGAAGATCGGCATGGCGAACTTGCCCGGTGGCAACCCGACCAGGGCCATGGTGCCGTGCGAGCGGAGCACGCCGAATGCCTGCTCGAAGGCGGGCGGCGACACCGCGGTGATCAGTGCGCCATGGGTGCCGCCGACCTGCTTCTGGATCTCGGCCGCCGCGTCGGTGGTGCGCGCATTGACCGCCAGGTCGGCGCCGAGCCTGGTAGCGAGCGCCAGCTTGTCGTCATGGATGTCGATCGCCACGACATGCATGCCCATGGCCTTCGCGTACTGGACCGCCATGTGGCCGAGGCCGCCGATGCCCGAGATCATCACCCATTCGCCGGGCTTCACCTCGGTCTCCTTCAGACCCTTGTAGACCGTCACCCCGGCGCACAGGGTGGGGGCGGCCGGCCCCCAGTCCAGCTGGTCCGGCAGGCGGCCGACGAAGGTCGGGTCGGCCAGAGCGTATTCGGCGAACGTGCCGTTGACCGAGTAGCCGGTGTTCTGCTGGCGCGGGCAGAGCGTCTCCCAGCCGGTGCGGCAGTATTCGCAGTAGCCGTCGGCCGTGTGCAGCCACGGGATCCCGACCCGGTCGCCCTCCTTGACGCGCGCCACGCCGGCACCGAGCGCGACGACCGTGCCCACACCTTCGTGACCCGGGATGAATGGCGGGCTCGGCTTGACCGGCCAGTCGCCGTTCACGGCATGCAGGTCGGTATGGCAGACACCGGTGGCGACGATCCGGACCAGGATCTGGCCCGGGCCGGGCTCGGGCACCGGCACCTCCTCGATCACCAGGGGCTTGCCGAATTCTTTGCACACCGCGGCCTTCATCATGTTCGCCATCGTCCGGCTCCCGTCGTGGTGAAGCGTGCCGATGACGAAGATGGACCAAACGGCCGCGAAAGCGACCACTGTTCAGGTCGGCGATGCCGCAGCCGGCCGGCGTCAACCCTAGGCATGACCGACGAGGGCGAGAAACTCGTGACGCAGGTTCGGGTCGACATGGGTACTGTGATAAGAGCAAGTAGATTTGTTAGTAAAAATCAAAAATTCAAGTTTAGTCCAGCTATTATTTGCCATCCATCCTAGTCTGGAAAGTTGGATTCTTCTACATCAATCAGCAATGGTTCGCCAAATATTTGTTCAAACTTCTCGGAAAATCTGCTGTCGGACCTAATTTCATTAAAAACTGGCCAACCACGGAAACTGGTTGCGTCCATATATTCCATATCAACAACCTTCTGCATATTGTCTATGACTTGATCGTGCTCTCTCTTTATTGCTGCAATGCACACAGAAAAATCGAGGGTTGCCGCGCTCCAGTCTTCTTTGGCGAGTATTTCAATTGCTTCATCCCAGTGACCAGAAAGCTTTCTTGCATTGGCAAGGTTTACCACCATCCTCTTGCGATCCGCTTCTTTTCCAGCTTTCTTTAATGTATTTAGACGAAAACTAAGTAGCCTTGAGGCAAGATCGTAATCTTCCTTTATTATTAAATCATAGCAAAATCTGTTCAATTCTTGATCGGCCAATTCAATATTATCCGGATAAAGCTTACGCCATATCACCTGGACTAATTTAATGCCAAATTCAAGTATTGTCTTGACGCTATTCTTGTAATATGCTCTGTTTATGCGAATTTTATCCCCAATTTTTAGGTTATTTATCTTGACTTTGTGATTTTTGCATGTTGCAATATATTGCGAAGAAACAACGCCGCCTGTGTGAGCGATTAAGTTTCTTCTTTCAAACAACTCAACAAAATTAGACCAGATTTCGAGATCCCTTGTTAAAGTCATGTTAAGCTTGTTTTCAAGCCATTTAATTTGATCGGCATGACTTGATCTTAAAACATTCTCAACCTGTCGTTCAATCATGCGATCGCGAGCAGCATCAATTGAGTCAATTTCCATTAAATCTTTGAATGTAAAGGTTTGTTCAGAAGCGGATAGCAATTCAGGCCGAACAATAAATATTGCGCGAATAAACTGTGCAAGAAACGCATCATAAGCGCTTACTAAGCCCATAAAGAACATTGTGGGCAGCTGGCTTATGCCCTTGTGAAGAGAGGCGCTGTTGCTAATCAGCTTCGATATTTGATTTATATGGCTAATGCTTATTTTGTAGACTTCGTATTCGTCATTTGAGATCACGTCACCATGCTTGACGAAGTACCCGCGAATCTGCCTGTCATCTAAGTAATTTAATAACAACGGAAGTCTTGATGTCAAATATGGTATAGTATTCTCAAAAACTCTAAGTGATCGTTCTAACTCAATTTGAATGTTCGCAAATACGTCTGCCTGAATATCATTCTCATCTTCTTTGTATGAGTGCGAATCTTCCTGGGTAATTCCTTTCCATCTACTTATTTTATCTTCATTTTCTGATATGAAGAATTCCTTCATTATATTTGGATTTTTGTGCATCTTGAACTTGCCGTATAGATGCATGTTATTAGCTCTCATGGATTGCCTAATTAGTCACAGAAATGTCGAAGCGCTATCCTCGCATTCCGCAGATATTTCATCTTAGTGGTGTCCGGCAAGCCTATAGAAATCCTGGCGCAGCTCGGGATCCTCATGAAAGCTGCCCAGCAGGCGGGTGGTGACGAACCGGGTGCCCGGCTTGTGCGCGCCCCGGGTGGTCAGGCAATGGTGGGTCGCCTCGATCAGCACCGCGACGCCCTTTGGCTGAAGCAGCTCGTCCAGGCTCCGGGCGATCTGGTCGGTCAGCCGCTCCTGGATCTGCAGCCGCTTGGCGAAGCAGTCGACCAGCCGGGCGATGCCGCCGATCCCGGCGACCCGCCGGTCCGGCAGGTAGGCCACATGGGCCAGGCCGACGAAGGGTGCCAGGTGATGCTCGCAATGGCTCTCGAAGCGGATGTCGCGCAGCAGGACCATGCCGTCGGGCGGCTCGGCACCTTCCAGGATCTCGCCCAACGCCGCTTCCGGTGTGGTGCGGTAGCCCCGGCCGTGCTCCAGCCAGGCGCTGGCCACCAGGCCGGGCGTGGCGCCCAGTCCGGGCCTTGTCGGATCCTCGCCGATCCAGCGCAGCAGGGTCGCGACCGCCTGCTCGGCTTGGCGGCGGCTGGGGCGCCGCTCGCTCATGCGACCGACTGGAGGAGCTGGTCGATTTCCTCCGGGCGGGTCGCCCAGGAGGTCACCAGCCGGCTGCTGCCCTGCTCGTAGCCGGGGAAGAACCGGGCATGCTCTGCCATCTTCGCCTGGAGACCCTGGGGCAGGGCCGCGAAGATCAGGTTGGCCTCCACCGGGAAGACCAGCTCGGCGCCCTTCTGGACGAGACCCCGGGCCAGGCGTTCCGCCATGGCATTGGCATGGGCGGCGCGCTCCAGCCATCTGTCCTCTGCCAGGGCGCCGATTGCCTGGGCGGCCAGATAGCGGCCCTTGCTCATGACCTGGCCGCTGCGCTTGCGCAGGAAGGGGGCTGCTTTCGTGCGCGCCTTGCCGAACAGGAGGATCAGCTCGGCTGCCATCCCGCCATTCTTGGTCATGCCCAGCACCAGGGCGTCGACCCCGGCCCGCCAGGACAGCTCGGCCGGGCTGGCGCCGGTGCGGGCCAGGGCGTTGGCGAAGCGCGCGCCGTCCAGCATCAGGTGCAGCCCGTGGCGGCTGGCCACCGCCGCGAACGCCTTTATCTCTTCCACCGACCAGACCAGGCCGCGCTCGGACGCCTGGGCCAGGAGCAGCACCTTGGGCTGGGCGGCATGCATCGAGCCGAAATGATAGGACTCCAGGAGCCTTGCCACTTCGTCCGGTGACAGGCGGCCAAGGGGGTTGCCCACGGTCAGCCAGCTGGCCCCGCCGGTGAACATCAAGGGCGCATTGCACTCGTCCTGCACCACATGGGCCAGCGGGTGGCAGACGATCGCGCCCCAGGATGGGCAGAGCAGCGACAGGGCCAGGGAGTTGGCGCCGGTGCCGGTGATCGCCATCACCAGGTCGAAGTCGTCCGTCTCGAACACCCGCGCCAGCTCGGCCTTCAGCCGGCCGGACCAGGAATCGGCGCCATAGGCAGCGTCGGTGCCGGCATTGGCCTCGGCCAGTGCTGCCATGATCTCGGGTGCCACCGGGGCGGTGTTGTCGCTGCGCAGGTCCAGCAAGTCGTTCATCCCGTCAAAAGGGCGTCGTCGTCGAGCTCGCCGCCCTGGCGGCGGCGGAACAGGGCCAGGAGGTCGGGCACGTCCAGGCCGGCGCGGGCCTCGCCCGCCACGTCGAAGGCGACCCTGCCCTCGTGGAGCATGATTGTCCGGCTGCCATGGTCCAGGGCCTGGCGCATCGAGTGGGTGACCATCAGCGCGGTGAGCCCGTGCCGGTCGATGATCTTCTGGGTGAGGTTCAGGACCAGTTCGGCGGTGCGCGGATCGAGGGCGGCGGTGTGCTCGTCCAGGAGCAGGATCTTCATGGGTGCCAGTGCTGCCATGAGCAGGCTCACCGCCTGGCGCTGCCCACCGGACAGGAGGCCCACCGGGTCGGACAGGCGGTTCTCCAGGCCCAGGCCCAGCTCGGCCAGGCTGTCGCGGAACCGGCTCCGCCGGCCGGGGTCGAGGGCTGGCTTCAGCCGCCGGACCGAGCCGCGCGCGATGCCCAGCGCCATGTTCTCCTCGATGGTCAGCGCCTCGCAGGTACCGGCCTTGGGGTCCTGGAAGACACGCGCGACCAGCTCGGCCCGGCGGTGGGCCGGCAGGCGGGTGACGTCGCGGCCGTCGATGACGATGCGGCCCTCGTCCGGAGCGACGTCGCCGGCGAGCACGCTCAGCAGCGTGCTCTTGCCGGCCCCGTTGCTGCCGATCACCGTGACGAACTGGCCCTCCTCGATCGACAGCGAGATGCCGCGCAACGCCCGGGTCTCGAGTGGCGTGCCCGCACCGAAGGTGAGCTCGATGCCTTCCACCTGGATCATCGGGCGGCCTTCCGCATCCGCGCGCGCAGCTTCGGCGCCAGGAGGGCGAAGCCCACCAGCACGGCGGTGACGAGGTTCAGGTCGGAGGCCTCGATGCCCAGCATGTCCACGTCCAGCGCGAACGCGATCACCAGGCGGTAGAGCAGCGAGCCCAGGAGGCAGGCGATCAGGGCGCCAAGGATGCCTTTGAGCCGGAACAGCGTCTCGCCCACGATCACCGCCGCCAAGCCCACCACGATGGTGCCGAGCCCCATGGTGACGTCGGCAAAGCCGTTGGCCTGGGCGAACAGGGCACCGGCCAGCGCCACGATCCCGTTGGACAGCGCCATCCCGCTCAGCGTCTGGCGTGCGGTGTCGATGCCCTGGGCCCTGGCCATGCGCGGGTTGGCGCCCGTGGCGCGCAGGGCGAGGCCCTGGTCGGAGTTCAGGTAGCGGGCGAGCAGGAAGGTGACCAGCGCGACGACCACCAGCTCGACCAGGATGCGCGCCTGGTCGAAGGGCAGGAAGGACAGGCCCTCGAACGGCGAGAACAGGGTGGTCTGCCCCAAGAGCGCCGCGTTCGGTCGGCCCATGATCCGGATGTTGATGCTGAACAGGGCGATCATCACCAGGATCGAGGCCAACAGGTGCAGGATGCCGAAGCGCACCGCCAGGATGGCGGTGATCCAGCCGGCGACCGCACCTGCCAGGATCGCCAGCAGCGTCGCGGTGATCGGGTCCAGCCCGCCCAGGATCGCGGCCGCACAGACGCTGGCGCCCAGCGGGAACGAGCCGTCCACCGTGAGGTCCGGGAAGTGCAGGATCCGGAAGGACAGGTACACGGCCAGCCCGACCAGCCCGTAGATCAGGCCGAGCTCGATGGCGCCGAGGAAGGAGAACAGCGACAAGTGCAGCCCTTCCGGGTCAGGCGCCCACGATCTTGGTGGCGCGGGACAGGAGCTCGTCGGACAGGGTGATGCCGAAGGCTTCTGCGGCGGTCGGGTTCAGGTAGAGATCGGTGCCGGACGCGGACTCGATCGCGATCTCGCCGGGACTCTCACCCTTGAGGATCCGCGCCACGATCGCCGCGGTCTGCACGCCCACTTGAAAGTAGTCGAAGCCGACCGAGCCGATGCAGCCGCGCGCCACGCTGTCCGTGTCGCCGCAATAGACCGGCACCTTCGCTTGGCGCGCCACCGCGATCAGGCTTTCCAGTGCGGAGACCACGGTGTTGTCGGTGGGCACGTAGATCGCGTCCGCCTGGCCGGTCAGGCTGCGCGCGGCAGCGACCACGTCCGCCGACTTGGACGCAGTGGCCTCCACCACCTCGATGCCGCGCTGCTCCGCGAGATCCCGCATCAGGTTCAGCAGCACGACCGCATTGGCCTCGCCCGGATTGTAGGGGAAGCCCAGCCGCTTCACGTCCGGCGTGATCTCCAGGATCAGGTCGAGATGCTGGCTGAGCGGCGAGAGGTCGGACAGGCCGGTCACGTTGCCGCCGGGCTTCTCCATGCTCGCCACCAAGCCGGCATCGACCGGATCGGTCACTGCGGTGAACACGATCGGGATGGCCTTGGTCGCGGCGGCCGCGGCCTGAGCGGACGGCGTGCTGATCGGCACGATCACGGCCGGGTTCATGCCGACGAAGCTGCGCGCGATCTGCGCCGCGGTGGCGGGCTGGCCCTGCGCGCTCTCGTAGGTGGTCTCGGCCGCGATGCCCTGCTGCTTCAGTCCCTCGATGACGCCGTCGCGGCAGGCGTCGAGTGCCGGGTGCTCGACGATCGCGGTGATCGCCACCAGCGGCGCGTCGGCAAGGGCCAGGGAAGGGGCCGCTGCCGTGGCGAGTAGCGCGGCGGAGAAGCTGCGGCGATCGAGACGCATCGGTTCGGACCATTCCTGCATGGAGGCGTTGCGGTCCTTTATCCCTCACGACCGAGGCGGGACAAGCTTCCGATCGAGAGGCTATACTGGCCGGACCGCATGGGAGACCCGCTGCAGCATGGCCGCCCGCCTGTACGAGACCGACTATTATCTCTGGGCCCGCCGCCAGGCCGAGGCGTTGCGCCAGCTCGAGCGGGAGCGGTGGAACGGCCCGCTCGACCTGAAGGAACTGGCCGAGGAGGTCGACGACTTGGCCAAGCGGGACCGCAACGCGTGCCGGAGCCAGGTCCGGCGGATCATCGTCCATCTGCTCAAGCTCGATCATTCTCCGGCGAAGGACCCGCGAGCCGGCTGGATGGAGTCGATCTACGAGGCGCGCGACGCCCTGCGTGGCGACCTCACTCCGACCATCGAGCGCGATCTGCGTGACGACTTCGACGCCCTTTACCGAAGCGCGCGGGACCAGGTGCTGATCGCCCTGGCTGGGCATGGCGAAGGAGACAGCGCCACCTCCTTGCCAGAAGCCCCGGCATACACCTTGGATGACGTGCTCCGCGACGGCTTCTACGGCCGCAATGCGGCCGGGCCGAACCCGGGCCGCTCGCAGGAAAACAGCTAACCGAGATCCCGCGCCCGCAGCGCCTGGGCGCGTGCCGTCACCTGCTCGATATGGGCGTAGCTTTCGGGGTTCACGAGCAGGTCGCGGGAGAGTTCCAGGACGCGCTTCTCGCAGGCCGCCCGGCGGTCGGGGTCCCCAATGCGCTCCAGATCGGCATTGTGGGCGAGGCCCAGCGTGCGGCGGGTGAGGGAGGCGCCGGCAAAGCGCAGGCTGTCGGTCCACAGGCGCGCCATGTAGGCGGACTGTGCCTGGCGGAAGACCGAGGAGTCGTCGGGCAGGAGGTCGCGGGGGTACGCGTCGCCGGTGCGGTTCTTCCCCCACAGGGCGACGAACTTGGTGGCGAAGCCGTGCCAGACGCCGTGGATCGTATCGATCACCCAGGCGCGGTAGTCGTCGCGCTCGCCGGGCCGGGTCTCGTGGCCGTCATGGCTCAGATAGTTCAGCAGGAGGTTGGCAATCAGCTTGCCGACGTCGAAGGCCATCGGTCCCACGAAGGCGAACTCCGGGTCGATCACCCGGGTCTCGGCCTCGGTCACCATGATCGAGCCGGTATGGAGGTCGCCGTGCAGCAGGGCCTCGGCGCGGGATAGGAAGTCGACTTTCAGCTGCGAGACCGCGAGCTTGAGCTGGTCGTCCTCGCGCCACATCGTCGCCCAGCGGTCCAGCTGCGGGCTGGTCCAGCGGTTCAGCTCGTGGACCCGGTAGGGATCGGTGAAGATCAGATCCTCGGTGATCTTGCACAGATCGGTGTTCGGACAGAACTCGGCGATCATCGCTTTCTTGCGCGCGGCCGGCAGGGCCAGGTCCGAGGTGAAGTAGAGCGAGCGCGCCATGTAGTCGGTGATGTGCTCGACGAAGCGTGGATAGACCACGGCGTCGGTCATGCCGCGCCGCATGATGATGTGCGGCGAGAGCAGCTCCATCACGATCAGATAGAGCTTCGGGTCGTAGTGGAGAATTTCCGGGACCAGCCCTTGGCAGTGCTCCGCCTGGATGACGCTGGCGCGGTACTCGAAGAAGGCGCGGTTCAGGTCGAGCGGCCAGCTCTCGCCGACCAGCCGTACATAGGGGAGGGCCTGCTTCACGCAGATCCCGCCATTGGTGCCCTCGATGATGAAGACGAGGTTGAGATTGCCGTCGCCGACCTCGCGGATCCGCCATGCCGCCGCGTCCCCACCGACCCGCTGGGCCACGGCGGGCAGGCCTGCCAGCAGGTCGCGCAAGGAGCCCTCGTCCAGGACCCGGTAGCCCTCGGGCGTCGGCAGCGGCATCGTTCTTCCCTCGTCCTGACATGGCCTGCTCGGTCGGGCGGGCTTTAGCGGTGCCGCGTCCGGTCGTGCAAGCGCCAGCCAGGAATCAGGCGGTGAAGTCGCCCGGCGACAGGCCGGTTACGCCCGCCAGGGTGAGCGTGCTGCCGGCGAAGAACGCGATCCCGCTGGCGTCGCCGGCATGGATCGCGAGCGCATCCCGGAACTCTCCTTCCAGGCTCACCCTGATGGCCTCGACATGGGCGTCGGCATCGTTCAGCCGGCCGTCCGCGTTGCTGTCCAGCCGCGCGAAGTCGACGGTCGTGGCAGTAGAAGTGCCTTCCAGCGGATCGTCGACTGTGAACGTCATCTGGAGGATCCGGTCCTCGCCCGGTGCGAAGTCGAGCACCAGGTCGTCGTCCGGGTTGATGTACTCGGCGCCGACATGGTCCAGGTACTGGCCGAAGATCGCGCCGTTGAACACGACGGTGTCCTGGCCGGCACCCAGCCAGATCAGGTCCCGGCCGTCCCAGCCGGCCACCGCGTCGTCCCCTTGGCCGGCATCGAGCAGGTCGTCGCCCTGCCAGCCTTCCAGCACGTCGTTGCCGCTTCCGCCGAACAGCAGGTCATCGCCCCGCTGCCCGGTCACGAGGTCGCTGCCGGCCCCGCCATGCGCCGTGTCGTCACCGGCACCGCCGTAGAGACGGTCATTGCCGTCATCGCCTGCCAGCGTGTCGTTGCCGTTGGCACCGAACAGCAGGTCATGGCCGGCATTGCCGCGCAGCAGGTCATTGCCGTTGCCGGCGCGGAGCGTATCGCGGCCATCGCCGCCCCAGAGCCGGTCATCGCCGTCCTGACCCCAGAGCGTGTCGTCGCCGGCTTCGCCATAGAGCGCATCGTTGCCGGCTCCGGCGGTGAGCACGTCCTTGCCGGCCCGACCGTACAGCGTGTCCTTGCCGGACGTGCCGAACACCTGGTCGTCACCCGTGGTCCCGATGAAGGTCGCCATGAGCGTGCTCCCTGAGCTTGTCCCTGCCGCATGGCGTTCAGCCGATGTCGTCCGCACCCAACTCGGTAACGCCGACCAGCATGATCGTACCGGACGCGGCGACGACCCCGTGTAGCTCGACGGCATCGACCAGCGCCGGAATGGCTCCGACGTCGATCACCATCGAACGGCTCACGGCGTCGTTCACGACTTCTTCGGTAATGGTCACCGCCTGATCGCCCTCGCCGAGCGTGCCGTCGCCGTCCGTGTCGAGCTCCGCGAAGGTCGGCCGGTGGAGGTAGGGGCCATTGCTTGCCGATACGTCCAGCCGGTCCTCGCCCCTGGTGAAGTCGAGAATCAGGTCGTTCGCCTCGTGCACCGCCGCGACCGTGGTGTCGTCTGCTTCGTTGAAGGCAAAGACGAAACGGTCGCTGCCCGCACCGCCGCTCAGCCGGTCACGGCCGTCGCCGCCATGAAGCCGGTCGTCGCCGCCATCGCCGCTGAGTACGTCGTCCGCGAGATTGCCGAAGAGCCGGTCGTCGCCGCTGCCGCCCGTGATCCGGTCCCCGGCGAAGCCGCCCCAGATCGTGTCGTCGCCGGCATCGCCGAACAGATGGGCGTCTGGGGCGAAGCCGGCGATCTGGTCGTTGCCGTCGCCGCCGTGGGCGAGGCTGGGCGCATCCGGATCGCCGGGCAGAACCTCGCCGTTGCCGAGTACCACCGAATCGTCGCCGGCATCGCCATAAACGGCGTCGCCGTTCCAGGCGAAGAAACCGTCATTGCCGGCCCCGCCGTGCAGTACGTCCCTGCCGCCATGCGCCTCGAAGCCGTCATCGCCAGGCCCGCCATACAGGACGTCGTTGCCGGCATCGTCGTTGATGAAGTCGCTGCCGGCCCCACCGAAGGCGAGATTGTCGCCCTTGCCGGTGTTGATCAGGTCGTCGCCGTCATTGCCGAAGATGCGGTCGTCGCCATCCTCTCCGGAGAACCAGTCATTGCCACTGCCGCCGTGCAGGACGTCGTCGCCGCGACCACCGCTCAGGCTGTCGTTGCCGGCTTCACCATAAATGGCATCGTTACCGGCGCCGGCAGCCAGGAGGTCGTTGCCGACCCTGCCGAAGATCGTGTCCCTGCCGGACGTGCCATTGAGCTGGTCGTTGCCCAGCGTGCCGACGACGCGAGCCATGGGCGCCTCCCGACCCCCCGGCCCGAAAACGGCGACATCGCCGCGGGCGCAGGGCGGAGCGGACAACCACTATACGACAGGTCGCCATGCAGCAGGGATCTTACCGGCAGAGTGCCGGAGCATCCCGGACCGCCCGTGGATTCCGCGCTACAGCACGCTCCTGCCGGAATCAGCGCGCCAGCCGGTAGCCGCCCGCCTCGGTGACAATCAGGGACACCTGACCCGGGTTGGGCTCGACCTTCTGGCGGAGCCGGTAGATGTGGGTCTCGAGCGTGTGGGTGGTGACGCCGGTATTGTAGCCCCAGACCTCGTCCAGCAGCACCTCGCGCGCGACCGGCCGATCGCCGATCCGGTAGAGATACTTCAGGATCGCGGTCTCCTTCTCGGTCAGGTGGATCCGCTTTTGGCCCTGGGTCAGCATCTTGGCCGCAGGCTTGAAGGCATAGGGGCCGATCTGGAAGACCGCGTCGTCGGACAGCTCGTGCTGGCGCAGATGGGCGCGGATTCGCGCCATCAGCACCCACATCCGGAACGGCTTGGTCACGTAGTCGTTGGCGCCGCTTTCCAGCGCCAGCACCTCGTCGGCATCGCCGTCGCGGCCGGTCAGCATGATGACCGGCGCCTTCACCCCGTTCTTGCGCAGCAGCTTGCACAGGTCGCGGCCGTCCGTGTCCGGCAGGCCCACGTCCAGGATCACGAGGTCGAATTCCTCATTCTTGACGAGGCCCAGCGCTTCCTTGCCACTACCGGCTTCCTGGACCCGGAAGCCCTCGTGCATGGTGAGCTGCTCGGCCAGTTCGCGGCGCAGGGCGGTGTCGTCGTCGACGATGAGGATCCGTTCGTTCTTCGCCATCGACGGCCCGTCCGCTCAAAAATGTTCTATCGACGACCAAAGTAGGAGTGACGATCACGAAGCTCAAGTGATGTGCCGCTCATGGCCCTGTAAGCTTCCCGGCCGGAGCGCCGCGCGTTCGTCATCTGCACGTGGGCCACAGCCATGACGAGAACGGCATGGTACGCCCGCTTCTGCCTTCCACCGCCATGCCGCGCTCATTAGACAGGCATCGAGGAGCCGGGGGGACATGGCGTTCCTAGCCCGCCTCACGGAAAGGACGGCGGCAAGGCATGGGGGTGATCTTGGCGGGCAGGACAGGCGGTCCGGGCAAGCCACTCCTGGTTCCTGGCGGCCCGATCCCCGGCAGCCCGGTTTCTAGCAGGATGCCATGATCCTGCTGGCCCATTTCCTCTTGGTCGCGATCGCCGTGCTGCTCGTGCCGGAGAGTGCGGTGCGTGCGGTCGGCCACGAGATCCTGTTCCTGACCGGCGGGATCGGCATATGGCGCTATGGCTGGGGCCTGGTCCACGTGGCCCGCGGTCTGGTCTGGCGCCGGCTGGTGTTCCCCGACCTGCGGGCCCAGGCGGATGCCCTGGCGGCGCGGCCGGAGGCCGGCGGCAACGAATTGTTCCTGATCGTGACCAGCTACCGGATCGAGCTCGACACGACGCTCGCCTGCTGGCGCTCCGTCATCGCGGAGGCGGCTGCCTGGAACGGCCGGGTGACCCTGGTCGCCTCCATCGTCGAGCGGGCCGACGAGATCGCCATCCAGCGCCTGTTCGACCTGTCCGGCCTGCCGGACCGGGTGCGGCTCCTGGTGGTGCGGATCAGCGGCGAGGGCAAGCGGCGGGCGCTCGGCATCGCCCTGCGCGGCGTGTCGCGGCGGGTACCTTCCGCGGGTGCGGTGGTGGGCGTGATGGACGGCGACACGGTGCTGCCGCCCGGCACGCTGGCTCGCACCGTGCCGTTCTTCGCCCTCGACCCGGCGCTGGGTGGGATAACCACCGACGAGAAGCCGTTCACGGTCGGCGAGCGCTTTCCCTTCTCCTCCTGGCACCGGCTGCGCTTCGCCCGGCGCCACCAGACCATGAGCTCCTTGTCCCTGTCCGGCCGGGTGCTGGCCATGACCGGGCGCTTCTCCCTGTTCCCGGCCGAGGTCGCGATCGAGCCGGACTTCATCGCCGCGGTCGAGAATGACGGGATGGACCACTGGCGGCTCGGCCACATCCAGTTCCTGACCGGCGAGGACAAGTCGACCTGGTTCCACCTGCTGCGCACCGGCCGGCGGATGCTCTACGTGCCGGACGTCCAGGTCGCCACGATCGAACATCCCCCGCCCGGCGGCTTCGTCCAGGCCTCGCGCAAGCTCGTGCTGCGCTGGTCGGGCAACATGCTGCGCTCCGGGGGCCGGGCGCTGGCGCTGGGGCCGGCCCGGGTCGGTCCGTTCCTGTGGTGGACGCTGCTCGACCAGCGCATCTCGATCTGGACGCCGCTGGTCGGCCCGATCGTGGCGCTGCTGCTGTCCTTCACCCGCACCCCCTGGGCGCTCCTGTTCTACCTGCTCTGGGTGATGTTCACCCGCTCCCTGCAGACCCTGCTCCTGCTCACCACCCGCAACCGGGTGGAGGGGAGCTGGCCGCTCCTGCTCTGGTACGACCAGGTGGCGCTGGCCCTGGTCAAGGGCCGCGCCCTGTTCCGGTTGGACAGGCAGCGCTGGACCCGCCAGAACATCGCCAGCCGCGCGGTCGCCACCGGCTGGCGGGCAGTCCTGATCGAGGCGGGTGCCGTCTACTGCCAGCTCCTGGGCGTCCTGGCACTCGTCGCCGTGCTCGCGATCTGGACTGGAGTCCTGCCGTTGCCGCTCGAAGGACGTTGAATGTCGAACCAGGGCATGAATGAAGCAGTGGTCGTCCACGAGGCGGAGATCCATCGCCAGCATGTCCGGCTGAAGATCCCGATCCGCGCGGAGATCGCCGGGGACTGGTACCAGGTCGACGACTGGTCGCTGGGCGGGCTGGGGATCGAATCCGAGCCGCCCAAGCTGCGCGAGGGCGAGGTCTTCCCGGTCACCCTGGAGCTGCCGTTCGAGGACTTCGAGCTGACCATGCATCTGGAGGCGGAGCTGATCTACCGCCTCCCGGACCGACCGCGCTTCGGCTGCCGCTTCACCGGCATGACCAAGGGCCAGATCAGCCTGTTCCGGCAGATCGTCGACCGCTACCTGACCGGCGAGATCGCCTCGCCCGGCGACGTGCTGGTGGCGCTCGGCCGGGAATCCTTCCAGCCGCCGCGCCAGTCAGCGCAGGCGGCTGGTGCCGGCAAGGGACGCACGGCGCTGGGCTGGGCGATCATGGGCCTGGCGGGGCTGGCGCTGGTGGCGGTGCTCGGCTGGAGCGCGTATCAGCGCTTCTACCGGATCCAGGTGACCGATGCGCGGATCGAGGCGCCGGTCTATCGGCTGAATGCGCCCGTGGCCGGCCGGCTGGAGCGCTTCCCGATCGGCGAGATCGTCGAGGTCGGCACGCCGATCGCCCGGGTGATCGGGGCAGTCGACCTCGCCGAGTACGAGCTGCGCTCGCCCTGCATCTGCACGCTCGGCGAATGGAAGGTGGCGGACGGGGCGGGCATCGGTGCCGGGGCGACCGCCGCTTTGCTGATCTCCGCCGAGGAGCCGCTCAAGGTCACGGCGATGTTGCCGCTGGACCAGGCCAGGGAGCTGGCTGCCGGCCTGCCGGTGCGCATCGACCTGCCGGGCGAGGCGGCACCACGCACCGGCCAGATCGAGCGGGTCGAGCTGAAGGCACCGCTGGACGATCTGGCGGGCGGGCGCGGCCGGGTGCGCAGCGACGGAGCCGTGCCGATCGTGATCCGGCCCGACGAGCCGCTGCCGTTCGACATGCTGGGTACGCCGGTCAGCGTCGACCTGCGGTAGGCATCGGCAGGGGCGGCTCAAGTGAGCGAGACATCGCGGATCTGGAAGTCGCCGCCGCGCAGCCTGGCCATGACGGCACCCAGGTCGATCATGGTCGTCAGCTCCGGCACCCCCTGATCGGTCAGCCGCTCGGTCTCGGCAAACATGTCGGCATCGTCGAGGACGCCGTTGCCGTTGCTGTCCAGGTCGCCGAAGCCAGACTCGCTGTAGTGGTTGACGACGATCTGGTTGCCCCACGTGTGAAGTCGACGATGCGGTCGGTGCCGGAGGGACCGCGATCGTAGCTTTCCGGCGGGTGTCCTTGAGCAGGATCTGGAAGCGGTCCAGGCCGGTCCCGTCGATCAGGCGGTCGTTGCGTCAGCCCATCGGGCATCTGGGTGAGACCGAATGGCCACACCGTTCCCCTCTTGTTCTGGTGCCGGCGCGACCCCACCATGTCGGACCGCATGCGGATGAACGGCGACGGGTGAACCATGGCGAAGCTGCCCACGACGGACGCACTGGCTGGTCTGGACCTGTTGAAGGCAGTGGCGGAGAGCCCGGAGCTGATCCAGCGGCCGGAGGGTGGGCAGGCGCTCACGCTGGCCTCGGACTATCAGCCGGCGGGCGACCAGCCGCAGGCGATCCAGGAGCTGACCGAGGGCCTCCTGCGCGGCGAGCGCGACCAGGTGCTCCTGGGCGTCACCGGTTCCGGCAAGACGTTCACCATGGCGAACGTCATACGCAACCTGCAGCGACCGACGCTGATCCTGGCGCCGAACAAGATCCTGGCGGCGCAGCTCTACGGCGAGATGAAGAGCTTCTTCCCGGAGAACTCAGTCGAGTACTTCGTCTCGTACTACGACTACTACCAGCCCGAGGCCTACGTCGCCCGCACCGACACCTATATTGAGAAGACCTCGGCCATCAACGAGCAGATCGACCGGATGCGCCACTCGGCGACCCGTGCCCTGTTCGAGCGCGACGACGTCATCATCGTGGCATCGGTGAGCTGCATCTACGGCATCGGCAGCCCCGAGACCTATGCGCGGATGACCATGACCCTGAAGCGGGGGCAGAAGGTCGACCGGGCCAAGCTGCTGCGCGCCTTCGTCGAGCTGCAGTACAAGCGCAACGACATGGAGCTGGCGCGCGGCAACTTCCGCGCCAAGGGCGACGTGATCGAGATCTTCCCGGCGCACCTGGAGGACAAGGCCTGGCGGATCGACCTGTTCGGCGACACGGTCGACGCGCTGGTGGAGATCGACCCGCTCACCGGCAAGCGGCTGGGGAAGCTGGACCAGATCCGCCTCTACCCGAACAGCCACTACGTGACGCCCAAGCCCACCCTGCAGGCGGCGGTGGAGGGGATCCGGCAGGAGCTGAAGGAAACGCTGGAGCACTACCGGGCGACCGGCAAGCTCCTGGAGGCGGAACGGATCGAGCAGCGCACCACGGCCGACCTGGAGATGATCCTGACCACCGGGTCGTGCTCGGGCATCGAGAACTATTCGCGCTATCTGACCGGCCGCGCCCCCGGCGAGCCGCCGCCGACCCTGTTCGAGTACCTGCCGGACAACGCGCTGCTGATCGTCGACGAGAGCCACGTCACCGTCCCGCAGGTGGGCGGCATGTACAAGGGCGACTTCGCGCGCAAGTCGATCCTGTCCGAGTTCGGCTTCCGCCTGCCATCCTGCAAAGACAACCGCCCGCTCAAGTTCGAGGAATGGGACGCGATGCGGCCGCAGACGATCTTCGTCTCGGCCACGCCCGGTTCCTGGGAGATGGAGCGGACCGGCGGCGTGTTCTCCGAGCAGGTCATCCGCCCGACCGGGCTGGTCGACCCGGTCTGCGTGGTCCGGCCGGTCGAGCACCAGGTCGACGACCTGATGCACGAGATCGGCCTGGCCAAGGAGAAGGGCCTGCGCACGCTGGTCACCACCCTGACCAAGCGGATGGCCGAGGACCTGTCCGAGTACCTGCACGAGCAGGGCGTCCAGGTGCGCTACATGCACTCGGACATCGACACCCTGGAGCGCATCGAGATCATCCGCGACCTGCGTCTCGGCAAGTTCGACGTGCTGGTCGGCATCAACCTCCTGCGCGAGGGGCTGGACATCCCCGAATGCGGGCTGGTCGCGATCCTGGATGCCGACAAGGAGGGCTATCTGCGCTCGGAAACCTCGCTGGTCCAGACGATCGGCCGGGCGGCCCGCAACGTCGAGGGCAAGGTCGTGCTCTATGCCGACAAGCGCACCCGCTCGATCGAGGCGGCCCTGGCCGAGACCGAGCGCCGCCGGGCCAAGCAGCTCGCGCACAATGCCGAGCACGGCATCACCCCGCAGACCATCAAGCGGCACATCGCCGACATCCTGAAGGACGTGGCGGAGCGCGACTATGTGACGGTGGACCTGGTCGAGGACCAGCCGACCATCCTCACCGGCATGGAGCTGCAGCGCCATATCGGCGAACTCGAGCAGCGGATGCGCAAGGCTGCCAGCAACCTGGAGTTCGAGGAGGCCGCCCGGCTGCGCGACGAGATCAAGCGGCTGGAGGACGGCGAGCTCGGCATGCCGTCCCGGCCCGTTGCCCAGGCCAGCGCCCATGCCTGGAAGCCCACCAGCAAGTCACGGGCGGAGAAGGCCCGGGAGGCGAAGGCACGGGCGCGGGGCAGGAAGCGGGCAGGGGTGTGAGGCTTTAACGCAGGACGCGCAGGCTTCTTCAGGAACGTTTGGTGACGGCTCGTCCGGGGGAAAGTTCAGGTCCGTTCGCATCGCATCCAGGTCACCTTCCCAGCCGATGTCCTTGAGCGCCTGGAGGGCTTCGGCCTGACGCTTCCCGCGCACCAGCCGCTGCAGGGCCTCGTCGATGTCTATCGTAACGCGCATGGCACCGCCGACACGAAGGAGGCGGTGATCATGGCGCAGCGTCTGACCATCGAGTCAACGCCGTGCCTGGAAGAACCTCCTCAAGAGCGCCGCCGCCTCCGTCTCCCGGATGCCGGCCACCACTTCCGGCCGATGGTGGCAGGTCGGCTGGCCGAAGATGCGCGGGCCGTTCTCGACGCCGCCGCCCTTCGGATCGGCGGCACCGAAGTGCAGGCGGCGGATCCGGGCGAAGGCGATCGCCTGGGCGCACATCGGGCAGGGCTCCAGCGTCACCCACAGGTCATGGTCGACCAGGCGCGGCGAGCCCAGAGCAGCGGCCGCCGTGCGCAGCACCAGGATCTCGGCATGGGCGGTAGGATCCCGCCATTCCTCGACGCGGTTGCCGTCCGCGGCGACGATCCGCCCGGCCCGGTCGGTAACCACCGCGCCCACCGGCACCTCGCCCCGTTCGGACGCGGCCCTGGCCTCGGCCAGTGCGCGCGCCATCGGGAGGGTCAAGGGGCGTCCTCGAACCGCACCGCGGTGTGCCGTGCTTCGGGCGGCACGTCTTCCAGCCGCGTCTCGAACCGGGTGGTGGCGCGGGCTTCCAGGATGGGCGGCTCGACCCGCACCACCTCACTGGTCAGTTCCATCCGCTCGCCGTCGAGCAGCGACACCCGCAGGGCCGGTACCGACATGGCATAGTCGGTGGTGTTGACGATCTCGCCGCTCACCACCAGCACCCGCTCCCCGTCCTCGTCGATCTCCGAGGAGGTGACGCCGCGGATTTCCAGGCCGGGGTCGACTGTCACCTCCAGGCCCAGCTGGCGGTACATGCCCGCCACCTGCGGCCAGGCCGTGGCGATTTGGTTACGGGCCAGCACCAGGCCGGCCACCACGGCGATCAGCACCAGCAGGACCAGCCAGCCGAACGCGCCGCTCCGGCTGCCCCGCCGCACCATGCCCGGCTCCTCGCCCAGGCGTGGCCGCTCGGCAGTTGGGGGTGGCGGCGGCGGCTCGGGCGCGGCAAGCTCGGCCCCGGGTCGCTCCGGATCGACGAACCAGCGATGGCGGCAGTTGGCGCAGGAGACCATGCGCCCCTTCTCGCCGATCGCGGCGCTGTCGATCTTGTACTTGGCGCCACAGTTGGGGCAGGTGACGATCATGATGCCGGGCGCGCCGACGACGGCTGGCGCATCCGGTCCGGCCGGCGGCGATCCGGGGGCAAGACAGCAGTGGTTCCAGGATCGGTATTGAGCGACCAGCGCGAAATCATCGTCGAACTCTTCGGTGCCGCCATGAAATATGGTTCCGGCCCGGACGTTCTGCGCGACTTCGACCTCACCGTGCAAGCAGGATCATTCCTGCTGATCGTCGGCGCCAGTGGTGCGGGCAAGACCACGCTGCTGACCAGCATCGCCCGCGCCGCCGCTCCGGCCATCGGGCGGCTGACCTTGTTCGGCCGGGACACGGCGCGGATCGACCGGGGTGAGCGTGCCCGGATCCGCCGCCGGATCGGCCTCGTCTGCCAGGACCTGCGGCTCCTGGACCATCTGAGTGCCGCCGCGAACCTGGCGCTGCCGCTGCGGATCGCCGGTCTGCCCGTAAAGCAGATCCGGCCGCCGGTCGCCGAGCTCATGGAATGGCTGGGGATCACCGGGCTGGCCGCGCGGCGGCCAGGGGAACTCTCCGCCGCCGAGCGCCAGCTGCTGGCACTCGGGCGCGCGGTGATCGGCCGGCCCGACCTGCTGCTGGCCGACGAGCCCACCAGCCTGCTGGACGGCCCGCTGGCCCACCGCGCCCTCCACCTCCTGGGCGAGCTGAACCGGGCCGGCACCACCATCCTTCTGGCGACCCATGATCCAGCACTGCCGGCGCGGGTCCGGGCCCGGGCCATGCGCCTGGCCGACGGCCGGCTTCACCCGGCGGCAGCCACGGCATCGGTGGACCAGTTCGCATGAGTACCGGCACCTTCCCGACGCCCGGCTGGCCGACCAGGGGCATGGTTGCCCTGCTCCTCGGGCTGCTGGTTCTGGCGGCGACGGTCGGCTTGGCGCTTGCCGCCGCGGGCCATGGCCTGCTGCTGGTGGCCGAGGACCGCAGCGTCGCCGTAGCGGTAGTGTCCTTGCCGGCACCGCTCGATCCGGCCGATCGCGACGGCGACCTCGCCGGCGTGATGGCCCTGCTGCGTGCCGACCCACAGGTCGGGCAGGTCGAGCTGATCCCCGAGGCGGAGGTGCGCGAGGTTCTGGTCGGCGGCCGGGATGCCGATCTGCCCATGCCGATCCTGCTGGAGGCCCGGTTCGACCCAGGGGTGGTGCCCGACCTGGCGCGGCTCCACGAGCGGATCACCGCTCTTGCCCCGGACGGCCTGATCGAGGATGCCGGGATCATCGGCCCGCGTCCCGACCCGGCACTGCTCGCCCTGCTGCGCTATGCCATGCCGGCCCTGGGGGCAGGCACCCTGCTCCTGGCACTGCTGCTGGCAGCGGTCCTGACGGCCGATGCCGTTCGGCGCCGGCACGGGGAGATCGAGGTCCTGCGCATGCTCGGTGCCGACGATCCATTCGTGTTGCGCGAGCTGCGGCCCTATCCGTTCCGCCCGCTATGGCTGGGCGGCTTGGCCGGGGCCGGCCTGGGCGCGTTCGCCATGCTCATGCTGGCAGAGGCCGGCCCGGCGGGCAGCTGGCCGGTGCAGACGATGCTGGCCGTCCGGCCGCTGGACGCGGCCATCCTAGTGCTGGGGGCACTCGTTGTCGTGCTGGCCGTGATGCTGGCGGCCCGGCAGACGGCCAGCGCCATGCTGCGCCGCCTGCCCTGATCTCCCTTATCCGCGGAAGTTGTTCTTGGCCTCGCGCAGCTCGGCAAAGCGCGCCTCGGAGCCACCCAGCAGGAACGGATTGGTCCGCTTCTCCTCGCCGATCGTGGTCGGCACGGTCGGCTGGCCGGCCGCCCGCAGCTCCTGGACCTTGGCGAGCCGGGCCTTGATCTCCTGATTGTCCGGGAAGACGTGGGCCGCGAACTTGGCGTTGCCCAGCGTATATTCGTGGCCGGAATAGACCTTGGTGTCGTCGGGCAGCTTGGCCAGGAGCTGCAGGGACTTCCACAGCACCTCGGGCCCGTCCTCGCCCAGCCGGCCGCAGCCCATGGTGAACATCACATCGCCGCAGAACAGCAGCTTGGCCTCGGGCAGATAGTAGCTGACATGCCCGCGCACATGGCCGGGCGTGTCCAGCACTTCGACCGGGGTGCCCAGCAGCTCGAAGCGCTGGCCCGGCTCGACCGTGCGGGTCAGCTTGGGCAGGCGGTGGCAGTCGGCGCCATTGCCGATGACCTCGACCTGGGTAGCCAGCGCCAGCTCCTCGACCCCCGCCACATGATCCGAATGGCTGTGGGTAATCAGGATGGTGCCGATCTGCAGGCTGCGCTCGGCCAGCGCCTCGGCAATCGGCGCTGCGACACCCGGATCCACGATCACCACCCTGGAATTGCCTTCCTGGCGCAGCATGAAGGCGTAGTTGTCGTCCAGGATCGGCAGGAGTTCCACCAGGATTGGGGCATTGGCCAAGGTCGCATCTCCCGATTGGTCGCGTTTGGGCGTCTACCCACTTCAGCATGGGCATTGCCGTCGTATATGGTCCGGACGAGCAGTGTGCGCCACCTCGGGCGGCACATGACCTTGGTCGAGCCGGAATCGAACGGAGTCATGAACGGCGATCTCGAGCAGTTCTACGCCAGCCGCAAGGGCCAGCTCGCGCGCCGGCTGATCGGGCTGCAGCTCCGTCAGCTCTGGCCGCAGGTGGCCGGCAAGACCATCGTCGGCATGGGTTACGCCATGCCGTTCCTGGACGTCTTCGCCGACGAGGCGGCCGCGACCCTGGCGCTGGTGCCGGCCGGCTGCAACGTGCAGCGCTGGCCGGAGACGGGACCTTGCCGGCTCGCGATCTTCCAGGAGGACGAGATCCCGCTGGCCGATCAGAGCGTGGACTGCCTGCTCCTGGTCCATGCGCTGGAGACCTGCCGCAGCCTGAACCGGCTGATGCGCGAGATCTGGCGAGTGCTCACCGATGACGGCCGGGTGGTGCTGATCGTGCCGAACCGGCACGGGCTGTGGTCTTTGTCCGACACCACGCCGTTCGGCCAGGGCTCGCCGTTTACCGCCGGCCAGCTCGAGCGCCTGCTCGCCCGCCACCTCCTGGTGCGGGGCGAGGTGCGCCGGGCCATGTTCGTGCCGCCCTGGAACCTGAAGATCCTGCAGCGCCTGGCGATCCCGCTGGAGCGCACCGGTCAGCGGCTCTGGCCGCAGTTCGGCGGCATCCTTCTAGCGGAGGCGGAAAAGCAGCTCTATCTGGGCGCTCCGGCCTTTCAGACTGCGCGGCCCCGGCGGCGCCAGTACGTGGCGCTGCCACAGGCGGCGGCGCGCACGGCCGAGCATGCCGCGATTCGGGTGCTGGCGCCCCATGACCGGCGCCCGCCCCGCCGCTGACCGCGATTTCCGGGAACGGAGCCGCTTGCGGTGGGGTTCCTGCCACAAGCGGCTGATGCTGCCGTGACGGCGTGACTTGAGGGAATGCGCAAATACGTGTCATGATGTTCCATGGCCCATGCGAGGACACGCGCGGATGATCCGTTGGGCGCACCGTGCCGGATTTTCTACGGCACTTCTTCTGTCGCTCCTGCTGCCGGGATTGTCGCCCGCGGCAGAGCCGGGACCGATCGCGAACGGCGTGGCGGCGGGTGCCGCCGGCAGCTTCTCCGGCCGCTTGGCATCGCCCCGGCCCCTGGCCGCCCTGGCGCCCGTCACGGCCAGGCCGGCCATCGGCGCCCAGGCGGCGGCAGGACCGCTGGGCGGGATGCAGGCGGTGGATTCGATTCGGCTGGATGCCGCCTGCGGCGAGGTATCCCTGGATGACCAGGGCCGGGTGCTGGCGGTCTGCACCAGGCCCGGCGGAGCGACGCTCAATCTCCTGGACCCTGGCTCCCTGACCCGCCTGGCCGAGCTGGCGCTGCCCGATGGCCCGGCGAGCGGCGCCCATTTTGTCGACCAGGCCGGCCGGATCGTGGTCCTGGCGGGCGACAGCCAGGTATGGATGGTCCAGCAGGTCCGGGTGGTGACGATCGGCGCGGTGTGGACCCGGGGAACGGCCAGGTTCGAGCAGGTGGCGGGCTGTGACCTGAAGCCTGCCCTGCCGGCCGGCGACCAGGTGACCGCCCTCCTGTCGCAGGGCGACGGCCGCGCCTGGTTCGTGAGCGCCACCGGGATCGCGGGGACCCTGCGCCTGGACGACTGCACGACCAGGACCCTGGCGCTCACGACGGCGAACGGGACTTCCGCCACGCCCGGCAGCCATCCGGCGGTCGATCCGGGCGAGGGGGCGCTGTTCCTGGTCGCAGGGGACGCGCTGCAGCGCCTGGATGCCGGTGCGGACGGGCAGCCGGTGGTGACGTGGCGCCAGCCGCTGGTGGCGCCGCAGGTGGTGGCGGGCAGGCCGGAAGCCGCCTCCAGGCAGCGGACGGTGCTGCTGCTGGGCCGGCAGATGGTGGCGCTGACCGATGGCGGCTGGCCGCATGAGCAACTGGTGGTGTTCGACCGCTCCCGGCAGGCCGGTGGCCAGCGGATCTGCAGCACGTCCCTGTTCGCTGCCTATCCCTTCCCGACCCGGTCGGGCGAGCGGCTGCTGGGCGTGGCCTGGCAGGCGGACGGGCAGGCCACGGTCCTGGCGGCGAACCTGGCAGGCGGGCGCGGCCTGGAGCGGATCGACATCGACGCGCGGCAGGGCCGCTGCGAGACGGCCTGGAACAGCACGGTGGGTGTCGCGGCGATGCCGGCCCTCTCGCTGGAGAACGGGCTGATCTACAGCTACGAGCACCTGCCGGACGGCAATCGCTGGGCATTGACCGCGCTGGATTTCGTGACCGGCCGGACTCAGTACCGCCGGATCGTCGGCACCGGGCCGGACCATGCCGGCAGCGGAGCCATCACGCTCGGCAAGGCGGGTGCCGCCAGCATCGGCGTGGCCGCCGGCATGGTCAGGGTCCAGGATCAGAACCCGGGCGACCGGCAGGGCTGAGCCCGCACCCGGCCACCCTGTCAGGCGCTGCTGGACAGCTTCATGAGCAGCAGCCCGCTCACGATGAGCATGGCCGCCAGCAGACGCATCGCGCTGACGGACTCACCGAGAAAGACGATCCCTGCCAGGAAGGCGCCCACCGCCCCGATCCCGGTCCAGACCGTGTAGGCGGTGCCGAGCGGCAGCGACCGCATCGACCAGGACAGGAGCCCGAAGCTCACCAGCATCGCGGCGAAGGTGATGACCGTGGGCCAGAGCCGGGTGAAACCTTCCGACTGTTTCATCGTGAAGGCCCAGACGACCTCGAACAGACCGGCGATCACGAGAATGAACCACGCCACGGCAACCTCCTTCGGCCAGGCTGCCGGGCCGTCCCGGACTTCATCCCGTAAAGGGGGAGGACGTGGCCTCGCGCCATCCAGGTAGGCAGGCGAGCAGGAAGGTCAATATCAATCCACCACCAGCCGGCTGCCCTCGTGCCCGCCTGCCGGTCAGCCGCCGATCCCGTCCAGGTCGAACGGCGTGGTCTGGTACATCTCGTTGATCCAGTTGCCGAACAGCAGGTGGGCGTAGGCGCGCCAGCGATTGACCGGCCGCTTGGCCGGATCGTCGTCCGGATAGTAGCGCAGCGGCATCTCGACGTTCAGCCCGCGCTCCAGGTCGCGCCGGTATTCCCGGTCCAGCGTGAACGTGTCGTATTCCAGGTGGTTGAACATGAAGAGGTGGCGGTTCGCCGGGTCCTCGCACAGGCACAGGCCGGCACGGGACGAACGGGCCAGCACCCGGATGCTGCCGTCGGCGGGCAGGTCCTCCTCGCGCACCTCGGTGTGGCGGCTGACCGGCACCCAGAATTCGTCGTCGAAGCCGCGCATGAGCGGCGAGCGCGCGGCGTCGCGCGGCTCGGTGACCTCGTGGCGGTAGATGCCGAAGCGCTTCACCGGCAGGGTGTGCTTCGGCACGCCATGAAAGTGATAGAGCGCTGCCTGGGCGCCCCAGCAGACGTTGAAGGTCGAATGGACGTGACGGCGCGACCACTCGAAGATCCGTACCAGTTCGTCCCAGTACTTCACCTCCTCGAATTCCAGGAGCTCGACCGGGGCGCCGGTGATGAGCAGCCCGTCGAACTTGCGGTCGGCGACCTGCTCCCAGCTCTGGTAGAAGCTCTGCAGGTGCGACTGCGACACATTCGAGGGGATGTAGCTTCCGGTCGAGATCAGGGTCAGCTCGACCTGGAGCGGCGTGGCGCCCAGCAGCCGGGCGAACTGAGTCTCGGTGGTGAGCTTGTCCGGCATCAGGTTGAGCAAGCCCACCTGCATCGGACGGATGTCCTGCTGGAGGGCGTCCTCCTCGCCGATCAGGCGCACGCCCTCGTTGCGCAGCAATTCGGCTGCGGGCAGGTCATTGGGAATCTTGATGGGCATCGACCGCTTCCTGGCCTCGATTCAACGTCGAGTGGCCGACCGGTCAGGAACGGGATAAGGACGCATTCCCGATCGGTTCCGGGAATAAAGTCCTATATCACGACCTTTTAGCCGCTTATTTAACGTGGCCGCAAGCCGGTCGGCGCAAATCACCACGGAGACGATGGCAGGCAAGCTGGGTGTCGAGGCCGCCAATGTCAAGTCGCTGCTGGGTGGAGCCGGCGGCTTGTGCTCGCGGCGTGGCCGATGCTGCTGCCCGGAATCTGCAAGGGCCCCTCCCGTTTCCATTGTGACGCTTGCCAAGCTCGTCATGCCCGCCATGCTCGGCCAGCGGCGTCGGCTTCCGTGCTAGAAGTCGGTCAGGGTCGGCAGCAGACCCGTCGAGCGCCGCGTGCGTACACGAGCCGAACCTCCCGCGGACCGGGTCAGGGGAAGGCCACCAAGGACCTGCGACGTGATGGACACCAAGACCATGTCGAGTTCGCCATCGCCAGCCAGCGCCTCGCCGCCGCGGCTGATGCCCGGCCGGGCGTCCGCGGACCTCAAGGAGGCGATCGTCACCACGCTGCGCTATGCGGTGGGCAAGAATCCCGAGTTCGCCCGGCTGCACGACTGGTACGCAGCGACGGCGATCACGCTCCGCGACCGGCTGGTCGACCGCTGGTTCGCCTCCACCGATCATACCTACCGGCAGCGCAGGAAGCGGGTCTACTACCTGTCGCTCGAATTCCTGATCGGCCGGCTCCTGACCGACAATGCGAGCAATCTGGGCCTGCTGGACGAGGTGAAGGCGGCACTCACAGCCCATGGCATCGACTTCGAGGCGGTCAAGGCGCTGGAGCCGGACGCGGCACTCGGCAATGGCGGCCTGGGCCGGCTCGCGGCCTGCTTCATGGAGAGCATGGCCACGGTCGGCGTGCCGGCCTACGGCTACGGCATCCGCTATGATTTCGGCCTGTTCCGCCAGGTTATCCGGGACGGCTGGCAGGTCGAATTGCCCGAGGACTGGCTGGCCTTCGGCAATCCCTGGGAGTTCGAGCGGCCCGAGGTCGCCTACGAGATCGGCTTTGGCGGCCATGTGGATGCCGAGGACAATCCGGACGGCACCGTCTCCTATGTTTGGCAGCCGTCCGAGCGGGTGCTGGCTCAGGCCTACGACACGCCCGTGGTCGGCTGGGAAGGCAAGACCGTCAACACGCTGCGCCTGTGGGCGGCGCGGCCGATCACGCCCATCCGGCTGGATGCCTTCAACCGCGGCCAGCATGTCGATGCGTTTGCCGAGCAGGTGCGCGCCAGCTCGATCTCGCGGGTCCTCTATCCCGACGATTCCACGGCCGAGGGCCAGGAGCTGCGCCTGCGCCAGGAATTCTTCTTCACCTCGGCCTCCCTGCAGGACCTGATCCGCCGCCACCTGACTCAGTATGACGACCTGACTTCGCTGCCCGAGGCGGCGAACATCCAGCTCAACGACACCCACCCGGCCCTGTCGGTGCTGGAGCTGACCCGGATCCTGGTCGACCTGAACGGCTTTGCGCTCGACGAGGCCTTCGAGATCACCAAGGCCACGCTCTGCTACACCAACCACACCCTCCTGCCCGAGGCGCTGGAGACCTGGTCGGTGCCGCTGTTCGAGCGGCTCCTGCCGCGGCACATGCAGCTGGTCTTCGAAATCAACGCGATGCACCTGGCGGCGGTGCGCAAGCGGCCGGATGTTACCCTTGATCTGGTCCGCTCGGTTTCCCTGATCGACGAGACCCATGGCCGCCGCGTGCGGATGGGCAACCTCGCCTTCATCGGCTCGCACAAGGTCAACGGCGTGTCGGAGCTCCATGGCGAGCTCATGCGCGAGACCGTGTTCAAGGACCTGAACACGCTGTTCCCGGACCGCATCACCCACGTCACCAACGGCATCACGATGCGTCGCTGGCTGGTGGAGTGCAATCCGGACTTGGCACACCTGATCACGGACGCGATCGGCCCCCAGTGGATCAAGGACGCCGAACGGTTGAAGGAATTGGAGCGGTTCGCGACCGATCAGGCCTTCCTCGAGCGGTTCGCGCGGGTCAAGCAGGGGGCCAAGCAGCGCCTGGCGGTGTTCGTGGCGCAGCGGACCGGCATCCGCCTCGACCCGGAAGCGATGTTCGACATCCAGATCAAGCGGATCCACGAGTACAAGCGCCAGCTCCTGAACATCCTGGAGACGGTCCACCTCTACGAGGCGATGCGCGCCGAGCCGGAGCGCGACTGGACGCCCAGGGTCAAGATCTTCGCCGGCAAGGCGGCCGCGAGCTATCACCGGGCCAAGCTGATCATCAAGCTGATCAACGACGTGGCGCGGGTGGTCAACCGCGACCCCACGGTGCGCGACAAGCTCCGGGTGGTGTTCCTGCCGAACTACAACGTGTCACTGGCCGAGATGCTGGTCCCGGCTGCCGACCTGTCGGAGCAGATCTCTACCGCGGGCATGGAAGCGTCCGGCACGGGCAACATGAAGTTCCAGGCCAATGGTGCCATCACGATCGGCACCATGGACGGTGCCAATGTCGAGATCAGCCGTCATGTCGGCTTGGACAACATCCTGATCTTCGGGCTGACCGCGGATGCGGTGCGCGAGCGCTGGACCAACGGGCACAACCCGCGAGCGGTGATCGAGGGAGACGGCAACCTGCGCCAGGTGCTGGACGCGGTGGGCGGCGGCGTGTTCTCGCCGGACGAGCCCGGCCGCTACGGCCCGATCGTGCACGACCTGTACGAGAGCGACTATTTCATGGTGGCGGCGGATTTCGCCGACTACTCCGCGACCCAGCGCAAGGCGGCCTCCATGTTCCGCCGGCCGGCCCAGTGGCGGCACATGTCGCTGCACAACACCGCGAACGCTGGCTGGTTCTCGTCCGACCGCTCGATCCGCGAATATGCCGATAATATCTGGCACGCGCCGATGGACCCGGGCTGAGGAAGCGGCCTCGTCCTGCGGGCCATCCATCTGCAGGTGAGCAAGGCCCGGTCCGGGCGAAGCCTTCCGTGGCAGGCAGCGCCTTATTCCAGCGTTACGACTGGAATATCGCGCCGGCCCGCCGCAACCTGGACGCGGGCGAGAAGTTCTCAACACGGGTGCGGCTTGCTACCGTGGCGGCGGATGGGCGATCGGGGCGAATTCGCGGGCGAAACGACGGCACGGTACGACCGGTCCCATGCGGCGCCGGTCACGCTCCCGCCCCCGTCGGCGGACTTATTCGACGCGGATGATGAGCTCAGTTCATGAGCGGCAGGACAAGAAGAGACGGGAAGGGAGCGATCGATGGTCGAAGTGAGGACGCCCACCACCGTCCTGGCCCGCAGTGCGATGGCCTACGTGCTGGCGGGTGGCCGTGGCTCGCGCCTGCATGAGCTCACCGACCGGCGTGCCAAGCCGGCGGTGTTCTTCGGCGGCAAGACCCGGATCATCGACTTCGCGCTGAGCAATGCACTCAATTCCGGGATCCGGCGGATCGCGGTGGCGACCCAGTACAAGGCACACAGCCTGATCCGCCATCTGCAGCGTGGCTGGAACTTCCTGCGGCCCGAGCGCAACGAGGGCTTCGACATCCTGCCGGCCAGCCAGCGCGTCTCGGAAACCCAATGGTACGAGGGCACGGCCGACGCCGTCTTCCAGAACATCGACATCATCCAGGACTATGCGCCCGAATACATGGTCATCCTGGCGGGTGATCATGTCTACAAGATGGACTACGGGCTGATGCTCCAGCAGCATGTGGACACGGGCGCCGACGTCACCGTCGGCTGCCTGGAGGTCCCGCGCCTGGACGCCACCGCCTTCGGCGTCATGCATGTCGACGAGAATTCCCGGATCGTCGCCTTCCTGGAGAAGCCGTCCGACCCGCCGGGCATCCCCGGCAACCCGGACATGGCGCTCGCCAGCATGGGCATCTACGTCTTCCGGACCGACTTCCTGTTCGACCAGCTCCGCCGCGATGCGGAACTGCCCGGCTCGTCGCGGGATTTCGGCAAGGACCTGATCCCCTACATCGTCCAGCACGGCAAGGCGGTGGCGCACCGCTTCACCCAGTCCTGCGTGAAGTCGAAGGCGGAATCGGAGGCCTACTGGCGGGACGTCGGCACGGTCGACGCCTACTGGGAAGCCAGCATCGACCTCACCGACATCGTCCCGCAGCTCGACCTGTTCGACCAGACCTGGCCGATCTGGACCTATTCGGAACTGACCCCGCCCGCCAAGTTCGTCCACGACGTGGACGGCCGCCGCGGCGAAGCCGTCAGCTCGCTGGTGGCCGGCGGCTGCATCGTTTCCGGCTCGAAGGTCCGCCGCTCGCTCCTGTCCACCGGCGTCCACGTACATTCCTATGGCCTGCTCGACGGGGCGGTGGTGCTCCCCTATGCCAAGATCGGCCGCGGCGCCCGGCTGCGCAACGTGGTGATCGACGGCAGCGTGACCATCCCGGACGGGCTGGTCGTGGGCGAGGATCCTGAGGTCGATGCGCAGCGCTTCCGGCGCACCGATCGCGGGATCTGCCTGATCACCCAGCCGATGATCGACCGGCTCGGCCGCTGATTGATGAGCTTGTCCGTTCTGTCAGTGGCATCGGAGTGCTTTCCGCTGATCAAGACCGGCGGCCTGGCCGACGTGGTGGGCGCCCTGCCGGCGGCGCTGGCGCCGTACGGCGTGGCGGTGCGCATCCTCCTGCCGGCCTACCGGCAGGTCATGGCCAAGCTGGTACAGGTGGAGGAGTGCCTGCGCCTGCCCGGCCTGTTCGGTGGCGACGCCCGGCTGTTGGCAGCGTCGGCCGACACCGGCCTGTCCCTGTTCCTGCTCGATGCACCGCATCTGTTCGACCGGCCGGGTGGGCCCTATCTCGATGCCGCGGGGCTGGACTGGGCCGACAACGCCCAGCGCTTCGCTTCCCTCTCGCTCGTGGCGGCCTGGCTCGGCCAGGGCCTCCTGCCGGGCTTCAGGCCGGACATCGTGCACGCCCATGACTGGCAGGCCGGGCTGGCTCCGGCCTATCTGGCGCTGGCCGACGGCAACCGCCCCGTGACCGTGCTGACCGTCCACAACCTGGCCTTCCAGGGCCAGTTCCCGGCCCGCCTGCTCGACGAGCTGCGTCTGCCGCGCCGCGCCTTCGTGCCGGACGGCGTCGAGTATTACGGCCAGATCGGCTTTTTGAAGGCCGGGCTCAACTATGCCGACCGCATCACCACGGTGAGCCCGAGCTATGCCCGCGAGATCCGTGCGCCAGAGCTGGGCATGGGGCTGGACGGCCTGCTGAACGCCCGGGCGGCGCGGCTGAGCGGGATCGTCAACGGCATCGATCTGGGCCGGTGGAACCCGGCCACCGATCCGTTGCTGGCGAAGAACTATGCGGCCGGCAGCCTGGAGGACCGGGCGGCGAACAAGGCGGCCTTGTGCGAGCGGCTGGGGCTCGACCAGGACGACTCGCCGCTGTTCTGCGTGATCACCCGCCTGACCTGGCAGAAGGGCGCGGACCTGATCCTGGAGGCGGTGCCGCACCTGCTGGAAGCCGGCGGCCAGTTGGTCGTGCAGGCTGCCGGGGACGTGCAGCAGGAAGCCGTCTATGCGCGCCTGGCCGAGCGTCACCCCGGTCGGATCGCCTGCGTGCTCGGCTACAGCGAGGAGTTCCCGCATCTCCTGGCGGCCGGCGCGGACGCGATCCTGGTCCCGTCCCGGTACGAGCCCTGCGGGCTCATCCAGCTCTACGGGCTGCGCTATGGCTGCATCCCGGTGGTGAGCAGGGTGGGCGGGCTGGCCGACACGGTGATCGACGCCAATGACGCCGCGCTGGCGGCGGGCGTGGCGACCGGCGTGCAGTTCTTCCCGGTGACAGCCGAGGCCTTGCGCGATGCCATCAACCGGACGATCGACCTCTACCGGCAACCCGGGCACTGGCGGAAGATGCAGCGCAACGGGATGACCAGCGAGCTTGGCTGGGAGGTGCGGGCCGAGGCCTATGCCAGCCTGTACCGGACCCTGGTGCCCGAGAGCGGAGCGGCGAGATGACCATCCAGACGATCGAGACCCGGCCCTTTTCCGACCAGAAGCCCGGCACCTCCGGCCTGCGCAAGAAGACCCCGGTCTTCATGCAGGAGCACTATGTCGAGAACTTCGTCCAGTCGATCTTCGACAGCCTGGAGGACCGCCAGGGCAAGATGCTGGTGGTGGGCGGCGACGGCCGGTTCTTCAACCGGGAAGCCATCCAGACCATCATCAAGATGGCCGCGGCCAATGGTTTCGGCAGCCTGCTGGTGGGCCAGGGCGGGCTCCTGTCCACACCGGCCGCTTCCTGCGTGATCCGCGCGCGCAAGGCCTTTGGCGGGATCATCCTGTCGGCCTCGCACAACCCGGGCGGGCCGGAGGGTGATTTCGGCATCAAGTACAATATCGAGAATGGCGGGCCGGCGCCGGAGAAGATCACCGAAGCGATCTTCGCCCGGACCAAGGCGATCACCGAGTACCGGATCGCCGATGCCCCAGATGTCGACCTGGACCAGCTGGGCACGACGTTGGTCGAGGGCATGACCGTCCAGGTGATCGACTCGGTCGAGGATTATCTCGGCCTGATGATCAACCTGTTCGACTTCGACCGGATCCGCGCGCTGTTCGCGTCCGGCTTCCGGATGCGCTTCGACGCGATGCATGCGGTGACCGGGCCTTATGCGCACGCCATCCTGGAAGGGGCGCTCGGCGCCCCGCCCGGCACGGTGGTGAACGGTACGCCATCGCCCGATTTCGGCGGCCATCATCCCGACCCGAACCTGGTCCACGCCAAGGAGCTGTACGACCTGATGATGGGGCCGGACGCGCCGGATTTCGGTGCTGCCTCGGACGGCGACGGCGACCGCAACCTGATCATCGGCAAGGGCATCTTCGTCACGCCCTCGGACAGCCTGGCTTTGCTCGCCGCCAACGCACACCTGGCCAAGGGCTATGCCGGCAGGCTCAAGGGCGTGGCCCGTTCCATGCCCACCAGTGCCGCGGCCGACCGGGTCGCCGAGAAGCTGGGCATCGGCTGCTACGAGACGCCGACCGGCTGGAAGTTCTTCGGCAACCTGCTGGATGCCGGCATGGCCACGCTGTGCGGCGAGGAAAGTGCCGGCACCGGCTCCGACCATGTCCGGGAGAAGGACGGGCTCTGGGCCGTGCTGCTCTGGCTGAACATCCTGGCGGTGCGCGGCCAGTCGGTGAAGGAGATCGTCACCGAGCACTGGGCCACCTACGGGCGCAACTACTATACCCGCCACGACTACGAGGAAGTGGACGCCCAGGCGGCCAACGCCCTGGTCGACGAGCTGCGCGGCCGCCTGAGCGAGCTGTCCGGCCGGATCGTCAACGGCCGCGGCATCGCCCGGGCCGACGACTTCACCTACAAGGATCCGGTGGACGGCTCGGTGAGCGCCAAGCAGGGCATCCGCATCCTGTTCGAGGACGGGTCGCGCATTGTGCTGCGCCTGTCCGGCACCGGCACGGCCGGCGCCACGCTGCGCCTCTATCTCGAGCGCTACGAACCCGATCCCACCCGCCATGATCTGGATACCCAGGCCGTGCTGGCCGACCTCATCGAGACCGCCGAGCAGATCGCCGGCATCCGCGCGCGCACCGGACGCGCCGCACCGAGCGTGATCACCTGAGTGGACCTGCGGGTCCTCCCGGGACGCCCCAACCCGCTGGGCGTCACCATTGACGGGAACGGCGTCAACGTCGCCTTGCCGACGCTGCATGCCGAGCGGGTCGAGTTCTGCGTGTTCGATGCGGGAGGCGGTACCGAACTCGCCCGGTTGACCCTGCCGGAGCGCGCCTCGGGCGTGGCGTTCGGCCGGATCGAGGGGATCGGGCCCGGCACGCGCTATGGCTTCAGGGTTCACGGCCCCTATGCCCCCGATGCCGGGCACCGCTTCAACCCGAACAAGCTGCTGCTCGACCCGTTCGCCAGGGCGATCGACCGGCCGTTCCGCCTGGCCCCGTCCATGTTCGGCTACCAGCGCGGTGCCGCGGACGCCGACCTGTCCTTCGACGCCTCGGACAGCGCGCCCGACATGCCCAAGGCGATCGTGACCGCACCCGTTGTGCCGCGCCCGGACAGCCGGCCGCGCACGCCGTTCGGGCACACGGTGATCTACGAGACCCATGTGCGCGGCATGACCAGGCTGCACCCGGCCCTGCCCGAACGGCTGCGCGGCAGGTTCTCCGCACTCGCCGAGCCGCCGGTCCTGGATCATCTGCGCCGCCTGGGCGTCACCACGCTGGAGCTCCTGCCCGTCCACGCGATCCTGGACGAGCGGCATCTGGCCGATGCCGGCCTGACCAACTACTGGGGCTACAACCCGGCGGCCTATTCGGCGCCGGAGCCGCGCTATCTGGTGGATGGGCAGGCGGACGAGCCGGCGGAGGAACTGGCGGCGACGATCGAGCGGCTGCACCAGGCGGGCATCGAGGTGATCCTCGACGTGGTCTACAACCACAGTGCCGAGGGCGACGAGCTGGGCCCGACCGTGTCGCTGCGCGGCCTGGACAACGCCCTCTACTACCGGCTCGATCCGGCCAACCGCCGCTACTACCTGAACGACGCCGGCTGCGGCAACACGCTGGCCACCGAGCGCGCGCCGGTATTGCGGCTGGTCATGGATTCACTCCGCCACTGGGCGAGCCTGGGGGTCGATGGCTTTCGCTTCGATCTGGCGGTCACGGTGGCACGCACGCCCACGGGCTATGCCCGGGACGGCGCGTTCCTGATGGCGCTGCAGCAGGACCCGGTGCTGGCCGACCTGAAGCTGATCATGGAGCCCTGGGACATCGGGCCGGGCGGCTGGCAGACCGGCAACTTCCCGGACGGGATGCTGGAGTGGAACGACCGGTTCCGCGACGACCTGCGCAGTTTCTGGCGGGGCGAGAACGAGATGGTCGGCCAGCTCGCGACCAGGCTCGCGGGCTCGGAGGACCTGTTCGGTGCCAGGCGGCCGTCCGTCAGCGTCAACTACGTCACCGCCCATGACGGCTTCACCCTGCGCGATCTGGTCTCCTACGAGCACAAGCACAACCAGGCCAATCTGGAGGACAACCGGGACGGCACCGACAACAACCGCTCCTGGAACCATGGCGTGGAGGGGCCGTCCGACGACCCGGAGCTGATCCGCCTCCGGCGCGCCGACATGCGGGCACTCATGGCCTGCCTGATCCTGGCGCGCGGCACGCCGATGCTGACCATGGGCGACGAGCTCGGCCGTACCCAGGGCGGCAACAACAACGCCTATTGCCAGGACAACGAGATCAACTGGCTGGACTGGTCGGCCCCATCGGCGGAGGCAGATGGCCTGGTGGAGCTGGTGGGGCGGCTGGTGGCGCTGCGCTGCCGCCATCCCGCCCTGCACCTGGACGGCTTCCTGGACGGCACCACCGTCACCTGGCGGCGCGAGGACGGGCGAGCCTTCGAGGAGAGTGACTGGTTCGCCCAGGAGCGCAGATTTCTCGGCATGGAGCTGCGCTCCATGCAACCGGAGGACCATGTCTACGTTGGAGTGAACGCCCACGGCGCGCCGCTCCGCCTGATCCTGCCGGAAGCGGATGGCCGCTGGCATCTGGAACTCGACACGGCCGTGGAGAAGGCGAGTGGACCGGTTGCTGCGAGCGAGCTTGAACTGTCGGCGCGGTCCGTGGTCGTGCTGAGCGACCGGCCGGCCCGACGCGATGGCGACGATCCCGAGACGCTGAAGCGCCTGGCGGATCTCGCCGGCATCGATCTCGCCTGGTGGGACATCGCAGGCACCCGGCACGAGGTGTCGCCGGACAGCCTGAAGGCGCTGCTCCAGGCGATGCGCATCCCGTCCGGCAACCCGAGCGACATCGCCGATTCCCTCCATCGCCTGGAAGAGGAGCCCTGGCAGCGCCGCCTGCCGCGCCTCTCGGTCGGCAGCACAGGCAAGCCGCCGGTGCTGGAGATCACCACCGATGATCCGGACGGGCTGCTGACGCTCGAGCTGTCCGCCGAGACCGGCGAGACGCGGCGGGTCACCGTGCAGCCCGGCAGGGGCGAGGTGATCGCCAGCCGGCACGCGGACGGAGGGACCCGGGCACGCTGCCGGGTCACGCTGCCCGAGCCGCTTCCGGCCGGCCGCTGGCGGATCGACGGGATGGACGAGCCGGCCCATCTGCTGGTCTCGCCCGGTGCCTGCCATCTGCCGGCAGCGCTGCAGGACGGCAGGCGGTTCGGCATCACCACCCATCTCTATGCGCTGCGGCAGAAGGAGCGCGACTGCGGGATCGGCGACTTCGGCACGCTCGCTCTGTTCGCCGACGCCTGCGCCGCGATGGGCGCCGACGTGGTCGGGCTGAACCCGTTCCACGCCCTGTTCCTGAGCGATCCCGGCCGGGCCAGCCCCTACTACCCCTCGGACCGGCGCTTCCTGGATCTGCGCTACCTGACCAGCGTGCTCGACGAGCGGTACCTGCCGGCCGACGGCCGGACGGCCGGGCGGATCATCGACTATCCGGCCGTGGTCGCCGCCAAGCTGGCCGCCGCCGAGCAGGCGTTCGCGGCGCTGGGTGACCGCAGCGATCTCGACACGTTCATGACCGCCGGCGGCCAGGCGCTCCGCTCCTTTGCCATGTTCCAGGCGCTCGAGGAACGCTTCGGCACGAGTGACTGGGGCAATTGGCCGGAATGGGCGCGCCAGCCGGAAACGGTCGGCGACCAGCTCGATCCCGAGCGGGTCCGCTTCTTCGCCTTCGTCCAGTGGCAGCTCGACCAGGAACTGGCGCTGGCGGCCGGGCGCACGAAGGACATGGCGATCGGGCTCTACCGGGACCTCGCGGTCGGTGCCGCGCCCTCGGGCGCCGAGTTCTGGTCGCAGCAAGGACGCTTTGCCCAGAATGTCGCGGTGGGCTCGCCCCCCGATCCGTTCAGCCCGACCGGGCAGATCTGGGGCGTGCCGCCGCTCGACCCGCAGGTCCTGATCCGGGAAGGTGTCGGGGCCTGGCGCGACCTGCTGCGGGCCAACATGCGCCATGCCGGGGCGCTGCGCATCGACCACGCCATGACCCTGCAGCGGCTGTTCTGGGTGCCGTCCGGGGCCTCGGCGCTGGAGGGCGCCTATGTGCGCAACCCGATCGACGCGATGTTCGCCGAGCTGACGATCTCCAGCCACGAGAACGGCTGCATGGTGGTGGCAGAAGATCTCGGCACCGTGCCGGAAGGGTTCGGCGAGCGGCTGGCCGCGGCGGAGATCCTTTCCACCAAGGTCATGTGGTTCGAGCGCGACGGCAACCGGTTCCGCCCACCGGAGGAATGGCCAAAGCGTGCGGCCGCCTGCATCTCGACCCACGACCTGGCGACGCTCGCGGGCTTTTGGCAGGGCGACGACATCCGGCTGCGCGCCCAGGTCAAGGGCGAGGACCCGCCGCAGGCGGCCCTCGAGGAGCGGGCGGCGGAGAAGGCCGGGCTCGCCGCGAACCTGGGTATCGATCCGGCCGACGAGGATTCGCTCGCGCCTGCGGCCCATGCGGCGCTCGCCCGGTCCCCCTGCTCGCTGGTGCTGGCCCAGGCGGAGGACCTGGTGGGCGAGGTGGAGCAGCTCAACCTGCCGGGCACCGACCTGGAGCGGCCGAACTGGCGGCGCCGGCTGGACGTGCCGGTGGAAGAACTTGCCGATCACCCCTTGGCCCGGCGCGTGGTCGCCGCCATGAAGGCGGAACGACCATGAGGGGGCACCGAGAATGGCTGCACAGAAAATCGCTCTGATCACCGGCGGCGGCAGCGGCGTGGGCCGCGCCGCCGCCCTGGCACTGGCCAAGGCCGGCTGGTCGCTGGTGCTGGCCGGCCGCCGCCAGGAACAGCTGGACGCGGTCGCCAAGGAGGCGGCACCGGCGGAGGTGCTGGCCGTGCGCACCGACGTCGGCGACGACGCCTCGGTCCAGAACCTGTTCGCCAAGGTCAAGGAGCGATTCGGCCGGCTCGACCTCCTGTTCAACAATGCCGGCACGTTCGGCCGCAACGCGCTCCTGGAGGAGCTGACCTACGACGACTGGAAGAACGTCGTCGACGCCAACCTCAACGGCGTGTTCCTGTGCACCCGCGAGGCCTTCAGGCTCATGAAGGACCAGGACCCGCAGGGTGGGCGGATCATCAACAACGGCTCGATCTCGGCCCATGTGCCGCGGCCGAACTCGATCGCCTATACCGCCACCAAGCATGCGGTCACCGGCATCACCCGTTCCACCTCCCTGGACGGGCGCAAGTACAACATCGCCTGCGGCCAGATCGACATCGGCAATGCCGCCACCGAGATGACCGCGAAGATGAGCGGCGGCGTGCCCCAGGCGGATGGCAGCATCAAGCCAGAGCCCAAGATGGACGCGGCGCATGTCGCCGACACGATCGTCCACATGGCGAGCCTGCCGCTCGACGCGAACGTCCAGTTCGTCACGGTGATGGCGACCAAGATGCCGTTCATCGGCCGCGGCTGACCACCGTTCCTGGGAGCGTGGCCGGCGGGTTCAGCTCCCCGGCTGGCCCGCCTCCGCCTCGACCAGCGCCCGCTCCAGAATGGCAAGGCCGTCCTCGACCACCTCGTCCGGTGCCGTGAGCGGGACCAGGACGCGCAGTACGTTGCCGGCATGACCCGCGGTCAGGACTATCAGCCCGTCGCGGCGCGCCAGGGCGGTCACGCTGCGCGCCAGCTCCGGGGCCGGCGTCCGGGTCTCCCGATCGGCCACCAGCTCGACCGCGATCATGGCGCCCAGCCCGCGGATCTCGCCGATCGAGGTGAGGTCGTTGCGGCGCGCCATCGCCTGGAGCCGGCCGGTCACCAGCTCGCCCAGCGCCAGGCCGCGCCGCAGCAGGTCCTGTTCCTCCAGCACCTCCAGCACCGCCAGCGCCGCGGCACAGGCGACCGGGTTGCCGGAGAACGTGCCGCCGAGCCCGCCCTGGCCCGGCCCGTCCATGAGCTCGGCCCGGCCGATCACGGCGGAGAGGGGAAAGCCGGCCGCCAGGCTCTTGGACGCGACCACCAGGTCCGGCACCACGCCGGAATGCTCGATGGAGAAATATCTGCCGGTCCGGCCCATGCCGGCCTGCACCTCGTCCGAGATCAGCAGGATGCCGTGCCGGTCACACAAGGCGCGCAGCTCGTGCAGGAAGCCGAACGGGGCCACCCGGAAGCCGCCTTCGCCCTGGACCGGCTCGATGATGATGGCGCTGACCCGTTCCGGGCCGATGTCATGGGCGAACAGCGCCTCGATCGCGTCCAGGGACTGCCGCTCGCTCACCCCGTGGAAGGCCGAGGGGAACGGCGCGTGGTAGACCTCTCCCGGCAGCGGCCCGAACCCGGTCTTGTAGGGCGCCACCTTGCCGGTGAGCGCCAGGGTCAGGAGGGTCCGGCCGTGGAACGCGCCGGAAAACGCGATCACGCCCGGGCGGCCGGTGGCGAAGCGGGCGATCTTGATCGCGTGCTCGTTGGCCTCCGCGCCGGTCGTGAACAGGGCGGTCTTCTTCGGGAAGTCGCCGGGGGCCAGCGCGTTCAGCTTTTCGGCGAGCTCCACGTAGAGCTCGTAGGGCAGCACCTGGAAGGCAGTGTGGACGAAGCCGTCCAGCTGGCGGCGCACGGCCTCGATCACCTTGGGATGGCGATGGCCGACATTCTGCACGCCGATCCCGCCGGCAAAGTCGATATAGCGCTTGCCCTCGACATCCCAGACGAAGGCGTTCTCGGCTTTTGCCGCATAGATGCCGGTGGGATTGCTGACGCCACGCGCAACCGCGGCGTCACGCCGGGCCCGCAGGTCCGCGTTGCTGATCACTGCTGAAGTCTCCGCTCAGTCGCCGAGCGTCATGGGGGCCAACTCCCCGAACCGGTCGCCGGGGCCGGGATTGCCGGCCGCGCTCGTGCCGCCCAGATGGCGTACCACCCCCCACACCGCATTCAAGGCCGACGTGACGGCGCCCTCCGCCCAGCCGGCCGTCCAGGACACGTCGTCGCCGGCCAGGAAGATGCCACGCTGCATGGGCGGCAGGCTGTCCTGCATGAAATGGCCGAACAGCCGGCGCTGGTAGCGGTAGTGGCCGGGCAGGTTGGCCTTGAAGGCGCCCATGAAGTTCGGGTCGGCCTCCCAGGACACGGTGATCGGGTGGCCGATGATGTGCCGGCGGATGTCCAGTCCCGGATAGATCTGCGCCAGGCTGTGCAGCATCAGGCGCACCCGCTCGTCCACCGGCAGGGACAGCCATTTCATGGCATCGTCGTTCCAGGTGTAGGACAGGCAGATGACGCCCGGCTTGTCCTCCCCCTGGTCGAGCAGATAGGTGCCGCGGGTGAGGCGGTCGGAGAGCGTCATGCTCATTCGGTGCCGGCCAGTCGCGGGGTCGAGCTCGCGCCAGAACGGCCGGTCGACCAGCACGAAGGTCTTGGACGCCTGCATGTAGTGGGTGCGCTCCATCGCCATCCACAGCGGATGGGCGAACAGGCGCTCGTCGCAGTCGATCCGGGCCGAGAGCAGCCAGACCTGGCAGGTGACCACGGCCGCGTCATAGAGGCGCCGGTTGCCCCAGCGGTCGGTGATGGCGATCCGCCCGTCCGGGTCGCGCCCGATCCGGGCGACGCCGGGCATGGGCATGCCGTTGTGCAGGCCTTTCAGCGAGGTGCCGGCCGGCCAGTGCACCACCCGGTCGGGAGCGTGCTCCCACAGGCGTACCGGCAGCTGCTCCACTCCGCCCTCGACCGTGCGGTGGTCGGCGTCGGCATCGGTATAGACGACCCGCAGGATCTCCAGCATCGAGTTCGGGTAGTCGGTGTCCCAGCCGCCCGTGCCGAAGCCGACTTGGCCGAACACCTCGCGATGGTGGAACGAACGCCGGCCGAAGGCGCGGGAGCGGGCGAGGAAGCCATAGAAGGTCTGCTCGTCCAGCTCCGGCACCAGCCGGTTCCAGATCGCCTTGATGGCGGCAACGTCGCGGGTCCGGATCGCCGCCTGCATCTCGTGGAACGAGGCTTCCTCCTCCAGGAGCTCCCGCCAGGCATCCGCCACCTCCTGGAACAGAGGCGGCAGGTCGGCCAACGTCCGGGCATAGTGGGCCTGGCCGCCCAGCTCGATCACCGTGCTGGGGGTGGCAGGCGTCAGCGGGTTGGGAAAGGGCTGGGTGCTGAGCCCGGCCTTGTCGAAATAGTGGAACAGGGTGGTTGCCGATGGCGGGAAGCGCATCGCCCCCAGTTCGGCGATGGTCCCGTCCCCGCCCTTGAAGGTCTCCGAGCGCAGCCGCCCGCCGATCCGGTCGGCCTCGTAGAGCACCGGCTTCAGGCCGAGCTTCATCAGCTCATAGGCCGTGACGATCCCGGCAATGCCGGCTCCCACCACCGCGACCTCGGTGCCGTGGCGCTCGGGCGGCAGCACGCCCAGCCCGGCCGGATGACGCACATGGTCGTCATAGGCGAACGGGAAGTCCGGCCCGAACATGGTGACCGGCCGGGCATGCGGGCCAGACGATCCAGGCAAGGCGGACGACATGGATTCAGGTCCGGTACTGGACGCCCGGCAGGACGCAGAGCATCTCGAACAGGAGGTTGGCGGCGACGAGCGCAGTGGTGCCGGCCGGATCATAGGGCGGGGACACCTCGACCAGATCGCAGCCGACCAGGTTCAGCCCGCGGCAGCCGCGCACGATCTCCAGCCCCTGCCAGATGGTGAGCCCGCCCACCTCCAGCGTGCCGGTGCCCGGCGCAAATGCCGGGTCTAGGCTGTCGATGTCGTAGCTGAGATAGACGGGGCCATCGCCCATCATGGCGCGCACCTCGGCCATCAGCGGGGTGAGCGACTTGTGCCAGCACTCCTCCGCCGGGACGACGCGGAAGCCCTTGGAGCGAGTCCAGTCGAACTCGTCGGCCGAGTAGCCCGAGCCGCGCAGGCCGATCTGGACGGCGCGCTGGCAGTCGATCGCCCCGTCCTCGATGGCACGGCGGAACGGCGTGCCATGCGCGATCTTCTCGCCGAACATGTGCTCGTTGATGTCGGCATGGGCATCGACATGGATCAGGCCCACGGGCCCGTGCTTCTTCGCCATGGCGCGCAGGATCGGATAGACCAGCGTATGGTCGCCACCCAGGCCCAGGGGGATGCAGCCGGCCTGGAGGATCTGGTCGTAATGCTCCTCGATGATGGCGACCGACTTCTTCAGATCGAACGTATTGGTCGGGATATCGCCGATATCGGCCACCTGGAGGCTGTCGAAGGGGGCTGCCCGCGTCGCCATGTTGTAGGGCCGGATCATCGTCGATTCCTGCCGGATCTGGCGCGGGCCGAACCGCGTGCCGGCCCGGTGCGAGGCGCCGATGTCCATGGGGATGCCGACGAAGCAGGCGTCCAGCCCCTCGGCGGAGGCGGCGGCCGGCAGGCGCATCATGGTGCCCGGACCGGCAAAGCGCGGCATCTCGTTGCCGCCCAGCGGCTGGTTGAAGGTCAACGGCGTTCTCCTTGCACGAGCGCGCGGTAGAGGTCGGGGCGGCGGTCGGCGAGATAGGTGTAGTCGGGCCGCGAGCGCTCGAGCATCTCCTGCCCGATCCGGGCACCGATCACCTCCTCGCCCCGGCCGGCCCGGGCAAGGTCGGTCCCGTCCGGCCCGACCAGGCAGCTCAGCCCGCAATAGACGAGGTCGCCCTCGGTGCCGCAGCGATTGGCATAGGCGAGGAAGACCTGGTTCTCGATGGCGCGGGCCGGCACCAGGATCCGGGCCACCACGTCATAGGGCTGCATCAGCGCGGTCGGCACCACGACGAGCTCGGCGCCCGCCAGGGCCAGCGCGCGCACCGCCTCCGGGAACTCGACATCGTAGCAGATCAGGAGGCCCAGCCGGAAGCCGTCAAGCTCGACGATCGGACTAGGCCCTTCGCCGGCCTCGAAGGCCCCTCGGTCGAGATCGCCGAACAGGTGGCACTTGCGATAGTTCAGGAGGCGCTGTCCGTCCCGGCCGATCAGGATGGCGCTATTGTAGATCGACCCGTCGGCGGCACGCTCCGGATAGCCGTAGAGCAGGGCCGTGCCGGTGGCCCGTGCGATCATCTGCGCACGGCGGGCCGAGGGTCCGTCGACCGGCTCGGCCAGGCGCTCGATCGTCTGGCGCCCGATCGCATAGCCGGTGAGGAACATTTCCGGGCAGACCAGCAGCCCGCCTTCCTCATGGGCCGCGAGCTCGGCCAGCCGCTCCAGGTTCTCGGCAGGCGTGCCGGCGCGCAACGGTCCCTGGAACAGCCTCACCCGCATGGTTCTTCTCTCATTCCTGGCCAAGAAACGGCGCGTTCTGGTCGATCTCGATCAGGGTCGGCACGCTGTGGTCGATGCTGGCCGAGAGCAGCCGCTCCAGATGGTCCAGGCTGGTCGCTCGCTCGGCCGCACAGCCGAAGCCGCGGGCGACCGCCACGAAATCCGGCGTCACCAGGTCGACGCCCAGCTTCGGCACGCCGGTCTCGGTCATGTAGTCGGCGATCTCGCCATAGCCCCGGTTGTTCCAGAGCAGGATCACGATGGGCACGCCCGCTTCCACCGCCGAGGCCAGCTCCGGCAGGGTGAACAGGCAGCCACCATCGCCGATCAGCGCCACGACCGGCCGGTCAGGCGCCGCCAGCTTCGCACCGATCGCCGCGGGCAGGGCGTAGCCCAGCGTGCCGTAGCCGGTGCTGGCGTTGAACCAGGAGCGCGTCCGGCGCGGCTGGTAGAACTGGTTGCCGCCATAGACCGGCTGGGTCTGGTCACCCACGATGACCGCATCGGGCAGAATCCGGTCGACCGCCGCCAGCACCAGGCGATGGCCCGCGATCGCCGGCCACCACTGCGCCTGGACCGCAGCACGGACTTTCGCCGCGCGCTCGCTGCCGTCCCGGACGATGCCCGGGCTGCGCACCGCGTGGAGCAGCGCGTCCAGCGCCAGCCGCGCATCGGCGAGGATCGCGACGGCGGGCTTCGGCCCGCGCGCCAGCTGCTGGGGGTCGATGTCGATCCGGACCAGCGCGCCGTCGAGATGCAGCTCCTGCGGCTCCGGATACATCTCGGTCTCGCCGAACTCGGTGCCCACCGCGAGCACCAGGTCGGCCGTGCGCAATGCCTCGCGCAGGGGCTGGAAGGACAGGTTCTCGCCCAGGTGCAGCTTGTGGTCCGGCGGCATGATGCCCTTGGCGTTCACCGAGTTGGTGAAGGGCGCGTTCAGGAGCTCGATCAGGGCGCGGGCCGGCTCGGCCGCGTCCACGGCCCCCCCGCCCAGCACCACGGCCGGCCGCTCCGCCAGGCGCAGGAGCTGGGCGGCGCGCGCGATGCAGGCGGGGTCGGGGGCGGGCCGGCCCGGTAGTGCTGGTGGCGTCAGGTCGAGATGGCCGGCCGCCATCGCGATCACGTCGGTCGGGATCTCCAGGTGGACCGGGCGGGGCCGCGACGTGCGGAACAGGGCGAAGGCGCGGGCGAGCACCTCGGGCAACTGGTCGGGCGAAAGCAGGGTATGGCTGAAGGCGGCAACGCCCGCGGCTACCGCCTGCTGGGCCGGCAGCTCGTGGAGGGCACCTCTGCCCATGGCCAGCTGGTCGCGCCGGTTCACGCTGGAGACCACCAGCATCGGCACGCTGTCGCCATAGGCCTGGCCCATGGCGGTCAGGATGTTGGTGACACCCGGCCCGGTTACCACGAAGCAGGCGGCAGGCCTGCCGGTGACCCGGGCATAGCCGTCCGCCATGAACCCGGCACCCTGCTCGTGGCGGGGCGTGACGTGGCGCAGCCGCGCGCCGTGCAGGCCGCGATAGAGGCCCACCGTATGTACGCCCGGGATGCCGAACACCAGTTCGACTCCGTAGGCCTCCAGGAGGCGGACCAGGGCCTCTCCGGTGGTGAGGCCAGGGTCAGGGTTGGGCATCCCGTCACTCCTTCGACCAGGCACCGAGCAGCTTCGGCAGGTCGCCGAACCGGGCGATCAGGCCGAAGATCAGCGCCGCCAGCAGCACGAACACCACCGCCACCACCCCCATTACCGGCGTGTAGCCGTAGCGCAGGCTGTTGAAGATCTTGATCGGCAGTGTTTCCACGGTGAAGCCTGCGACCATGTAGGCCACGATATACTCGTTCAGGCTGAGCACGAAGACGAAGGCATAGCTGGAGATCAGGTAGGGCCGGACCAGCGGCAGCACCACCGTCCGGAACACGGTGGCCTCGTCGGCACCCATGGTGGTGGCGGCCTCGATCACCTGCCGGTCGATCGCCGCCAGGCCCAGGCTGATCGTGACGAGCGGCAGGGTGACGAGGAAGACCGCGTGGCTGACGATCGTCGCCACGATCGAGCCATGCCAGCCAGCCGCCGTCCAGAACACCAGGAAGCCCAGCGCCGTGATCACCGGCGGCAGGGTGAAGGGGGCGATGCCCAGGCCGTAGAGCAGCCGGCCATAGCCCGTGCGATAGCGCCAGACGAACCAGGCGAGCGGGAAGGCGATGGCAAGCGCCAGGGCGGCCGAACTGATGGCGATGATCAGGCTGTTGGTCAGCGCGTTCAGCCAGTCCTGGGCGATGAACAGCTCGGCATACCAGCGCAGCGAGGGGTTACGCGGCGGGAAGAGCAGTTGCTGGCCGCCGTTCAGCGACACGCCGGCCACCACCACGAGCGGCAGGGCCATGAACAGCACCACCAGCCCCATGAACAGGTTGCGTAGCGACCGGGTCATTGCGCTGCCTCCCGCTGCCCACCCAGCACCATGGTGAGCCCGATGAACGCCAGGCTGAACAGCACCAGGAAGATCGCCATGGCGGCGGCGAACGGCAGGTTGGACTGGAACACGGCCTGGTCGGTGATGTGCACCGAAAGGGTCCAGTGCTGCGGCCGGCCCAGCACCTGCGGCAGCAGATAGGCGCCCAGGTTGAACACGAACACCATGATCAGCGCACCGAGCAGAGGAGCCCGCAGCACCGGCACGATCACCAGGAAGAAGGTGCGCAGCGGCGAGGCGCCCAGCGTGCGCGAGGCTTCCGGGATCTCCGGGTCGAGGCGGGAGAGCGCTGGGTAGAGGATCAGGACCGTGTAGGGAAAGCCCAGGTAGCACAGGCCCATCAGCAGGGCGCCGAAGCTGGGCGTCCAGGCCTGCGCTCGCGGGATCAGGCCTATCCAGACCAGCAGGTTGGACAGGCCGGCCGTGCGCGAGAGCAGAGTCGACCAGGCAAAGCCGATGATGACCTCGGAGAGCGAGAGCACCGCCAGCACGAATACCAGGAACGGCACCTGGGCGCGCCGACGCAGCCGGGTCAGGCAGTAGGTGAACGGGAAGGCCACCGCGATCACGATGGCGGCAGCCAGGACCGAGATCCAAAAGGAGAACAGAAGGGCCCGACCGAAGAACGGATCGAGGAAGCGGGCATAGTTGGCCAGCTCGAAGCCCGGCTCGTAGAAGCCGCCCTCTACCTGGTGGGAGAAGCTCACCGCCAGCATGATGCCGAACGGCACCACGAAGAACAGGAGCAGCATCGCGGCCGGCCAGAGCACCGGCAGCCGGGCGGGCAGACCTCTTGGCCGGAGGTCGCTCATGACGGCAGCACCACGCAGGCGGCGGGCGGCAGCTCCAGGGCGACTCGGTCGCCGACCTGCACGTCCGGGCGCTCCCTGGGGCTGGTCACCGCCAGCAGTTCCTGCCCGGCGCAGGCGAGCATGATCTCGACGCTGGCACCCAGGTCGCGCACGAAGATCACCTCGGCCGGCAGGCGGTTCGGCCCGAGCTCGCCCGCGGGATGGATCACCACCTCCTCGGGCCGGATCGAGATCGCCGCCTTGCTGCCCTGGGCAAGGCCATGGGGCCGCGCGCCGGCCATCCGGATGCCGTCGATCGACAGGCTGTCCTGGCCGTCGACCGCGCCCGGCAGGAGGTTGCTGGTGCCGATGAAGTCGGCGACGAAGGCGTTGACCGGGTTGCGGTAGATCTCGAGCGGCGGGCCTACCTGTTGGACTCGCGCGTTGTCCATCACCACCACGATGTCGGCCATGGTCAGCGCCTCGCGCTGGTCATGGGTGACCACGATGGTGGAGATGCCCAGGCGCTGCTGCAGGAGCTTCAGCTCGACCTGCATCGCCTCGCGCAGCTTGGCGTCCAGCGCGGACAGAGGCTCGTCCAGGAGGAACAGTTTCGGATCGAGCGCCAGCGCGCGGGCGATCGCAACGCGTTGGCGCTGTCCGCCCGAGAGCTGCGAGATCGACCGGTCCGCCACGCCTGGCAGGTGGACCAGCGCCAGGAGCTCCTCCACCTTCCTGCGCCGCGTGGCCAGGTCGACCCCTCGGATGCGCAGGCCGTAGGCGATGTTCTCGCCTACGCTCAGATGCGGGAACAGGGCCAGGGACTGGAACACCATGCCCAGGCCGCGCCGGTGCGCCGGCACGCTGGTGATGTCGGTGCCGTCCAGGAGGATGCGCCCGGTGGACGGCATCTCCAACCCAGCGATCGCCCGCAGGAGCGTGGTCTTGCCGCAGCCGGACGGCCCCAGGAGGCAGATGAAGCGGCCGGCTGGGAAGTCGAGGTCGATATCCTTCAGTGCTTCGAACATGCCGAAGGTCTTGCCGACATGATCGATGCGCAGCCCGGACATCACTACCTCGCAAGACGGAAAGGACGACGGAAAGAGGCGGTCAGGATCAGCCCGCGATCAACTCGCTCCATTTCTGGCTGATCCACGCGTCCTTTTCGACATAGAGGTCGTAGCGCGGGATGATCGGCGGGATGTCGCTGCCGACCGCGGCGAACTCCTCTGGCGTCAGGTCGGTGAACTCGCGCTTGACGGTCGGCGATGTCCCGACCTTGCGCGCCAGCTTCGCCTGGATGTCCGGGCGCGACATGTAGTCGATGAAGACATGCGCCTCGTCGATGGCCTTGGAGGTGTTGATCACGCACCAGGAGCCGGAATCCAGTACTCCGCCCTCCTCCGGGAAGGTCGAGCGCACCGGCTTGCCCTGGCTGGCCGCCAGGCCGGTGACGTCGTGGTAGTACTCGCCCATCGGGATCTCGCCCGATTCCAGCGCCTGCTGGAACTGGCCCTCGTCGCGCCACCAGAGCTGCACGTTCGGCACCAGCTCCTTCAGCTTGTCGAGCACCTGCTGCACGCCAGCTTCGTCGCCCAGCATGTCGGTGCCGCCGAACCAGGTCTTGGCCGTGATCTCCAGCAGGAAGGAGTTGGAGGCCAGCGCCATCAGCCCGATCAGCCCGGCATTCTCCTCGTCCCACAGCGCCTTCCAGGAGGTCGGTGGCTCCGGGAACTCCTCGGTGTTGGTGCACAGGGTCACGTACCAGGAGACGGCGCCCACGCCGCTGATCGCACCGTCCGGGTAGCGATGCACGAAATGCTCGTGGAGGTTCTTGGTGTTGGGCAGTTTCGCTTCGTCGAGCTTCGCCCAGAGGCCGGCGTTCTGGCCCCTGAGGCGCGCCACCTGGGCGATCATCGACACGTCAGCCGGTGCCTGCCCGGACTGCGCTGCCGTCTGGAGCTGGACCAGCCAGGCATCGCCGGTCGGCTCGGCGATCGATTCCACCTGGATCCCGGTCTCCTCGGTGAAGGCCGGGTAGATGTGCTCGTCGAAACTGTCCTTGAAGTAGCCGCCATAGGTGCCGACCTTGAGCGTGCCTGCCGCCCGTGCCGGCCGGGGCCGCAGCCCGCCCACCGCCAGCGCGCCGGTGGCCGCGGCACCGAGCAGGACCTGCCTGCGCCCCGCGGCCAGATGGCTGCCGGTCTTCACCCTGTTCCAGTTCATCGTGGCGTTCCCCGTTGCCGACGGGTCGACGGGCCTGCCGAGCCGCCGGCGTCTCTTTCCCATCATGCTTGCGGGTTTTTCTGCCTTCGTCAAAGCCTCCGCGGCTTGCGCGGTTGCGACGCGAGCCTCCGAAATGCGCCGAGGGCGGGGCGGCCATGCCGCCCCGCCCTCGGCGTGGACCGGAAGATGCAGCCCGGCCCTAGCGGGTGCGGCAGACCAGGTCGAAGGCGCTGCTGAACTCGTTGGCCAGGATCGTCTGACCCTTCGCGCCGAAATGGCTGGTGTTGTAGTAGAGTGCCGTGGTGGCGGCGCGGGCCGGATCCGCCGTGGTGACGTTGTTCAGCCCGTAGGACTGCGGACGGAGCACCACGTCGTTGAAGCGGCGGAAGACGTTGACGCAGATCATGCCCTTGTGGGTGGCGCGCCGCTTGTTGACGAAGTCGTAGGTGAAGGTCAGCCACTCGCGGGTGCGTGGCAGGTACTCCGCCCGGCTGTTCGGCTTCCTGCTCCAGTCATGCACGGCGACGATCAGCAGGCGGCGCTTGTCGCGGGCAGCCCCGGCAGTGAGCAGCCGGTCGACACCCACCCGGAAGTCCGCCTTGGACTGCATCAGGTTGGTCCAGCGGACATCCGTGCTGCGCGCGATGTCGTTGTAGCCCATATAGACGACGGTGATGTCGTCGTCGCCGTAGCGCGGATTGGCCAGGAACAGGTCGAGCTGCTTCTTGAAGGTGCCGCGGGCGGGCGCATTCGCATAGTCCAGTGCGGTGGCACCCGAGAGCGCGTAGTTGGCCATGCTCGCGGCGCGGCCGCGGCTCACCAGGATCTCGGCCCAGTTCGGGATCACGGCCGAGGTGTTGGTGGTATCGTAGTTCGGGTCCGAATAACTGTCGCCGATAACGACTAGCCGCTTGGTCACCTGGTTGGTGATCGGCGCGGCCCGGACAATGGAAGGCATGGCTACGGCAGCGGCCAAGCCGCCCGCTACTATCTGGCGACGGCTCAACATGAAGATCCGGACCTCACGGAAATGGGCGACAGTCGGCGGAGGGTACTAGTAGCACACGCAAGCGTTGCATAGCCCCTGCTTGCATACAGGATGCACCATGGTGTTCATTTTGCATCACGTCATCGCGATATGGGCAGGTTCGCCACAAGCTCAGCCCTGCAGCAGCTCGTCGACGAGCGCGGTCGCTTCCGGCCCGTCCCATTCGGCGATGCCGAGCAGCCGGCCGACCTCGCGGCCCTCTCGATCGATCATGAGCGTCGCCGGCAGGCCGGGCGCATTGAGCAGGCGGGCAGATTTCGCGGTCTGGTCGTGGCCGACCACCAGTGCCGTGGCCCCGACCTCCTCCATGAACTGGTCGACCTTCTCCCGCGCCGCACGGTCGGCGGCGAGCGCCAGCACCACCATCACCTCCTTGGGATACTTGGCCTGCAGCCGGTCCAGGGAGGGCATCTCGGTGCGGCAGGGCGCGCACCAGGTGGCCCAGAGGTTGAGCACCACCACGCGTCCCCTGAGTGCCGCGAGGTCGGTCTCGTTGCCGCTCTCGTCCAGGTACTTTATCTGCGGCAGTGCCGCGGGCTCGGGCAGCCGGCGGAAGTCGAACTTCTCCGCGGCAAGCGCGCTCCGGCCGACTAGAGCGGCCAGGGCAGTGGTCAGGAGCAGGCGGCGGTTCAAGTCATCACCTCTGGGCGAAGCAGCGTGAGCACCGGCAGCGGACGTAGCATGTGGGGCGGCCATTTCCAGGAGGGACCGGCTCCCCTCATGGAGGCCATCAACGCCTCGATCCCCTTCGACCGTCGGCTGTGGCGCGAGGACCTGGAAGGCTCGGCCGCACATGCCCGCATGTTGGCCGCTCGCGGCGTGATCGCCAAGAGCGACCTGGACGCGATTCTGGCGGGGCTGGAGCGGATCGCCCGGAAGATCGAGGCCGGTGAGTTCGAGTTCACGACGGCGCTGGAGGACATTCATCTGAATGTCGAGGCGCGCCTGTCCGAGGACATCGGCGAGCCCGGCCGCCGGCTGCACACTGCCCGCTCGCGCAACGACCAGGTCGCCACCGACTTCAAGCTGTGGACGCGGCGGGCGATGGCGCGCGCGGACGCCCTGCTCAGGGAACTGCAGCGGGTCCTGCTCGACCTGGCCGAGCGCAACGCCGACACGGTGATGCCGGGCTTCACCCATCTGCAGGCCGCCCAGCCGGTCACCTTCGGCCACCACATGATGGCCTATGTCGAGATGCTGGGCCGCGACCGCTCGCGCTTCCTGGACGCGCTGGCCCGCGCCGGCGACTGCCCGCTAGGTGCCGGTGCGCTCGCCGGCACCTCCTACCCGATCGACCGGGAGGTGACGGCGCGCGAGCTGGGCTTCGCCAGACCCATGGCCAACTCGATCGATGCCGTGTCCGACCGCGACTTCGCCCTGGACTATCTGTCGGCGGCCTCGATCGGTGCGGTGCATCTCTCGCGGCTGGCCGAGGAGCTGGTGCTGTGGAGCACGCCGCAGTTTGGCTTCGTGCGGATGCCGGAGGCGTTCACCTCCGGCAGCTCGATCATGCCGCAAAAGCGCAATCCCGATGCCGCCGAGCTGGTGCGCGGCAAGTCCGGCCGGGTGCTGGGCCACCTGCAAGCCCTGCTGGTGGTGCTGAAAGGTCTGCCGCTCGCCTATTCCAAGGACATGCAGGAGGACAAGGAAGGGCTGTTCGATGCGGTCGACAGCTATGAGCTGGTCCTGCGCGCCACGGCTGCCATGCTGGAAGGCATCACCCTCTATCCGGAGCGGATGCGCGCTGCCGCAGGTGTGGGCTACACCAACGCCACCGACCTCGCCGACTGGCTGGTGCGCGAAGGCGGCGTGCCGTTCCGCGATGCGCACGGGATCGCCGCACGTTGCGTGAAGATCGCCGAGGAGCGCGGCTGCGCCCTGGAGGAACTGCCGCTGGAGGCGATGCAGTCGGTCGACCCGCGGATCGACCAGCGGATCTTCGCCGTGCTGGGCGTGGAGAACTCGGTGGCGAGCCGGACCAGCGAGGGCGGCACGGCGCCGGTGCGGGTGCGCGAGGCGATCGCTGCTGCCCGGGTCCGCTTCCTGTGAGCACCCATCCGACCGACTGGAGCCGACCGATGCGCGCTTTCGCCTTGCTCGTTGCCCTGGCCCTGCCGCTGGCGCTCGGCGCCTGCGGCAAGAAGGGTGCCCTGGAGATCCCGCCCGAGGAGCCGGACCAGGCCGAGACGGGCAGCGCCGGATGACCGGCAGCTTCACCCGCCGCGACGGCGTATTGTACGCCGAGGACGTAGCGCTGCCGGCGATCGCCGAGGCCGCCGGCACGCCCGTCTATGTCAACTCCGCAGGCGGGATGCGCCGCCAGGCGAGGGCCCTCCTGGACGCCTTTGCCGGCCATGACGTGCGCATCTGCTACGCGGTGAAGGCCAACCACCACCTGGCGGTGCTGCGGTTGTTCGCCGGCATGGGCCTTGGCATGGACACGGTCTCGGGCGGCGAGATCGCCCGGGCGCTCAAGGCCGGTTGCCCGCCGGAGCGGATCGTGTTCGCCGGGGTCGCCAAGGACACGGACGAGATGCGGCTGGGCCTGGCTCAGGGCATCTTCCAGTTCAACGTCGAATCGATCGAGGAGCTGCGCCGGCTTGGCCAGGTGGCCAGTGCCATGGGGCGGCGGGCGCCGGTGGCGCTCAGGGTCAATCCGGATGTGGCCGCGGGCGGTCACGACAAGATCTCCACTGGCAAGAAGGGCGACAAGTTCGGCGTGCCGATCGAGGACGCGTCGGCGATCCTGGCCGAGGCCGCGACCATGGCCGGGATCGAACCGGTGGGTCTCCATTGCCATATCGGCTCGCAGATCACCGAGCTCGCCCCGTTCGAAGCCGCCTATCGCCGGGTGCTGGAGGCGTTCACGGCGATCCGGGAGGGCGGCGTCGAGCTGACCCGGGTCGATTTCGGCGGTGGGTTCGGCGTGCGCTACCAGGAGCCGCCCAAATTCACGATCGCCGACTATGCCCGGATGGTGCTGCGGCTGACCTCCGGCCTGGGGGCCAGCGTCGTGCTGGAGCCCGGCCGGTTCCTGGTCGCCGAGCAGGCGGTGCTGGTCGCGCGTGCGATCTACCTGAAGGAGACGGCCACGCATCGCTTCCTGGTGCTGGACGCCGGCATGAACACGCTGATCCGGCCGGCCATGTACGGTGCCTGGCACGACATCCTGCCGGTCGTCGCCAAGGACGGCCCGCTGGTACCCACCGAGGTGGTGGGCCCCATCTGCGAGAGCAGCGACTTTTTCGCACGGGGACGACCGCTCCCGCGCATGATGGAAGGGGATCTGGTCGCGATCATGCAGGCCGGCGCCTATGGAAGCGTGATGGCATCGGACTACAATTCTCGGCCAGGACCGGCCGAAGTCATGGTAGACGGAGAGCGCTTCACCGTGATCACCCCGCGCCGCGCGGTGGAAAGGCAGTACGAGGACGAGACGGTCCCGCCCTGGCTCGAGTGAGCCGGTAGGCGGGCAGCCAGCCCTGGAAGGAGCGGCCATTGAACGGGTCGAAGCATGCGGCGGACCTGCCGCGCCGACTGAGCCGGATCATCCATGCGGCCCGTTTGTTCGTGGACCTGGAACGCCTGTGGACGGCGGCCCGCTGGCCGCTGCTGGTCCTGTGCCTGTTCCTGATCCTGGCGCTGTTCGGCCTCCTGGCGAAGCTGCCGCCCATCCTGCATGCCCTGGTGCTGCTCCTGTTCGCCGCGGGCTTCCTCTACGTGGGCTACCGTTCGCTGCGCGGGTTCCGGCCGGCCCGCCGGGGCGACGCGTTGCGCCGGCTGGAAGCCGACAGCGGTTTCAGCCATGCGCCGCTGCGCGGTCTGGAGGACCGTCTCGCCGCAGGCGACGATGATCCCTTCACCCAGGCGCTGTGGACCCGGCACAAGGCACGGCTGGCCGTGCTGGCGGGACGCACCAGGCTGGCGCCGCCGCGCTCGGACCTGCCGCGCCTGGACCCCTGGGCCATCCGGGTGGGGGTGCTCCTGGTGCTGGTGCTGGCCCTGGTCGACGCCGAGGGCCGGTTCGGTCAGCGCCTGCAGGAGGCGGTGATCCCGGGCCTGGCCGCGCGCACGCCCGACCTGGCGATGGCCGCGACCTTGTGGGTGGAGCCGCCCGCCTACACCAGGCTGCCGCCGCAGATGGTGGCCGCCGGCGGCCAGCGCCGCACCCTGGTGCCGGCCGGCTCGCAGGCCCTGCTCCAGGTCCATCACCTGCCCGAAGGGACGCCGGCACCGCAGGTCCGCTTCGAGGACCAGGAACTCACCGCGACGCGGCTGGGCGAGGCCAGTGCCGAGGCGCGGCTGGAGGTCGCCCATGACGGCGACCTCGTGGTGCGGGACGAGGCGCAGGCGGAGATCGCCCGCTTCCTGCTCGCCGCCCAGCCGGACCGGGTCCCGACCATCCGGAGCGAGGACGAGCCGCGCACCACGCTGCGCAACGCGCTGGAACTCGCCTGGAGCGGGGCCGACGACTATGGCCTGGTGTCGGTGGCGCTGGAGATCGCGCCCACTTCCGGCGACCGGCCGCCGGAGCGGATCGCGCTGAAGTCGCTCCCCGACCAGCCGCACGAGGCCAAGGGCCGCTCCTATCTGGATACCACCCCGCACCCGCTGGCCGGGGCGGAGGTGCGCATGGTGCTGATCGCGGTGGACGCGGCCGGCCAGGAAGGCCGCTCCGAGCCGATCACCCTGACGCTGCCCGAGCGGAAGTTCGAGCACCCGGTGGCGCGCGCCATCATCGATCAGCGCAAGGATCTGGCCGAGACGCCGCAGGAGCGGGAATCGGTCGCCGACATCCTGGACCAGCTGGCCGGCAGCCAGATGATGGAGGAGCTGCCGAGCTCGGTGCCGCTGTCGCTCAGCAGTGCTGCCGAGCGGCTGCGCCGGGGCGAGCTGTCCGAGCAGGATCTCGACTCGGTGCTGGAGCAGCTCTGGGAGACCGCCCTGTTCGTCGAGGAAGGGCGGATGGCCACGGCCGAGGCGGACATGCGCCGCCTCCAGGAGGAGCTGGAGCGGGCCCTGGCCGAGGGCCGCGACGATGCCGAGATCGAGCGGCTGATGGACGAGCTCCAGGCGGCGATGGACCGCTATCTGGACGAACTCACCCGTCAGGCCCTGGCCGAGGCGATGCGCGATCCGGAGGCGCTGGAGCGGGCGCTGCGCCAGCAGCAGCAGATGCCGCCGGGCGAGCCGAACCCGAACATGGTCGACCGGCAGGACCTCCAGTCGATGCTCGACCGGGCGCGCGAGATGCTGAAGAGCGGCTCGCGTGACGCTGCCGAGCAGCTGCTCTCGCAGCTGCGCGAGATGATGGAGAACCTCCAGGCCCAGCTGCCCATGCCGCAGGGCGAGCCCGGCCCCGGCGAGCAGGCCCTGTCCGACCTGCAGGAGGCGATCCGCCGCCAGCAGATGCTGCAGGACGAGGCGTTCCGGATGGACCAGCGGATGAACCAGATGCCGCAGCAGCCGGGCCAGCAGGGGCAGCAAGGCCAGCAGGGACAACAGGGTCAGCAGGGCGAGCAGCAGATGACGCCCGAGCAGCTCGCCCAGCTCCAGGAGATGCTCCGGCGGCAGCTCGGCCAGATCATGGAAGGGCTGGCCGAGCAGGGCATGGAGATCCCGGACGAGCTCGGCCAGGCGGAGCTGCAGATGCGCGGGGCGGAAGGGCAGCTCCAGCAGGGCAGCCCGGGTGCCGCCACCGACCCGCAGGGCCAGGCGATGGCGCTGATGCAGGAGGCGGGCCGCGGCATCATGGACCAGATGCGCCAGCAGATGGGCGACGGGCAGGGCCAGGGCCCGGGTCGACCGGGCGGCACCCAGCCGGGCCAGCCCGGCCGCAACCAGGCCGGCATGCAGCGCGACCCGTTCGGCCGCCAGCCGGAAGGGATGGGCGGGGTCGACACGGAGAACACCTCGGTGCCCGACGAGGCGGCGCTCGGGCGGGCCAGGGCGGTGCTGGAGGAACTCTACCGCCGCTCCGGCGACCCGAACCGGCCACGGATGGAGCTCGACTATTACGACCGGCTGCTCGAGCGGTTCTGAGCCGCGCGCCCGGCCGTCGCCCAACCAGGACGAGCGGCCGGCGGGCACCACGGTCGATACGCTGGTGCTCCACTATACTGGGATGCGCAATGCCGGCTTGGCGCTCGACCGGCTGCGCGACCCGGTGGCCAAGGTGAGTGCGCACTGGCTGGTGGACGAGGACGGGACGATCCTGGCTTTGGTGCCGGAAACCCGCCGGGCCTGGCATGCCGGGGTCAGCGCCTGGGCCGGCCGGGCCGGCCTGAACGGCAGCTCGATCGGGGTGGAGGTCGTCAATCCCGGCCATGAATGGGGCTACCGCCCGTTTCCCGAGGCCCAGATCCTGGCGGTGATCCGGCTGTGCCGGGGGATCCTGCGCCGCTGGCCGATCCCGCCGGCCCGGGTCCTGGCCCATTCCGACATAGCACCTGACCGCAAGACCGACCCGGGCGAGCTGTTCCCATGGTCCCGGCTGGCCGCGGCGGGGATCGGCCGCTGGCCGGCAGCGTGCGGGGAGCCGGTCGCCGACCCGCGGGCCAGCCTGCGCGCGATCGGCTATCCGGTGGACCTGGAGGGTGTGAGCCTGGAACTGGCCCTGGCCGCGTTCCAGCGCCGCTACCGGCCGGGCCGGGTGGACGGGCACGCCGATCCGGAGACCCGCCGCCTGCTGGGGGCGGTTGAAAGGCTTCAGTTCGGGTGAGCATCGTGATAGAGGCCGTGGCCACGTCAGGCGGCCGGGCGGCCGCGCTCCTTGCCAGCGATGGCAAGGGGTGAGGAAAGTCCGGGCTCCACGGAAGCACGGTGCCGGGTAACGCCCGGCGGGGGCGACCCTAGGGAAAGTGCCACAGAGACCGAACAGCCCGCCTGGGTCATCCTTGGCCTGCGGGTCATGGTGAAAAGGTGCGGTAAGAGCGCACCGCGCTGCCGGCGACGGCGGCGGCAGGGCAAACCCCACCGGGAGCAAGACCAAATAGGGACGACGGCAGGTTTCGCACCTGCAGGCCTGCTTCCGGGCTGGTCGTCCGGGTCGGTCGCGCGAGGCGGCGCGTAAGCGCTGTCCCAGAGGAATGGTCGCCTCCCGCCCAACGGGCGGGAACAGAACCCGGCTTACAGGCCGCCTGACGTATTTTCACCGAACGGTAGAATATCCGAGTGGGCTAGCCGGGCCGGCAGCCACTGAATTGTCCATGTCACACATGGAGATTTCCGCAGGGTTATCCACAACCGGCAGGGTAGCCGGAGGCGCGTTTTTCCACAGGTTGTGGTACGATATCCACAAGCATGGTAGTGTTTGCTGCTTGACCATCCCCGGAGCAGCGCCCATAACTGGCGCAGCACCACGCCCATAGGTTGAGACCTCGGCGGAGGCAGCCTGTGCCCACCTGCCGCTCGCCGGGTGGCTGGCATGATCGGCCGCAAGGGCTATGTAAGAATAATTAAATAGACGTGCGCTGTCAGGCGACTTCGTCATTGGTCGCTTTTGCCTGATACTCGGAAATAGCCAGTAACGGCCCGCCCGGACCGCGGGAAAATGGTGACAGCCGAAGAACTTCCTGGGAATCCCTAAGAAAACCGTTGGTTGCCTGTGCGCTGCGTGTTAACCCGCAGGCGATAGTCCTGCAGCCTTCGTTCGAGGACGTTGCGGCCCGTGGTCCCGACCGACGCTACCCCCACCGTTGCCGATCGGCAGACCGCCCAGGGTCATGCGCCCGTGATGCTGGCCGAGGTGCTGGAGGCACTGGCACCCTCAGAGGGGCAGGTCGTGGTCGACGCCACCTTCGGCGGCGGCGGCTACAGCCGGGCGATCCTCGCCCGCGGGGTGGCAAGGCTGGTGGCGCTCGACCGCGACCCCGACGCCATCGCCCGCGGCCAGCGCGATTTGGCGGGCGATCCCCGCCTGACCCTGGTCCACGCCCGGTTCGGCGAGCTCGAGCGAGTGCTGGCGGACCTGGGTGTGCCCGCGATCGACGCCATCGTGTTCGACCTGGGCGTCTCCTCCTTCCAGATCGACCAGGCCGAACGCGGCTTCTCCTTCCGCTACGACGCGCCTTTGGATATGCGCATGTCCAAGGAGGGGCCAACGGCTGCCGAGTTGCTGGCCGGCCTCAGCGAGATCGAGCTCGCCCGGATGCTGTGGAACCATGGCGACGAGCGCGACGCGCGCCGGATCGCCCGCGCCGTGGTGGCCGAGCGCCAGAAGGCGCCGATCGACACCACGCGCCGGCTGGCCGAGCTGGTGGCCCGGGTCAAGGGGCAGGGGCGCGAGGGCATCGACCCGGCGACCCGGACCTTCCAGGCCCTGCGCATCGTGGTGAACGACGAGCTGGGCGAGTTGCGCACCGCGCTCGACGCGGCGGAGCGGGTGCTGCGCCCGGGGGGGCGTCTGGTCGCGGTGTCCTTCCATTCGGGTGAGGACTCGATCGTCAAGGATTTCGTGAACGAGCGCGGCGGGCGGATCCGGCGCGCCTACCGCCACCTGCCGCCGCTGGCCGAGGTGGCGCCGCGCTTCGCCTGGCTGGTGGACCGGCCGCAGCGCCCGGGGCTGGCGGAAACCGAGAGCAACCCCAGGGCCCGCTCGGCGCGCCTGCGCGCGGCCGTGCGCCTGGGGGAAGGATACGAACACCGGGCGCCGGAGCAGGGCGATCCCGGCATGAGCGGGGACGGGCGATGACGGGGCGGAACTTGCTGTTTCTCGTGCTTCTCCTGCTGGGCACCGCCTGGTCGACCTTCCACCTGAAATACGCGGTGGTGCGGCTGGAGCGGCATGCGCACGGCCTGGAGCGTGAGATCGCCCGCACCGTCGACGAGATCCGCACGCTGGAGACTGATCTGGCGCTGCGCACCCATCCCGACCGGATCGTGGCGATGGCGCCCAAGCTCGACATGGTCCCGGTGACCGTGCAGCACCTGGCCAGTGCCAGCGCCCTGCCCGACCACGCACGGGTGGCCTATGCCGACCGGATGCTCGCGGTCCTGCTTCCGTCCGGGGCGGAAGTGCCGGCGCGCCTCAAGCCGTTGACCCTGAGCGGGCTGTCGCGATGAGGCAGCCGGTGCCGCTCGATTCGGTGGCGCTCGGCCGAAGGAGGATCGGGGTCGTGGTCGCGGCCTTCGGGCTCCTGTTCGCGACGCTGGCCTTCCGCCTGGTGGACATCACCCAGTTCGCCGCCAAGGAGGAGCGCACCACCGCCCTGGTGCTGCCCAAGGACGGCATCAGCCGCCGCGACGTGGTCGACCGGCGCGGCATCCCGGTGGCGACCGATGTGATCGTCTCGGGCGTGGGCGCGGACCCGCGCGAGGTGCCGAAGGACCCGGAGGTCTATCGCAGCCTCGGCGCGGTGCTCGAGCGCGACCCGCGCGTCATCGCCCGCCTGCTCGACACCGACCGGCATTTCATCTGGCTGGAGCGGCGGATCACGCCCAGGCAGCAGGCCGACCTCCTGCGCCTGGGCATCCCCGGCATCGAGTTCCGTGACCAGCCACGGCGGGTCTATCCGCAAGCCAACCTGGTGGCGCACCTGATCGGCCAGACCGGAATCGACAATAACGGGCTGAGCGGCCTGGAGCTGGTGTTCGACAAGACCATCCGCACCGAGGCCGGGATGCGCGACCGCGAGCCGTTCGCGCTCTCGATCGACCTGCGCGTCCAGCAGGCGCTGCGTGAGGAGCTGGCTGCTGCCATCCGCACCTACGAGGCGGCCGCCGGCAACGCCATCATCATGGACGTGCATACCGGCGAGCTGCTGGCGATGGTCAGCCTGCCCGACTTCGACGCGAACCACCCGGTCTCGCCCGACGACGTGCGCCGCTTCAACCGCAACACGGAAGGCGTCTACGAGGTAGGCTCGCTGTTCAAGAGCCTGACGCTGGCCACCCTGCTCGATGCCGGCGTGGTGCGAATGGACGATATGTGGGACGTCCGCGAGCGGCTGAAGATCGGCCGCCGCTCGATCGGCGACGCCCATATGCTCAAGCGCTGGGCGTCCACCACCGACGTGTTCCTCAACAGCTCCAACATCGGCACGGCGCGCATGGCGCTGGCCGGGGGGCGCGAGCTGCAGCACCATTATCTGGAGAAGCTCGGGCTCCTGGAGAAGCCCCAGCTGGAGTTGCCGGGGGTGAGCAGCCCGCTCGTGCCGAAGCGCTGGCCGGACATCACCGTGGCGGTAGTCTCCTATGGCCATACCCTGGCGGTGACGCCGCTCGGCTTCCTGAACGCCTTCGCCGCTGTCGTGAACGGCGGGATCCTGCGTCCGGCGACGCTGCTGCAGCGCGATCCCGAGCAGCCGGTGCCGGGCGAGCGCGTGATCTCGCAGGCAGCCTCGGATCAGATCCGCGAGCTGCTCTGGCTGAACGTCGTGGGGGGCGGCGGCACCAAGGCGCGGGTGCCGGGCATGATGGTGGGCGGCAAGACCGGCACTGCCGACAAGCCGGTCAACGGCAGGTACGTGAAGGGGGTGGTGATCTCCAGCTTCGTCGCGGCCTTTCCGATGAATGCGCCGCGCTACGCGGTGCTGGTGATGCTGGACAACCCGACCGCCAACGAGGCGTCGATGGGCTTTCGCTACGCCAGCTGGAACGCAGCGCCCGCGACCGGCCGGGTCATCGCCCGGGTGGCGCCGCTCCTGGGCGTGCCGCTGGTCCCGCAGGAGGTCGAGGACGGCTTCCTGGCCAAGGCGCCGCCGGAGATCCAGCAGAAGGAACTGAAGCGGCGGGGCAAGGAGGCGCAGATTGCGGCTTTCGCGCCTTACTGACGGGCTGGGCCTGACGCTCCTGCCGGCACCCGACGCCACGGATCCGGAGATCCGCGGCCTCACCCTCGATTCGCGTGAGGTCCGGCCCGGCTCGCTGTTCGCGGCCCTGCCCGGCACACGGGTGGACGGCGGCGCGTTCGTCGACCAGGCGATCGCGGCGGGTGCCGTGGCCGTGCTCGGCGGGGCGGCCCTGGCAGAGCGCGCGCTGCCCGTGCCGGTGCTGGTCGCCCCCGACCCCGCCGCGGCCCTGGCCAGACTCGCCGCACGCTACTTCGGCCGCCAGCCGGCCATCGTGGCGGCGGTCACCGGCACCAACGGCAAGACCTCGGTCGCGAGCTTCACCCGCCAGCTCTGGGCGCTGTCCGGCCACGAGTCCGCCTCGATCGGCACGCTCGGCGTGCAGTCGACCACCGGCGACCTGCCGGGCAACCTCACCACGCCGGACGTGCTGACCCTGCAGCGCCTGGCCGCCGAGCTGGCCGGGGCGGGCGTCGAGCGGCTGGTGATCGAGGCTTCCAGCCACGGCCTGGAGCAGCGCCGCGTCGACGGGCTGCGCATCACGGCTGCCGCCTTCACCAACCTCACCCGCGACCATCTCGACCATCATGGCGACATGGGCGCCTATCTGGCCGCCAAGCGCCGCCTGTTCGCCGAGGTGCTGGCACCCGACGGCGTGGCGGTGCTGAACGCCGACATCCCGGAGTTCGCCGAGCTGGCGGCGACCTGCCAACAGCGCGGCATCCGGGTGATCGACTATGGTCGCAATGCCCGTGCGCTGCGCCTGGTCGAGCAGCGGCCGGAGCCCGGCGGCCAGAGCCTGGTGCTGGCGGTGTCCGGGCGGGAGTTCCGGGTCGCGAGCCCGCTGGTGGGCGCGTTCCAGGCGGAGAACCTCCTGGCGGCCCTGGGACTGTGGCAGGCGACCGGCGGGGATCCCGCCGATGCGGTCCGGCTGCTCCCGCAGGTTACGGGCGCGCCCGGGCGCATGGAGCTGGTGGGCGCCACGCCCGCTGGCGCCGCCGTCTATGTCGACTATGCACACACGCCCGACGCGCTGGAAAAGGCGCTGGCGGCGGCAAGGCCGCACGTCCAGGGGCGCCTCGTCGTGGTGTTCGGCTGCGGGGGCGACCGCGATCCGGGCAAGCGGCCCCTGATGGGCCGGGTGGCCGCCGAGCGCGCCGACATGGCGATCGTCACCGACGACAACCCGCGCAGCGAGGATCCGGCCGCAATCCGGGCTGCGGCCCTGGCAGGGATGGCGCCCGGTGCGCGCGAGATCGGCGATCGGGCGCTGGCGATCCGAACGGCGGTGGCCGAGCTTCGCCCGGGCGACCTGCTGCTCATCGCCGGCAAGGGTCATGAGCGCGGGCAGACCCTGCGGGGCGTGACACATCCGTTCGACGATGCCGAGGTCGCCCGGGCGGCGCTTGCGGAGCTGGCCCCGGCATGAGCGCGCTCTGGACCTCCGGGGAAGCCGCCCTGGCCACGGGCGGGATGCTGGCCGGGCCCGCCTGGCAGGCGGGCGGCGTGGCGATCGACACGCGGGAACTCCAGCCGGGCGACCTGTTCGTGGCGCTGAAGGGCGAGCATCGCGACGGTCATGCCTTCGTGAGCGATGCGCTGGCCGCCGGTGCCGCCGCTGCCTTGGTCGCCAGCAGGGAGGCCCTGCCGCCAGGAGCGTCCGGCCTGGTCGTGGCCGACACGCTCATGGGCCTGGAGCGGCTGGGCCGTGCCCGCCGCGCCGCGACCGCTGCACGGGTCGTGGCGATCACCGGCAGTGCGGGCAAGACCACCGCCAAGACGGCACTCGCCACGCTGCTCGCCGGGTTCGGCCCGACCCATGCCAGTGCCAAGAGTCACAACAACCATTGGGGTGTGCCGCTGAGCCTGGCCCGGATGCCGCAGGACACGGCATTCGGCGTGTTCGAGCTCGGGATGAACCATGCGGGCGAGATCCGCGCTCTGGCGGCGCAGGTCCGGCCCCATGTGGCGCTGGTGACCACGGTTGCCCCGGCCCATCTCGGCCATTTTCCGGGCGAGGAGGCGATCGCCCGCGCCAAGGCCGAGATCGTCGAGGCGATCGAGCCGGGGGGCACGGTGGTGCTGCCCGCCGGCAATCGCTGGTCGGACCTCCTCCTCCAGGCAGCGCGCAGCTCGCGGGCCGGCTCCATCCTCACCTTCGGCCGCTCCGTCGGTGCCGACCTGCAGCTCCTGACCGAGACGGGCGACGCGGACGGCAGCCGGGTCGAAGCGCGGCTGGGCGGGCGGACGCTCCGCTGGCGCCTCGACCTGCCCGGCGGCCACCAGGTCGAGAACAGTCTGGGCTGGCTCGCCGTGGCAGCCGCGCTCGGGCTCGACCCCGAGGCAGTGGCCGGCCGGATGGCGCTGGTCCGCCCGGTCGAGGGGCGGGGCGTGCGCCGGCCGCTCCGGCTGCCGGGCGGTGCGACCATCCTGCTGCTGGACGAGAGCTACAACGCCAACCCGGCCTCGATGCGGGCAGCCCTGGATGTGCTGGCGCGCCAGGCTGGCCGCAGGGTCGCCGTGCTGGGCGACATGCTGGAGCTGGGTGCCCAGGCCGAGCCGCTCCATGCCGGGCTGGCCCCCGATCTGGCGGCAGCCGGCGTCGAGGCCGCCTATCTGTGCGGCCCGGCCATGACCGGCCTGGCCGGGCGGCTGGCCTGCGGGATCGCCGTTCATCACGCACCCACCAGCGCCGAACTCCTGCCGCTGCTCCAGTGCCAGCTGCGGGACGGCGACGTGGTGCTGGTCAAGGGTTCATTGGGAAGTCGAATGCGCGTGATCGTCGACGGGCTCGCGGCAGGGGGACAGGGCTGATGCTCTACCACCTGCTGGTGCCCCTTTCGGAGACGGTGAACGTCCTCAACGTGTTCCGCTACATCACCTTCCGCGCCGGCGGGGCGGTGATGACTGCGCTGTTCCTGAGCTTCTGGCTGGGCCCCAGGGTGATCCGCTGGCTCAAGAGCAAGCAGCCCGGTGGCCAGCCGATCCGCCTGGACGGGCCGGAAAGCCATCTCCTCACCAAGAAGGGCACGCCCACCATGGGCGGCGTGCTGATCCTGCTGGCGCTCAGCCTGTCCACCCTGCTCTGGGCCGACCTCACCAACGGCTACACCTGGTGCGTCCTGTTCGTGACGCTGGGCTACGGCCTGATCGGCTTCGGCGACGACTATCTCAAGCTCACCAAGCGCAACAGCAAGGGCCTGTCCGGGCGGATGAAGCTCCTGGCCCAGGCGGTGATCGGGCTGCTCGTGGCCCTCTATCTCGTGCTGGTCGTGGACGGGCCGGGCGCCACCTCAGTGGCGCTGCCCTTCTTCAAGGACGCCTTCATCCCGCTGGGCTTCATGTTCCCGGTCTTCGCCACCCTGGTGATGATGGGCAGTTCCAACGCGGTGAACCTGACCGACGGGCTGGACGGGCTCGCGATCGTGCCGGTGATGATCGCGGCCGGGTGCTTCGGCATCATCGCCTATCTCGGCGGCAACGTGATCTTCGCCAACTATCTGGGCGTCCCGCACGTCCCGGGTGCCGGCGAGATCACCGTGTTCCTGGCGGCACTGGTCGGCGCCTCCATGGGCTTCCTCTGGTTCAACGCCCCGCCGGCCATGGTGTTCATGGGCGACACCGGCTCGCTCTCCGCCGGCGGCGCGCTCGGCGTGACCGCGGTGATCGTGAAGCACGAACTGGTGCTGATGGTGATCGGCGGCCTGTTCGTGCTGGAGGCGGTGTCGGTGATCGTGCAGGTTGCCAGCTTCAAGATGACGGGGCGGCGGGTGTTCCGGATGGCGCCGCTGCACCACCACTTCGAGAAGCTGGGCTGGCAGGAATCGACGATCGTGATCCGCTTTTGGATCATTGCCTCGATCCTGGCCCTGGTAGGTCTCTCCACCCTCAAGCTGAGGTGAGCCGAGATGGGCTGGATGGAACGGATCGCCGGAGCCGACGTGGGGGTGCTGGGCCTGGGGCGCAGCGGCTTGGCTGCCGTCCGGGCACTTGCCGGCCGGGCCAAGCGGGTGGTCGCCTTCGACGATGATCCGGCCCAGATCGGGCAGGCCGTGGCGCTGGGTGCCGTGCCGGGCGACGTCAGCGCGATCGGAGGGCTCGCGGCCCTGGTGGTGAGCCCGGGCGTGCCGCTCACCCATCCCGCACCGCACCCCGTGGTCCGGGCTGCTGCCGAGGCTGGCGTGCCGCACATCGCCGACCTGGACCTGCTGGCCGGAAGGCTGGGTGAGCGGCGGGTCGTGGGCATCACCGGCACCAACGGCAAGTCGACCACCACGGCGCTGATCCACCACATTCTGACCGGTTCTGGCCGGGCGGCAGTGATGGGCGGCAATATCGGCGTGCCGGTCCTGGACATGGATCTGGGACCTGCCGACGCGGTGGTGGTGCTGGAGCTGTCCTCCTACCAGCTCGACCTGATCCAGGACCTGCCGATCGACATTGCGGTCTGGACCAACATCTCGCCGGACCATCTGGACCGGCACGGCGACCTCGCCGGCTATGTCCGGGCCAAGGAGAAGCTGTTCCGCCACGGGCGTGGCCATGCCACCGCAGTGATCGGCGTGGACGACCAGGAGAGCCGGCAGGTCCTAGCACGCCTGGCCGGGCAGGGCACCCACCGGATCGTGCCGGTCTCGGGCGGCCAGATGCCGGGCGGTGGCGTGGGCGTGGTCGAAGGGCGGCTGATCGACGCCAGCGACAAGACCTCGCGCTTCGTGGCCGACCTGAGCGATGTCCCCACGCTGCGCGGCCGGCACAACCACCAGAACGCCGCTGCCGCCTATGCCGCGGTCCGGGCTCTGGGCGGCATCGCACCCAGGCAGGTGACGGAGCGGATGTTCGACTTCCCGGGCCTGCCGCACCGCATGGAGGAAGTGGCCCTCAGGGACGGCGTGCGCTGGGTCAACGACAGCAAGGCGACCAACCCCGATGCCGCCAGGCGCAGCCTCTGCGCCTTCGACCAGATCGTCTGGATCGCCGGGGGGCGGCCCAAGCCCGGGGGCTTTCGCAGCCTGGCACCCGCCATGGCCAATGTCCGGGCAGCCCTCCTGATCGGCGAGGCGGCGGACGCGATCGCCGCGGATCTGGCCGGCGTCGTCTCCTGCCGCAACGTCGGCACGCTGGAGGAAGCGGTCGCGGCCGCACGCGAGATCGCCGCGCCCGGCACCACCGTGCTGCTGGCGCCCGCCTGCGCCAGCTTCGACCAGTTCAGGGACTACGAGGCACGGGGCGCGCGCTTCCGCGACCTCGTGAAAGGTTAGGGCGGCATGATCGTCGTCCCGCGCAGCAATCGCAGCGTCCTGGGGTCCTGGTGGTGGACGGTCGACCGCGTCCTGATGCTGGGCTTCGCGATCCTGGCCGTGATCGGCCTGATTCTGGTGTTCGCGGCCAGCGGCCCGGTCGCGATCCGCAACAACAATCCGGCCACCTACTTCGTCGAGCGTCAGGCCGTCTTCCTGGCGGCATCGATCACCCTGATGCTGTGCGCGTCCATGCTCTCGCCGCGCGGCGTGCTGCGGCTGGCCTGGTTCCTCCTGCTGGTGTTCGTCGGGCTGACCGCGCTCACCCCGTACGGACCGGAGGTCAAGGGTGCTCATCGCTGGCTCGACTTCGGCAGCTTCCGCCTGCAGCCGTCCGAGTTCGTGAAGCCGACCCTCGCGATCGTGGTTGCCTGGCTGCTCGCCCGCAGCCAGGGCCTGCGCGGCCTGTGGCCCTCGCTTCTGCCGGTCTGCCTGGCCCTGGTGATGCTGGCCCGCCAGCCCGACATCGGCATGGCCTTCGTGGTGGCCGCGGTGTTCGGCATCCAGCTGTTCCTGGCCGGGCTCGGCTGGGGCTGGATCACGGCTGCCGCCGGTGCCGGCATCACCGGGCTGTGGGGGGCCTACCTGTTCTACCCGCACTTCACCCAGCGGGTGGACGGCTTCATGGACCCGTCGCAGGAGGTCTACCAGGTCGACAAGGCGATGAACGCGGTGGCTTCCGGCGGCCTGCTCGGCCGGGGGCCGGGCGAGGGGGTGGTGAAGTTCCAGCTGCCCGACGCCCATTCCGACTTCATCTTCGCCGCCACCGCCGAGGAGTTCGGGGTGATCACTTGTCTGGCGCTGGTCGGGCTGTTCTTCTTCCTCCTGTTCCGCGCGCTGCGCCGGGTCTCGGGCCTGCATGACCGCTTCTGCCTGCTGGCGGCCGGCGGGCTAGCTGCCCAGTTCGGCCTGCAGGCCTTCATCAACATGGCGGTCAACCTGAACCTGATGCCGACCAAGGGGATGACCCTGCCGTTCATCTCCTATGGCGGCAGCTCGCTTCTGTCCTTTGGGCTCAGCATGGGCCTGCTCCTGGCCCTAACCCGCCGCGGCGCCCGGCTGGAGCTGGTGCGATGACCGGCCCGGTGGTGATCGCGTCCGGCGGCACGGGCGGGCACATGTTCCCGGCCCTGGCGCTGGCCGACGAGATCGTCCGCCGCGGCCACCAGGTGGCGCTGGTGGTGGACGAGCGCGGCCGGCGCTGGGTGAAGGGCTCCTATGACGTCCATGTGGTGGCCGCGGCCCGGCCAGGCCTGGGTGCGGTCGGCCGCGGCCTGGGCGTGGCCCAGGGCCTCGTCCAGTGCCTGCGCCTCCTGCGCCGCTGGCGGCCCTCGGTGGCGGCCTGCTTCGGCGGCTATGCCTCCTTCCCGCCGGCACTCGCCGCCAGGCTGCTCGGCCGCCCCCTGGTGGTCCACGAGCAGAACGCGGTGCTGGGCAAGGCCAACCGGGCGCTGGCCAGGCTCGCCCAGCGGCTGGCACTGAGCTTCGTCCGCACCGAGCACGCCCCGCCGCTCTCCGACCGGACCCTGGTCACCGGCAATCCTCTGCGCAGCGGGTTTGCGGCGGCACCTGCCGTCCCCGATCCGGACGGGCGCCGGCGGATCCTGGTGCTGGGCGGCTCGCAGGGAGCCCGCGTCTTCTCGACCGTGCTGCCCGAGGCGCTGGCCCTGCTCCCGGCCGAACTGCGCCAGCGCCTCGCCATGGTGCAGCAGGCCAGGCCCGAGGACCTGGACCGTGTCCGCTCACGCTATGCCGAACTCGGCATCCAGGCCGAGATCGCGAGCTTCTTCGATGACATGCCGAAGAGGCTCGCCGTCTGCGACCTCGTGATCGCGCGCAGCGGCGCCTCCACCGTGGCCGAGGTCACCGCCTGCGGCCGTCCGGCGCTCTACGTGCCCTATGCGCATGCCGCCGACGACCACCAATACGCCAATGCCATGCGGATCGCCGAGGCAGGTGGGGCGGTGACGCTGCGCGAACTGGCCGCGTCGCCGGAAACTCTCGCAGATGCCATCGCCTCTTTAGCGGATGATCCGGCGCGACTCGAGGAGATGTCCAAAGCCGCCCGGTCGGCCGCACGGCCGGACGCGACCCGGGCACTCGCCGACCTGGTACTTTCCGTTGCGGAGCCAAGACCGTGAAGTTCCTGCCGCAGGATGTGGGCATCATCCATTTCATCGGGATTGGCGGGATCGGCATGTCCGGCATCGCGGACGTGCTCCATCACCAGGGCTATCGCGTGCAGGGCTCCGACCAGGCGGCCAGCGCCAATGTGCGTCGGCTGCAGGAGCAGGGCATCCGCGTAGCGATCGGCCATCGTGCGGCGAACCTGGGCGAGGCCGCTGTGGTCGTGTTCAGCTCCGCGGTGAAAGCCGACAATCCGGAAATGGTCGAGGCGCGCGCCCGGCGCCTGCCGGTAGTGCGTCGGGCCGACATGCTGGCCGAGCTGATGCGCCTGAAGTCGTCCATCGCGATCGCCGGCACGCACGGCAAGACCACCACCACCTCGCTGGTGGCGGCCTTGCTGGACGCCGCGGGCCTGGATCCCACCGTGGTGAACGGCGGCATCATCAATGCCTATGGCACCAATGCCCGGGTCGGTGCCGGCGACTGGATGGTGGTCGAGAGCGACGAGAGCGACGGCAGCTTCCTGCGCCTGCCGGCCACGATCGGCGTGGTGACCAACATCGATCCCGAGCACATGGAGCATTACGGGACGTTCGAGGCGGTACGCGACGCCTATTACAGCTTCGTCGAGCGGCTGCCCTTCTACGGCTTCGCGGCGCTCTGCCTGGACCATCCCGAGGTCCAGGCGCTGATCGCGCGGATCACCGACCGCCGGGTGGTCACCTATGGCTTCAGCCCGCAGGCCGACGTGCGCGCGACCAGCCTCGCCATCGAGGCAGCCGGCTCCACCTTCGACGTCACCGTCACCCGGCGCGGCGGCCGGCCGCTCCAGCTCGACGGCATGTTCCTGGCGATGCCCGGCCGGCACAACGTCCAGAACGCGCTGGCGGTGATCGCGATCGCCGAGGAGCTCGGCATCGACCATGCCGCCACCCGCAAGGCGCTCAGCTCCTTTGGCGGGGTCAAGCGCCGCTTCACCATCACCGGCAAGGCCAGCGGGGTGACGGTCGTCGACGATTACGGCCACCACCCGGTCGAGATCCGCGCCGTGCTGGCGACCGCGCGCCAGGCGACCAAGGGCCGGGTGGTCGCGATCGTCCAGCCGCACCGCTACTCGCGGCTGGCCTCGCTGTTCGACGAGTTCTGCGGCTGCCTGCACGACGCCGACACCGTGCTGATCGCCCCGGTCTATGCCGCCGGCGAGGCGCCGATCGAGGGGGTTGACCGGGACCGGCTGGTGGCCGGCATCCAGGCGCGCGGCCATCGCGACTGCCGGGCGATCGAGGGACAGGAGGGGCTGGCCGATCTCGTGCGCGCGATCACCGAGCCGGGCGACCTGGTGGTGTGCCTGGGTGCCGGCACGATCTCCGCCTGGGCCAACGCGCTGCCAGCCGAGATGGCTGCTTTGGCCGAGGCCGCCTGATGACCGACTGGCGCGACCAGCTGCCGATGGTGCGCGGCGACCTGCGCCGGGACGTGGCGTTGAGCGGGCTGACCTGGCTCCGGGTCGGCGGCCCGGCGGATGTCCTGTTCCATCCCGCCGACGCCGAAGACCTGGCAGCCTTCCTGCGGGCACTGCCGCCAAAGGTGCCGGTGCTGCCGGTGGGGGTGGGCTCGAACCTGCTGGTCCGCGACGGCGGCATCCGCGGCGTGGTGGTGCGCCTGGGCGGGCCGCTCGCCAAGGTCGTGGCCGAGGGAACCAAGCTGATCGCCGGTGCCGGGGCACTGGATCAGAACGCAGCACGTGCCGCCCAGCGCGCCGGACTTGCCGGCATCGAGTTCATGATCGGCATTCCCGGCACGATCGGCGGTGCGGTGCGCATGAACGCCGGCGCCTTCGGCGGCGAAACCGCCGAGCGCCTGCTCTGGGCGGAGATCGTTACCCGCGACGGCGCGATCCGCCGGCTGGAGCGGGCCGAACTCGGCCTGTCCTACCGGCGCTCCGCCCTGCCCGACGGAGCGATCGTGCTCCGCGCGGCGTTCGGCCTCGAGCCGGACGATCCGGCGGCGGTCCTGGCACGCATGGACCGGATCCGGACCGAGCGAGAGGCGGCCCAGCCGATCCGGGTCGCGACCGGCGGCAGCACCTTCAAGAATCCCGAGGCGGGCCGCGCCTGGCAGCTGGTGGACGAGGCCGGCTGCCGCGGCCTGGCGCACGGCCAGGCGATGGTCTCGGACAAGCACTGCAATTTCCTGATCAACCGTGGCGGTGCTTCGGCCAGGGAGGTCGAGGAACTGGGCGAGATTGTCCGGCAGCGCGTCCTGGCGCAAACCGGGGTGGCGCTCGCCTGGGAGATCGTCCGCGTCGGGGAGGAGGCGTCATGAGCCGCTGGAAGGCTGCCACGGTCGCCGTGCTGCTGGGTGGCCGGTCCGCCGAGCGCGAGGTCAGCCTCGTGTCGGGCGCGGCCTGCGCCGATGCCCTGGACGCGGCCGGGTTCCGGACGGTCCGGATCGATGCCGCCGACCGGCTGGTCGAGCGGCTGGTCGAGTTGCGGCCGGACGTCTGCTTCAACGCCCTGCACGGCCGGTTCGGCGAGGATGGCCGGGTCCCGGGCCTGCTCGACCTCTTGGGCATCCCCTACACCCATTCCGGCGTGCTCGCCTCGGCCCTCGCGATGGACAAGCCGCAGGCCAAGCGGGTGTTCCAGGCGGTCGGGCTGCGCTGCCCCGAAGGGGTGGAGACCAGCTATGCCGAGCTGGTCGAGCATGGGCCGCCGATCCCCGGGCCGATCGTGGTGAAGCCGGCCTGCGAGGGCAGCTCGGTGGGTGTCCTGATCGCACCGGACGGCGACATCACGGCACTCGCCCGCCGCAACGACGTCGATCCTGCGCAGCGGCTGATGGTCGAAACTTACGTCCGCGGCCGCGAGCTGACCTGCGGCGTGCTCGACGACCGGGCGCTGGCGGTCACCGAGATCGTGCCGCGCGACGGATTCTACGACTATCGCGCGAAATACACGTCCGGCTTCGCCGATCACGTCGTGCCGGCCGATCTGCCGCCCGAGGTCTATGACAGCGTGCTCGACTGGGCGCTGCGCGCCCATCGCGCGCTGGGGTGCCGTGGGACGAGCCGTTGCGACTTCCGCTGGGATCCGGATCAGCCGGGCAACGACGGTCTCCATCTGCTGGAAATCAACACCCAGCCGGGGATGACGCCCCTGTCCCTCCTCCCAGAGCAGGCGGCGTTCTGCGGAATTCCATTCGGTGAACTGGTGCAGCGTCTGCTGGAGAGCGCTCGATGCGACACCTGAGCCGTACCGCTGTCCGGATCCGTGCGCTGCGCCGGACCCGCCGCAAGCCACGCTGGCTGCGCCCGCTGCTGATCTCGGTGGCGGTCGCGTTCGGGCTCGGCATCGCGGTGCCGGCCCTGTGGATAACTTATGGAAAGACTCACCTGCCCCCGCTGCTCGCCGCGTTCGACGCCGGCTGGCGGTCAGCAAGTGCCCAATCTGGCTTGGTTGTGCAGAAACTTTCCAGTGATGGGAGAGTGCGGACTTCTGTGGATGAATTGAGGACGGTCCTTGATGACCTTCGGGGCTCCAATATACTTGTGGTTGATATCGATCAGGTTCGTAAACGTATCGAGGAGCTTCCCTGGGTGAAGTCCGCCTCCGTCCATCGCCGGCTTCCGGACACCTTGCATGTCAGCCTGGAGGAGCGGGCCCCGCTGGCGCTCGCCGAAGCGGACGGGCGGAGACTGGTGCTGATCGACGAAGACGGCCAGCCGGTCAAGGTCGCCGATCTGCGGCCGTTCGCCGACCTGCCGACCGTCGCCGGCGAGGGGGCCCAGCGCCATGCCGGCGAGCTGCTGGCCCTGGTCCGCTCCGAGCCCTCGCTCTACAGCCGGGTGTCGGGTGCCTATCGGGTAGGTGACCGCCGCTGGAACGTGTGGATCGACGGGAGGATCGAGGTGCGGCTGCCCGAGGACGACGCGGCGGGCGCCTGGCGCAAGCTGGCGCGGGTCCAGGCCGGCAGCGGCCTGCTCGACAAGGCGATCGTGGCCCTGGACATGCGGGCGACCGGTGGTGTGGTGGTGCGGACGGACCCGCGGGTGACCGCCGGCAGCGGGGAGGGTGCCTGATGGCCGTCACCCTCGACCGCCACCCGCCGCTGCCCACCGGCGGCTTCGACCAGGGCCAGGGCAGCCGGATCCGTGCGGTGCTCGATGTCGGTACCAGCAAGTTCGGCTGCTGGATCGTCCGCGCACGCCGCTCGGGCGGCTTCGAGCTGTGCGGCAAGGGCTATCAGGCCGCGGATGGGATGCGCAGCGGCGAGATCGTGGATGGCGACGATGCCGAACTGGGCATCGCCGCGGTGGTGCACGAGGCGGAGCAGGCGGCCGGCGAGGAGCTGCGCGACGTGGCGGTGGTCACCAGCGGCGGCAGCCCGCTGTCCAGCCATGGCCGGGTCGAGATCCCGCTCTACGGGCGCGCGGTCGACCGCACCGACATGGCGCGGGCGCTGGACGCCGCACGGCGTCAGTTCGACCGGCCCGGCCGCTCGATCCTCCATCTGGTGCCGCTGGAAGTCTCGATCGACGGCAGCCGGCCGCTGCGCGACCCCACCGGGATGCGCGGCGAGAGCCTGCAGGTGCTCGCGCATGCGGTCAGCATCGACAGCCGCCACGTGGCGCAGCTGCGCGCCTGCCTGGACGGCTGCCACCTGGACGTGACGAGCATCGTGGCCGCGGGCTATGCGTCCGGCTGGTCGGTCACCACCCAGGAGGAGCGCGAGCGCGGCGTGCTGGTGCTGGACCTGGGCGCCGGCGTGTCCTGCGCTGCCCACTTCTTCGGCGGCCGCTTGGCCCTGCTGGCCTCGGTACCTTACGGCGGCGAGCACATCACCGCCGACCTGGCCCATGGCCTTGCCACCCAGCGCACCCATGCCGAGCGGATCAAGTCGCTCTACACCAGCGTGCAGGCGCGCCATGGCGACGCCGACCAGCGGATCGCGGTGCCGCATGTGGGCGACCCGGACGGCTGGCCGTCCGGCGAGGTCGCCCGCTCCCGCCTGACCGAGATCGCCCGGCCGCGCGTCGAGGAGATCCTGGAGCTGGTCCGCTCCCGGCTGAAGGAGCATGCCGAGCTGTTCCGGACCATGCCGCCGTCCGGCCTGGTGCTGACCGGCGGCGCCTCGCGGATCGAGGGGCTGGTCGAACTGGTCGACGAGATGTTCGGCCTGCCGGTGCGCTTCGGCCGGCCCGACCGGATCCGGTCGGGGGAAGTGTTCGAGTGTGAGCCCTGCGCCAGTGCCGCCAATGGCGCACTGGCCTTGTGCCGGGGCGAGGACGGCGGGCAGGGTTGGCGCGGCGAGGTTTCCGGAAGCACGATCGGCCGCGGCTGGTCGCGGTTCCGCAAGTGGCTGCGCGAGAATTTCTAGCGGTTGGACGGACCGGAGCGCCTGAGGGGGGCGGGCCGGCCGTGATGGCAGACGAACAGTGGTGCCCCCGTGCCTGCGCGAGAGGACGGGAGGGGTGGAGGACCAGATGACGATCAACTTGACCATGCCGGTGGCCCATGACCTGAAGCCCAGGATCAGCGTGGTCGGGGTGGGTGGTGCCGGCGGCAACGCCGTCAACAACATGATCACCGCCCATCTCGAGGGGGTGGAGTTCGTCGCCTGCAACACCGACGCCCAGGCGCTGGACCGCTGCCTCACCGACCGGAAGATCCAGCTCGGCAACACCGTGACCCATGGTCTCGGCGCCGGTGCCCGCCCCGAGATCGGCCGCGCGGCTGCGGAAGAGGCGCGCAACGAGATCATCGACGCGCTCTCCGGCAGCCACATGGTGTTCATCACCGCCGGCATGGGCGGTGGTACCGGCACGGGTGCGGCCCCGGTCATCGCCAAGGCCGTCAAGGAACAGGGCATCCTGACCGTCGGCGTGGTCACCAAGCCCTTCCAGTTCGAAGGCGGCTACCGCGCCCGCCTGGCCGAGAGCGGCATCGAGGAACTGGAGCAGTGGGTCGACACGCTGATCGTGATCCCCAACCAGAACCTGTTCCGCATCGCCAATGAGCGCACCACCTTCACCGAGGCCTTCCAGATGGCCGACCAGGTGCTGCACATGGGTGTGCGCGGGGTCACCGACCTGATCGTCATGCCGGGCCTGGTCAACCTGGATTTCGCCGACATCCGCACCGTCATGTCCGAGATGGGCAAGGCGATGATGGGCACCGGCGAGAGCGAGGGCGAACGCCGCGCCATCGAGGCCGCCGAATCGGCGATCTCCAACCCGCTGCTCGACGAGGTGTCGATGAAGGGTGCCCGCGGCGTCCTCATCAACATCACCGGCGGCCCGGACATGACCCTGTTCGAGGTCGACGCCGCGGCCAACCGGATCCGTGAGGAGGTCGACACCGACGCCAACATCATCTTCGGCTCGACCTTCGACGAATCGATGCAGGGCAAGATCCGCGTGTCGGTGGTCGCCACCGGCATCGCCATGCAGGAGCGCAAGCGCCGGCCGCAGCCGGGTGCGCCGGAAGTCGTGGCCAGCACCGCGCCGGCCGCCTCACCGCTGCGCTTCCAGCCCCAGGTCGCCAGGCCGATCTCCCAGGCCTACCCGACGCTCCGCGCCGCCACCCAGCCCGCACCCACCACCGCACAGGCGGTGGACGTGCATATCCGGGCCATGACCGAACGCGGCGGTGCCGGTGCAGAGGCGGGCGCGGATCAGGTCGATGCCTATGCGCCGCCCGCCGCCGAGCCCCAGGCCGGCTACGAGCAGGCCGAACGCGACTACGAGACGGCGGGTACCGAGCAGCATGCCATCGGGCGGCCCCGTAACCTGTCCGGCCTCGGCCGTGCGGAGGACCGGCTGAGCAACCTGTTCAGCAAGATGAGCAAGGGCCTGGGCTTCGGCGGCGAGGGGCAGGGTGGTGAACAGAGGGGCGACAATGCCCATCTGCGCTGGGAGCAGTCCGGCAGCAACAGCGCCGCGGGCGGTGATCCGGTCGCTGAAATCCCTGCCTTCCTTCGTCGTGACCGCACAAGGACTTGAGGTCGCCGGCTGTTACGCCCCTTGAAGCCGAGGGCTGTAATAATCGGTAACCAACTGTGAGTGGCGGCGGTGGTCACCTCTGCTTATCTCGAAGGTGCCCGGTACTGCCTGATCCGGCGGGACCGGCCCTGGACCAGGGTCGGTGCCTGCCGGGAATGGCATCCGGATCGTCGAGAGCGGAGCAAAGTTAGTGATCATCGCAGGCAGCCAGCGTGACGAACTCGGCAACCAGGACCTGGGGGTCCGGGCCAGCCGCAGCGCACGGGCGCAGCGTACGATCGCCCATCGCATCGGCTGCGTCGGCATCGGCCTGCATGGCGGCCGCAAGGTTTCCCTGAACCTGCTGCCGGCAGCGCCCGATACCGGGATCATGTTCGTCCGCACCGACCTGCCCGGCCGCCCGGTGATCCCGGCAGTGGCCGACCGGGTCGGCGACACCACCATGTGCACTGCCCTGGTCGGGCCGGACGATGCCAAGGTCGCCACGATCGAGCATCTGATGGCCGCCCTGGCGCTGGCCGAGATCGACAATGTCACGGTCGAGCTGGACGGCCCGGAAGTGCCGATCATGGACGGCAGTGCCGCGCCGTTCCTGTTCCTCCTGGAATGCGCCGGCGTGCGCGAGCAGGACCGGCCGCTCCGCCGGATCGAGGTGATCAAGCCGGTGGTGGTGGAAGCCGCCGGCAAGTTCGCCCGGCTGGATCCGGCCCCCTTCACCAGCTTCTCCGCCTCGATCGACTTCGCCCACCCTGCCGTCGGCACCCAGTCCCTGTCCCTGCCGTTCGAGCCCGGGCGCCTCGCGCGCGTCCTGGGCCCGGCCCGGACCTTCGGCTTCGCCGCGGACATCGAGCAGCTGCGCGCCATGGGCCTGGCCCGGGGCGGCTCGCTCGACAATGCGGTGGTGGTGGGTCCCGAAGGCGTGCTAAACCCGGGCGGCCTGCGCTTCCCCGACGAGTTCGTCCGGCACAAGCTGCTGGATGCGGTGGGCGACACCTATCTGGCGGGCGCGCCGATCGTCGGCCGCTGGACCGGGCACCGTGCCGGCCATGCCCTGCATGTGAAGCTGGTGCGCGCCCTGCTGGCTGACCGCTCGGCCTGGCGCTATGTCGAGGATCTCGACGCGGAGCAGGGCCTGGACGCCGCGGATCGCGCCGCCGCCCAGCCAGTCGCCGCCTCGGCCTGAACCCGGCCGCACCTGCGACCAACCTGCGCGGCTCGGCGGCGATGCGGCCGCTGTTCCAACGTGATAGAGCATGCTCGCGCCGGCCATCTCTTCCGGATGGCCGCCGGAGTGGGGAGCGTGCGTGCTGCGGGGCTGGTTCGTCGATCGTCATTTCTACACGCGTGACCGGTCGGGCCGCGGCCGCTACGCCACCTTCACCCGCACAGCCCAGATCCGCCTGGCATCCGCCGGCCTGGGCCTGGCGCTCCTGACCCTGCTGCTGGCCGGGATCGTCGTCTGGGACCGGCTCGGTGGCTCCGGTACGGCGACCCCATCGTCCGGGCTGGTGCCGGCACTGGCGGCGGCGCATGACGGGGACGACGAGCTCGTGGCGCTGCGTGCGGCCCTGGCGGAAAGCCGGGAGAAGCGGGCGGAACTCGCCGCTGCGGTCGAGAGCCTGGAGCGACGGCTTGCGGCACTGGCCGAGGCCGCGCCGGACCAGGCGGCCGAACTGGACCGGCTGCGGCAGGAACATGACCTGGCGGTGGAGCGGGCGCTGGCGGCCGAGATCGAGCGCGATGCCGCCATCGCCGAGCAGGAGCTGGCCCTGGCGGCACAGCGGGCGGCCGAAGCCCGTGCGCTGGAACATGGGCGTGATCTGGCGAGCCGCGAGCCGATCGATCCGGCGAGCGTGCCGGACCGGATCCGGGCGCTGGAACTGGAGCTGGAGCTCGTGCGTGTCGATGAGGCGGCCGGCGACTCCACGCCCGTCGATCCCTCGCCGGACGAGCCCACATCCGTCGGCGCGGACGGGCAGGACGATCCGACTGTTGCACCGCAGTTGCCTGAACCGCTACCGGACCAGGAGCCCGACGAACCCGCCGGACCCTGAGCCCAACCCTTCAGTCGTTGCTCCCGCCGGCCCTCCTGGACGAGATCATGAAGCTGGACGAACTCGACACGCCCATCGCCCTGGTAGACATGGACCGGGTCGAGGCCAACCTGAAGCGCTGGCAGGCCTTCTGCGACCGGCACGGGTTCGCCAACCGGCCGCACATCAAGACCCACAAGCTGGTCGAGCTGGCACGCCTGCAGGTCGAGCTGGGTGCCCGCGGCATCGCCTGTCAGAAGCTGGGCGAGGCCGAGGTGATGGCCGATGCCGGGATCGACGACATCCTGATCCCGTTCAACCTGGTGGGCGAGCGCAAGCTCGCGCGCGCGGTGGCCCTGGCGAAGCGGATCCGCCTGATCCTGATCGCCGACAGCCGCGAGGTGTCGGACCCGATCGGCCGGGCGTTCGCTGAGGCCGGCATGAGCGTCGAGATACTGGTCGAGTGCGACACCGGGGCCAAGCGCAACGGCACCCAGACCGTCGAGGAGACCGTGGAACTCGCCCGGCACATCGCCGCCACGCCGGGCCTGCGCTTTGCCGGCCTCCTGACCTACCCGCCGCCGGGCGGCCAGCCGAACGTGGTCCGCTTCTTCAACGAGGCCGTGGCCCGGCTGAAGGAGCTGGGCATCGAGGCGCCGATCCTGTCCTCGGGCGGCAGCCCGGACATGTGGACGGCCAACGAGCAGGGCCCGGTCACCGAGCACCGGCCCGGAACCTACATCTACGGCGACCGGATGCAGATGCGCGCCGGCTGCATCGGGCTGGACGACTGTGCGCTGACCGTGCTGACCACGGTGGTGTCCCGGCCGACCCCTGACCGGGCGATACTGGATGCCGGCTCCAAGGCGCTCACCGCCGACCTGCACGGGCTGAACGGCTACGGCCGGATCATGGAGTATCCCGACGCGGTGATCCATGGCCTGTCCGAGGAGCACGGCCATGTCGACCTGAGCCAGGTCGAGGGCCCGCGGCCGAAGGTCGGCGACCTGGTGCGGGTCCTGCCGAACCATGCCTGCCCGGTCAGCAACCTCTACGACCAGGTGGCGCTCATCCGCGG
>NZ_DATMFZ010000258.1:0-7126 GCF_035556675.1 Geminicoccus sp. | reverse complement strand
GCCAAAGCGCTGCTCGACGCAGGCGACCATGAGATCCTGAACCATCTCTCCCGAAATGCCGGCCGTGGTGGCCGACCATCGATCGCAGGAGGCGATCGATCCAATCCCACCGGGACGGCCGTCAGGAGACGGCCGCGGGGCAATGACTTCCCGGTCACAGGCGTCAATCGCGAACAGGATGCGGACGATCTCGCCATTGCGGCAGGCGAGTTCAAAGTGGTCGGAGCACCATCATCCGGCAGGAGCCGGATGATCCTATTCCTGCAAGGACGGCGGTCAGGAGACCGCCGAGGGCGGACATGGGAGATCAGGGCAACAACCACCTCGTCATGGGTCCGACCGAGTTGCCGGCCGGTGTGACGCTGCAGGGTGAGGCCGTGCTTCTGCAGAATACGCAGCACCCGCTTGGCATTCATCTTGGCAGGTCCTCGTTCTGCCGGCGGCGGTTCAACAGCATGGTGATGCGGCGGTAGCCATACGACGGCCGCTTGTCGACCAGCTGGCGGATCAACGGCAGGAGCCGGCTGTCCTCAGTCTTGTGGTAGCGCCCGCGCGGCCTGGACGAGCCCGCCAAGCGCTCGATCAGGTTGGAGCGGGCGACACCCAGCGTGCTGGCAATGGCCGTCATCGCGAACCGCTCCGGCGACCTTGCCACGACGGCAGCAGCGACATCGGTTTTTTTGTCCGTGTCACCTCAAGGGCCTCTTTGAGGGTCTCCACCTCGCGGGTCTTTTTGCCAAGAAGGCGTTCCAGCTCTCGGACCCGCTTTTCCAGGTCACGGACATGGGTCTGGCCGACCACCGGCTCGTCCGCCTGAAGCCACCCTCCAGCATCCGACGCCGCCAGTTGAACAGCATGCTGGGCGCGATGCCGGCTTGGCCGGCGACCAGAGAGACGCTCATCCCAGGCTGCATGCTCTCCTCGACCAGCCGCACCTTCTCGGCTGTCGAGAACCGGCGTCGGCGCTGGACCGCAGTGACCACCTCGATGCGCGGCGGAGGTCCGTTCGGATCAAAAGCCATCATCCTTATCCATAGGCGGATGCCTATGCCTTATCGGCTATCGACCCTGTCCGGTTCAAACGGGGTACAGTCCAACCTCCTGCCGGATGTGGTCATCGGCAAGATGGGCGTAGCGCCGCTGAACTGTCAGGCCGAGCGCTATGCCCGAGAAGGCGTGCCGCTGAGCCTATCGACCCTGGCTGATCAGGTGGGCGCCTGTTCGACGGCACTGCAGTCGATCTACCAGCGCATTCAGGCCCATGTCCTGACAGGCTCGCGCCTGCATGGCGACGACACCACCGTGCCGGTCCTGGCCAACGGCAAGACGGATATCGCCCGGTGCCCTCCCAGGCCTACTGGCCTGAGCCATTTCATGGAGCGGATGATCGGTCTTCTGACCGATCATGGACCTATGTCCGTGATGATCGGCCGTTCGGTGGGCCGGCCCCGCCGGCAGCCTTGTTCTTCTACTCGCGCGAACGTGCCGGCGAGCACCCGCAGCGCCATCTTCAAGGCTGGAGCGGCATCCTGCAGGCCAACGTCTATGGCGGCTATGGCAAGCTCTACGGGACTGGCCGATTCCTGGAAGCTGCTTGCCTTCCCGGGCCTACTGACCCGGGCCCCTTCGGGAAACGGATCGTTCGTCTACTGACGAACGATGGACTCATGCGCGGCGCAAGTTCTTCGAACTGGCCGATCTCGCCGCTGCCGCGCGACGAACGCAAGGCAAGGCAGCCGCAGGCATCTCGCTGCTGGCGCTCGAAGCCGTCCGCCAGATCGATGGCATGTCCGCCATCGAGCGGGACATCAACGGTCTGTCGGCTGGGCAGCGCCGAGCGGCACGCCAGGACTGGAGCGCACCACTCATCGCCGAGATGGAAGCCTGGATGCGACAGGCATGCGCGAGGCTCTCTCGCCATGCCGAAGTCGCCAAGGCCATGGACTGCCTGCTCAAGCGTTGGGGCGCCTTCACTCGGTTCCTGATCGACGGCCGAATCTGCCTATCGAGCAATGCCGCAGAACGGGCTCTGCGCGACATCGCACTTGGACGTAGGGCATGGCTGTTCGCCGGCTCCGATCGCGGTGGCGAACGCGCCGCGGTCATCTACAGCCTGATCATCACCGCCAGGCTCAACCATATCGATCTGCAGGCTTGGCTGGCGGACGTCCTCGGATCGTTTCGCTGGCTACCCGTGTACGAGCTCGACAAGCTGATGCCGTGGAACTGGACGTCGCCAGCCAAGGCCGTTCAGGCAGCCTGATCCGCTCCACCCGTCATCCAACCGCGGCCCTCACCGGCTTCCAGTTACCCATAATTCGGTGAGGTCGTTGCGAGCATCACACCCAATCGGATGTCGGTGAGGCGTGTCAGTCCCCGCCACATGACGATGTTCCCGGGCGGCGGGTCGTTGGTGCGGGCCAAGTAGCCGCCGAGCCGCGCGATTTTGAGCAGATACGCGGAGAGCGTCTTGGTCTTTGGCAGACCAAGCCCTTGGTTGGGCTCGAGCCGATCGAGGATCGTGATCTCCATATCCGTCAGAGCAAGCTTGGGCGCGGCAAGCGGTGCCGACCGCTGGATCATCGTCATCCAGAAGATCCGCCAGCTCAGGATGCAGAAGACGGCAATCAGCTTCACCAGCCGCTCGGCGGTTCGGAGCCGTGCCTGTTCAGCCCTGCAACCCGACTTCAGGATCTTGTGGAAGACCTCGATCTTCCAGCGCATGGCGTACCAGCGCAGTTTCTCGATCGCCGCCGCGCAGGAGAGAACGGGCAGATCGGTGATCAGCTTCCAGTCGATCGGAGGCCGGCCGACTGGAGTGCCTCTTTCCTTGGCATGGATGACCGTCAGGATGAGCGCGGGATAGCGCTTCTGCTTGCCGACAGGCGGGAGAACACGAACAGACCGGTAGCGGAGTTCGACGGCCGCCGTGCTGATGCGGCCCCTGCCGTCACGCACCTCGACGTGATGCACACCCTGAACACGTATTTCCTTCATCTCATCAGCGATCGTATGGCCGCCATTTCCGGCCAGGCGATCGACGCAGGTCCTGACCAGGAAGTGGGTGCCGAGATTCTGTGCCAAGCAGAAGAGCTCGTAGATATCGCTCTCCCGGTCGCCGACATGGATGCAGCGCGCCGGCTCACCGAGCAGCGACGTGGACTGACACATGTTTTCCAGCCAGCGGATGCTCTCCTTGTGCTCGATCGGCACGCGCGTCGGATTGATCCTACGCTTGAGCGCAGCCAGGCCTTTGAACTTCTGCCGCGACCAGAACCTGATGGCCGACAAGCCCAGAGGCAGGCCCTCGATCGTGACCGCGAGGCTGGCGTGCATCAGAAGCCCGCACACCGTGTGCATCCGAAAGCGGCCGGTCCTGTCCATGCCACTGTTCACGCGGTAGGTCAGGCCGATCGGCTCGGTCCGTTCGCGCTGGTAAGTGAATTCCGTGGTGTCATGGAGGACCAGGATGACGCCGTCGGTTGCGGCGAAGCGGGCGTGCGTTGCCTGGAAGTGCCCGGCCAGGATCTGCTCCTCGCTGACCCGGTCATTGGCGAAGAAGCGGTAGGCTGCCTTGGTGCTGGCCCAGTCCTGGCATGCCAGCGGAAGGCTTTCGCCAATCGCACCCTCCATCCGCTCGAGCAGCTTGCGCAGGCGTTGGCCCAACCGTACGTCGGCGAAGGCGCATCCGGCAAGTTCGCCGCCCCACCACCGGTTCATCTCCGCGTCCATGGCATCTCACCCCTCAGTGGAGCAGACCCCAGACAGGATCATGACCGCGGCAAGCTCGGCAACACGCCCCTGCGCCAGCATCGATGACGATGAATGTGGGTAATTGAAAGCCTCACCGGAGGGTTACGACGCGTTACGAGTGGGGCTGGCTCAACTTGCTAGGATAGTATGCCGATCGCGCCAAAGTTTGGACGCGACCTCAACCACGGACGTCCAGTCCCGCCCAAGGCTGTATATTTCCGAAGCTTCATGCGATACAGCGAAATGTCGGCGCTGAAGCGAGGTCTGATGACCGCTAAGCGCCTGAATTTGCTTGGCATCCCCAACGGGATTCGAACCCGTGTCGCCACCTTGAAAGTGTGTTTTTCTTGTCCGCAGGCGTCCACAACCGTCTAATAACCTGCTGAAAACTATTGATCATGGTCCTTGCACGTCCGCCAGAATACGGGATTATCCGCTTAGGACCAAGTTAGGGCGGGCTGCTGAATGGCGCGTGCACCGCGTGAACGTCGCTTGGAGAACCGGACCGCGCGGGCCGAGCTGAAACCCCGCAAGGAGCCGTACTGGTCGAAGATCAGCCCAGGTTGCCTGATCGGCTATTATCGTGCCCGGACGTCTCCGACCGGAACATGGTTCGCCAAGTTCAGGCCGGTCGGTGCCGCCCCTGGTGTTACCTTCAAGGCCGAGAAGCTGGGTGCCGCCGACGACGTTCTGGACGCCAACGGGCTGGACATCCTGAGCTGGCCGCAAGCGAACGCGAAGGCGCGGCCGTGGTGGGAACGGATGAAGCGCCTGGCGTCCGGTGATGGCACTGAACCGCTCACGGTAGATCAGGCGATCGAGGCGTACCTCGCTGACCTGAAGGCGCGTGGTGGCGTGGTGCGGGAAGCGGAACGCACGCTGACCAGGCATGTCGATCCCAAGCTACGCGGCAGGCTGGTCTGTGACCTGACGGCATCCGAGCTATCCGCCTGGAAGCTGGCCCTGGTGCGCGAGGACGACGACCCGGATGAAGTCCGGGCTTCCCGATCCACGGCTAACCGGATCGTGGCGACGCTGCGGGCTGCGCTCAATCTTGGGCGGCACCAGCGGCCTGTCGAGATCCCGACCGATGCGGCCTGGAAGGTCGGGCTGAAGGCATTTCCGAGCGTGACCGGCTCGCGCAACGTGATCCTGTCCGGCGACGAAATCCGCCGGCTGATCGATGCCGCTCCGGACCTGCATTTCCGTGACCTGCTGTTCTCCCTGGCATCGTGCGGTGCCCGCTATGGCGAACTGGCCGGCTGCCGGGTGCAGGACGCGCATCTGGACGCATCGAGCGGGGCAAGGCTGCACATTCCTGGCGGTAAGACCGGCTCACGGACCATCGCGATCAGCGATGAGCTGCGCATCGTGTGTGCGCGGCTGGCATCCGGCCGGGCAGGCACCGAGCCCCTGTTCACCAGGGCGGATGGTGCGCGCTGGGGCAGGAGCGACCAGACGCGGCCGATGAAGCTGGCGGTGAAGACTGCCGGGCTCGACCCGTCCGTGACGATCTACAGCCTCAGGCACTCGTGGATCGCGGCGGCACTCCTGGCCGGAACCGAGGTCCGCATCGTCGCCGATCACTGCGGAACGTCCGTCCAGATGATCGAGGCGACCTATTCCAAGTTCATCGGCCGTCATTCCGGCGATCTGATCCGTGCGAGCGGTCCGGTGCTGACGAAGGCGGAAACCAACGTGACCGCCCTGCCTGGGCAGCCTGCGAAGCGCAGCAAGGCAGGGTGATCGTGCGCGCCCGGCGCTTCCGGGCATCCCGACCGGGCGGAGCCTATGCCGTAGGAAGCCCGCTCCGCCCGGCCTGCTGAAAGGTCAGCGACATGGAGAATACCACCACCTCTGCGGCTGCACCACGCACTGGTGTATCCCTGGACTTCGCCGATGCGCTGGCCGACGCCCGGTACACCGTGGTCGCTCTGGCATTGGCGATCCACGGTGGCCGTGAACTGGCCGTGCCAGGGAAGGACCGGGGCAACGCGTTGTCCCTCCTGGCGTATCAGGCCATCGACGCCATGGATCGGCTGGCGGCGCTGTATCGCGAGGAGGCGGGCCGATGACCACCAAGCGCTATCCTGCCGAGATCACGCTGTGCCGCATCGATGCCGAGCTGTTCCTGGCTGACATTGACGACTTGGCCGAAGCCGTATGGCTTTGTGGGGCTGCGGTGGATCGGGCTGGCATCAATCCCGAACGCGCCTTCCTGGCGCTACAGAAGGCCATTCTGGACCGTACCGACGCCTTCCGTCGTGAGCATGGGCTGCCGGTGGATCGGGAGCCCGCGTCGGTGGGTGGGACACCGCCCGGGGACGCCAGAAACTGAGACGACGAAGGCCGGACGGGTGGTGCCCTGTCCGGCCTTCTGCCCAACAGCGTGAAGGGACACGCGATGGATGACGGCGAAGATAGGGGCGGCCGGAAGCGTCCGCCACCACCACCGATACTTCCATTCCAGTTCAGCCACGAGCGGACGATGCCCGAGTGGGCACCAAATAAGCGGCTCCCGCTCGCTCATGAGAACGTGGAAGCGCTGGCCAAGCGGCACAGGATGCCGACCGATGTCATGGCCATTGCACGCCTGAGAGAGACACTAACTGCCGCACTTTCACATTGGGAGGAACAATCACGGGCCGACCAGCGGGCTACTTCGATAGAGGTCGAGCGGCAGATTGCCAAAGCCATAGCGGCAGCCGAGAAACTGGCCCGCTCAATTGAAGCGCTGCCCGAACAAATCAAGATGGACTTGGACGATCAGCTTCGCGATGAACTACCAGGAACGGCCGTTCACAACTTCTTCGATTTACTGAAAGACAGTCTGCCCAAAGCTGGAGCCTCCTACCTTGAAGGGAAAAGGTGGCTGGAGCGACTTGGCTACAAGCCAAAGTCCGGCCGTGGCAGCAGGGGGCATGGTAAGGCATTCCGCGCTCTTGCCGAAACTCTTTGCGATGTCTGGCAAAAGGTCGACCCGAACAAGAGGAAAGTCCGTGCCTCTGCATACAAGGGCAATGACGAAACTCTTGAATTCACTCAAGGGGGCCAGTTCGTTCGCGATGCCGTCGTTCTGCTGACGCGCGGGGAAGCACCTGAGCTGGAGCACGCCTACCTGGTAAAGCTGTTGAACCCACCCGTACCGAAAAAGAGCCAAGAAGCGAATTCAGTGCGGTCCAATCCGGGTCGGAAGAAGGATAGGTGATCTGTCCACCGGCATCCCGCCGGATGTCCTGAACAACCTAGGACGTGGACACTATGCACCAGCATCCGAACGCACCTCACGCTGCCGAGCCGATCAGCGTGCGCATCCCTGAAGCTGTCCGGCTGACGGGCATCTCCCGGTCGGTGCTCTACGAGCTGATCAAGG
>NZ_DATMFZ010000257.1:0-8766 GCF_035556675.1 Geminicoccus sp. | reverse complement strand
GTCCCAGCGGGTCCGCCTGCCCATATGGGTGATCTGGCAGAAGATCTTGGCGCCGTGCCGGTGCACGCGCTCGCTGAACTCCTGGAGGAACGGGATGACCTTGTCCTCGCCGATGTCTAGCTGGTTCCAGAGTGCGGCCGGGCTGTCCGGCGCCACCGAGGAGGAGCCACCCACCGAGGTCAGCCCGATCCCGCCCTTGGCCTTTTCCTCGTGGTAGAGCTGGTAGCGCAGCTGCGGCATGCCGTCCTTGCCGTAGGAGGGGGCATGCGAGGTGCTCATCACGCGGTTGCGGATCGTGCAGTTGCGGATGGTCAAGGGCTGGAACAGCGCGTCGGTCGACGCCATCGCGAAGGATCCCCTGAAGGCGCCCCACGCGCGGACCGCATGGGGCGCAGGCCGGATGGGCGTTCGAGGATCGATCGTGGCGACGGGGGCGGCCGGGCGTCAAGCCCGGGAGCGGCATCGTGTGCCGCCTGAGAAAAAGCCGGCCACCGAGCTACGGGGGGACTGATCGCTCGGCGGCCGGATCTCGAAGAATCACGTGCGAGGGAGGCACGAGAACCACGTATGCCCTACCGGGCCGTCGGTCTGTGACATTGATCACATGACGTCAGGCCGTGCCAGGACCGAGCGCTGCGTCCAGAAAGCGCACCCAGCCCTCCCCGCCCTCGCGCACCAGGCGCAGGCGCTGGTAGGTTGGGCGCAGGCGCTGCCAGGCGCCGGCGATGCGCGGCCAGACCAGCGAAAGGCCGGAGCGTGCCGGGTCCGGCTGCGCCAGGCCTTGGGCATCGAATCCGCGGATCGAGCGCTGGTGCACCACGGTCGCGGCCAGCTGCTCCTTCAGGAACCGGACCGCCGACTGGAGGCGCCGGTCGTCGCAGATGGCGGCAAGCCGATCCGCCACATCGCCGACATCGACCAGTTCGCCGTTGCGGAAGGTGCGGGCCAGCATGCGCTGGCCATCGATCGCCTTGCCGTTCTTTTCCAGGAGCGGGACCAGCGCATCGCCAAGGGCACCCACGGCGCGGGCCAGGTCGCCGGCCGGGTCGGGGTCGAGCAGGGCGATGTCCACGTCCCCCTGGCGGCGCCTGCCATGGTCGGCCACGTAGCTGTCCACGATCAGCCGCCCGAGCGCCTCGGGCTCCGGCACCGTCGTGCCCAGCCCCTGGAGGATCGCGTCATAGGCCCAGCCCTCGTCGGGCACCACCTGCTGGGAGGCAACGATCCAGTCCGCGAACGGCGCGCATTCGACCAGGCATTCGGCGCTGGCCATCATGCAGGCATCGAAGCCCAGGAGCGCCAGGCGGCGGTCGGTGTCCAGCCCGGCGGTGGCAAAGGCCCGCCCGAGTTCGTCCAGCTCGATCCAGCCGCCCTCGGTGTCGTCGCCCAGCACCGACAGGCCGCGGCCATGGCCCCACATGACCAGGGCGCGCCGGTCGGCCGGCAGCGCCACCAGGCTCCATTCCAGGAAGCCCGTGAGCGTCGCGGGATCGCCGGAGTTGCGCGGCCCGAAAGGTGCTATCTCGACGGGTGCCCGCAGTTCGCCCTCCGCCTTCGGCCCGAGCAGGAACCGGCCGGACACCGAGCAGGCCGGCACGTGCACCTGACCGGCCACATGCACCTTGGGGCTGGCACCGGTGCTGCGCAGTTCGTCGATGTCGCCGCCCACGTCGGCAGCGAGGTCGTTATCGGCGCCGACATAGAGCGCCAGTGCCCAGGGCCGCCGGTCCGGCGCGGTGAGCGGGGGACGGTCGAACCAGCTGGGCATGGGCTCCTCCGTGGGGCGATCGATGGGGTTGCCGCCGGGCAGGGTCAGGCGCGCCGCACGCCACGGCAAGGTTTCCTCGAACGCGACGCCGCCCATCCGCGCCGGCAGGCCCCGCGCCTGAAGTGCCACGACCTCGTCCACGAGCAGCAGCGCGTCGGCGGTCTTCACCGATACCCAGCGTTGCGCGCACAGTTCCTGGATCACCTCTGCGCGCGCCGGGCCGAGCAGCGTCCGGGCTTCTGCCACCAGCCGGGCGCGGCTGCGCTCGGGGAACCAGATCCGGTGCATCGCCTCGATGAGCAGCACCGCCTCGTGGACGGCGATCTCGCCCCGGGCGCTGGCGGCATCGAGCGTGGCACGAATGTCGACCAGGGCATCGCTGCCGGGGGCGAATCCGGTCTCGGCCGGACCGTGCACCACCGCGACCTCGTCGTCGGCGACCAGCAAGTCCGAGTGGAAGTCGGCATAGACCCGGCCCAGCCCTATCATGCCCAGGCTGTCCAGCTCGGCGGCGCGCAGCGCCCCCATGCTGGCGGCGCCGAGCACGGTGGCGCCCGTGTCCAGCACTGCCAGGATCTCCTGGTGCCAGGGCGCGGGGACGTCGCCGAACCGGCCGTCGATCAGCCCCAGGATCCGGAAGCCGGCTTCGGCCGCGCGCCACAGATCGCCCAGCGCTGCAGGCGGGCGCAGCTCGACCCCGTCCGGCAGCGGCGGCGTCACCCCATGCAGGCTCGGTCCGGCGAAGATCACTGCGCGGTTCAGTGGACAGGCTCCCGCAGGGCCGGCGCCATCAGCTTGACCACGGCGACCGGTGCCGGTCCGGCCGGGAGGTCCACGGCCCGCACCGGCCCCATCCCGGCGCGCCGCAGCGCCCCGAGCACCGCCGCCACGTCGTCGGCCAGGCTGTCGTGAGGACCCAGTGCGCCGGCAGCGGGCAGCGGGAGGAGGTCCCGGCCCTCGCGCAGGATGCGACGCTGCCGCTGGACACGGTCCGGGTCGAGGGGTGCGTAGCGGTCCCAGCCCGTATCGTCGCGTGCTCCGGAGATATGGGTCAGACGGGCCTGCAGCGCCTCGGTCACCGCCCGCAGCCAGGCCACCACCGGATCGGGATGGCAGCCCGAGCCGTGCGCCCAGCCGCGGGCATCGTCACCCAGCTCGGTCGCGTCCATGACGTGGCAGAGGAACACCGGCAGGTCCACGCAGGCCGGCAGGCGCCAGACTGCGTGGAGCACGTGGGCCTCATCGAGCAGCCGGATCAGCCGCCTGGCCTGGCTGTCATGGACGCTGTCCGGGTCGATCCTCGGCAGCCCGCCCGCGATCTGGCCGGTCGCGCCCGCCCGCGCCAGCGCGTCGCGCTCGACCAGTTCGCACAGGCCGTGCAGCAGCGCCTCGTCACGACAGTTGCCGCCTGCCAGGCCATTCGAGGTCCCGCACGGCCGCGGCCGCGTCGCCACCCGCGCATCCAGGGAGACCGCGGCCCAAGGAACCCGGCCGGGCTGGCCGCCGAGCAGGTCATGGGCCGTGACCATGGGCTCGCCCGCCCAACCCTGCAGTTCGGGCTCCAGGCGCTCGGCACTCCACAGCTCGATCGCCTCGACGATCGCCGACACCTTGGCCAGCACCGGGTCGAGCCCCTTGCCCTGGGCCACGGACAGCGAGCGGGTACGGGGCCGGACCGCCGACCATACCGGCACGCCCACCCGGTCCAGACCGGTCAGGTCGGCCAGCCGGGTGATGCCATAGGCGGGCAAATGCGGGAGGAGATCAGCCAGGGTCGCCTCCGGCAGGCGGGTCCGGTGGCTGCCCGTCCACCAGCGCTTGGCTGATGGTAGCTGCTCGAACGAAGAGAGCGCCTCAGTCGTCACCGAACCGGCCGGGCGCGAACTTGTCCTTGCCGCCCCGCGCGCTGCTGGGATCGGCCACGAGGGAATCGATCTTGAACTTGTCCTTGCCGCCGCGCGGACTGGTCGGGTCGGCCTCGAACTCCATGCCGTCCTCGGTGAGGATCGCATTCTTGAGCCGGTGGATCGGTGCTGCAGCATTGAGCGCGTCGATTGCCCGATCGCCCATGGCGGAGCCAGACTGCTGGTCGGGCGGCAGGCGGTAGTTCGCCAGTTCATCCAGGGGGATGAAGTAGGTGACATCCTGCTCATCCCGGATCAGGATCCCGGCCCTATTTCCGGAAGCAACTCCTGCCGTGCTCGTCATCTGTTCAGCCCTGCGCTACACCGGCCAGAAATCGATTGCATACACACGCCGCACCGGCTGATGCTCAAGCTACCCTTGGTGAAAGCCTGGATCTGTGATTTTTCTCACGATGTAGTCGGGTTGATCACCCGGCCCGAAGCGCCGCCCTCGAGCAAAACGTACAAGAACGTGTCGCCCGCCATCGAATCGACGCCCGGAGAGTTCAGTATCGGCCCGCTGCGTGACGAGGCTGGCCCCGCGCGCCGTGAGGCCGTGCTGCTGCACGCCGACGTCGAGAACTATACCGGCCGGATGGGCCACGACGAGACCGGCACCTTCCGCGCCCTCAAGCGCTCCTTCGCGATCTTCGAGGACGAGGTTCAGCGCCAGGGGGGCCGCATCGTCAATCTGGCGGCGGACAGCGTCCTGGCAGAGTTCCCGACCTGCCGCCATGCCGCCCGCTGCGCTGCCCGCATCCAGACCGAGCTGGCAGGCGGCGAGCAGACCCTGCGCTACCGAATCGGCCTGCACCGCGGCGCGGTGCTGGTGGACGGCGACGGGATCTGGGGCGACGCGGTCAACCTGACGGCGCGGATCCAGGAGCAAGCGGCACCCGGCACGATCTGCGCATCCGACGGCTTCGTGCTGACCCTGGAGCCCGGCGACGGGCTGGAACCGGTCGATCTCGGCGAAATCCGGCTCAAGAACATCGTGCGGCCGGTGCGGCTGTGGCGGCTCCGGTGGCCGGGCGAGCCGGACGAGCCGGGCGAGACCACCAGCCCGTTCGGCCGCATCCACCTGCCGGGCATCCCGTCCATCGTGGTGCTGCCGTTCAGCCTGCGCGGCGAGGCCAGCCAGTATGCCTACCTCGCCGAGGGCATGACCGAGGACGTCATCACCGACCTGTCGCGCTTCCGCGAGCTGTTCGTGATCGGCCGGACCACCTCCTTCGCCCTGCGCAGCCGTGGCGGCGACTTCCAGCAGATCGGCCGGGCGCTGGGCGTGCGCTACATCCTGGAGGGTGTGGTCATGCTGCTGGGCGACCATTTCCGCCTGAACGCCAACCTGGTCGAGGTCGAGACCGGCTTCGTTGCCTGGTCCAGGCGCTACAGCGGCGGCTTCACCGAGTTGGCCGACGTCCAGGACGAGCTGACCCGGCAGATCGTCGGGCATCTGGTGGGCGGCCTCGTGCGCCACGAGGAGCGCCAGGCGCTGGGCCGCGGCACCAGCAGCCTGGAGGCCTACCATCTGGTCCTGCGCGGCCGCTACGAGATGAACCGCTACGACCCGGCCGGCAATGCGCGGGCGCGCAGCCTGTTCCAGCAGGCGATCGACCTGGACCGCAACTTCGCCCGCGCCTGGAGCAACCTGTCGCGTGCCTACAATCACGAGTGGCGCTACCGCTGGAGCGACGCGCCCGACCGCTCGATGGACCTGGCCCAGATCTGCGCCGAGCACGCGATCGGGCTGGATCCGAGCGATGCGCGCGCCCATGGCGAGCTCGGCTGGGTCCAGCTCTATCGCGGCGAGCTCGACCGGGCGCTCGCCACCTACGAAACCGCGCTGCGCCACAATCCCAACGACAGCGAGATCCTTTCCCAGCTCGCCATCGTCCACTCCTATGCCGGCAGGACCCAGGAGGCCGAGGCCCTGCTGGAGCGCGCGATCCAGCTGGAGCCGGACACGCCCGACATCCTGTTCTGGCGCCTGGGCGACGTGTATTTCCAGAAGGGTGACTATCGGCGGGTCATCCAGGTCGTCCAGAAGATGCGCGATCCCGGGGAAGGTGCACGGTTGCTGGCCTCATCCTATGCTCATCTCGACATGCTGGACGAGGCGTCCCGCTGGCGCGACGAGGTCCTGCGCCGTCAGCCCGGCTTCACGGTGAGCGGCTGGATGGATACCCAGCCCGATGCGCTGGAGGACGACAAGGAGCGCTTCCGCATCGGTCTGCTCCGCGCGGGTCTGCCGCCATGAACGCTTCCGATGGCATGCTGCCCCCCTGCGCGGTCGACCGTACGGACGAGCCGGACACCCGGACGCTGCAGCGGCACCCGCGCAGCGCGGAGATCCTGCCCGTGCTGGCGAAGTGCCGCTGGTTCCGCCGGCTGGACGAGGCGGGCCTGCGCCACGTCCTGCAGGAAGGCAGCCTCGTCACCCTGCCCAAGAACCGCATGCTGTTCCGCACCGGCGACCACAGCAGCGAGGTCTACATCCTGATCTCCGGGCGAATCGCCATCAGCACCACCGGGTTCACCGGGCGCGAGATCGGCTTTCGCCACTACGAGCCTGGTGACGGGTTCGGCGAGCTGGCCGCCCTGGACGGCAAGCCGCGCTCGGCGAATGCCAAGGCGATGCAGCCGACCCGGCTGCTGCGCATCTCCGCCGCGGGCTTCCACCGCCTGGTGACGGCCCATCCGAGCGTGGCCGAGGAGGTGCTGAAGTCCCTGGCGCGGCTGGTCCGGGCCCTGAGCGACCGGGTCGCGGAGAACGGGGCGAAGGCGTCGGTACGGATCATCGGCGGCATCGTCCGCCTGGCCGAGGCGGCGGCCGAGCGGCCGGACGCAGTGCGGGTCCAGATCGTGCCGGCCCCCACCGACGAGGAGCTGGCATCCCGCTGCGACAGCCATCGCGAGGCGGTCAACCGCGTGGTCAACGAGCTCAAGCGGCGGGGTCTCCTCAGCCGGTCGCGCGCCGCCATGATCGTGCTGGACCTGCCGGCCCTGCGCCGCCGCCTGGAGGAAGTGCGCGGCTGAAGGCGCGGCATCGAAGCCACCCGCCGCCATTTCCGCACGGTCGGGGCTGGTATCGGCTCGAAGCCGGTCCTATGGACCTGCACCATCGACCAGACTTGCCGGCGGCCTTGCCGGTGCGGTTCATGCTGCCGGTCCAGCCCCTGGGCCCCTTTCGGACGAATCTTGATGCACTCCCGCAACGTTCAGCCGGTCGTCGACAACCCGCGCCGCGTGCTCACCGCGAGCCTGGTGGGTACCACGATCGAGTTCTTCGACTTCTACATCTACGCCACCGCCGCAGTGCTGGTGTTTCCTCATCTGTTCTTCCCCACCAGCGATCCCACCTCCGCGATCCTGCAGTCGTTCGCCACCTTCTCGATCGCCTTCTTCGCCCGGCCGATCGGTGCGGCCCTGTTCGGCCATTTCGGCGATCGGGTCGGCCGCAAGGCGACGCTGGTGGCGGCCCTCATGACCATGGGGGTGTCGACCATCCTGATCGGCCTGCTGCCGACCTACGACTCGATCGGGGTCGCGGCACCGTTGCTCCTGGCCCTGTGCCGGCTGGGCCAGGGGCTGGGGCTGGGCGGCGAATGGGGCGGGGCAGTGCTGCTCGCCACGGAGAACGCCCCGCCCGGCCGGCGCACCTGGTACGGCATGTTCCCGCAGCTGGGCGCCCCCATCGGCTTCCTGCTCTCCGCCAGCCTGTTCCTCCTGCTGACCGAGACCATGACCGATGAGAGCTTCTTCGCCTGGGGCTGGCGGCTGCCCTTCCTGCTCAGCGCCATCCTGGTGGGGGTGGGCCTCTATGTCCGGCTGAAGATCTCCGAGACCCCGGCCTTCCGCCGGGCAATCGAGAAGCAGGAGCGGGTGGCGGTCCCGGTCATGTCCGTGCTGCGCGAGCAGAAGCTGAACGTCTTGATCGGCACGGCCGCGGCGCTCGCCACCTTCGTGCTGTTCTATCTGATGACGGTGTTCTCGCTGAGCTGGGGCACCACGGCGCTGGGCTACACGCGCGTCGAGTTCCTGATCTACCAGATGACCGGCGTCCTGTTCTTCGGCCTGACCATCCCGCTGGCGGCGTGGCTGTCCGACCGGTTCGGCCGCCGGCTGGTGCTGGGCCTGGTCACCGCCGTGATCGGCCTGTTCGGCCTGGTCATGTCCAGCCTGTTCCAGCCGGGCGAGCCCGCCTCCGCTCTCCTGTTCTGCATCCTGGGCCTGGCCCTGATGGGCATGACCTATGGCCCGCTGGGTGCTGCCCTGGCCGACCCCTTCCCCACCGCGGTCCGCTACACCGGCGCCTCGCTCGCCTTCAACCTGGCCGGCATCTTCGGCGCCTCGCTGGCCCCCTATGTCGCGACCTGGCTGGCCTCCAGCTATGGGCTCAGCCATGTCGGCTACTACCTGGCCGGCTCCGCCGTGCTCAGCCTCGTAGCCCTGGCCTGCATCCACGAGGACCGGCCAGCCGGTCGGCCCGAGGAGGCTGCAGCCCGGGCAGCCTGATCGCTCTTGATAGCGCCGGTCGCCATCCGGCTGCCGGCGCTGCGCGTCTTCACGCCGTCCTGGGGGAAAAACCCGAGAACCGCTTCTGGACGCTGTTAAAAAGGCAGGCAGCGGAGCTTGGCAGCCCCGACCGCAATCAGTGGAATATCAGTAGATCAGACGCCATCGGACCGATGATTTTATGATGTCCGCGACAAATACCAGGCACTGATAAGATAAATTTCTATTCTCAGAATTGTTGTTAAATTATTCTTGCCATCAAATTTCATTTAATTCATCGGTGGTTTATTAAAATCACAACATCATTTTCGGCTTCATATCGAGATAAAGATCTTCGTTTTGGCATGGATACGACGTATATTTTACCTGTGCAGTCAATCAAGCTCGACTGAGCGATGGCCAGTCATCTCCTAGGAGCAGCAAAGCTGGCCATCCGTGTGTCGGCCGATGCTCATCGGGAGGGGCCCATGTTCGCGCGTCCATACTGTCCTCTTTCCCTCGGCTTCGTCGTCCTCATCTGGGCTGTGGCTGCGAATGCGGCCGGGCCAGCCACCAAGGAGGTTGATGTCAACGGCA
>NZ_DATMFZ010000256.1:0-23559 GCF_035556675.1 Geminicoccus sp. | reverse complement strand
CCGTGCCGAGCCCGGCTCGGTACGCCAGGTGGCGGACCGGCTGGTCGGCAGCCCGCACATCTTCGGCCACGAGGAGCGCGAGCCCGAGCAGAGCGTGAACTTCGTCACCTGCCATGACGGGTTCACCCTGAACGACCTGGTCTCCTACGAGCACAAGCACAACCTGGCCAATGGCGAGGGCAACCGCGACGGAACGGACGACAACCGCAGCTGGAACTGCGGGGCCGAGGGCCCGACCGACGATCCCGCCGTTGAGGCGCTGCGCGACCGGCAGATCAGGAACTTCCTGGCCGCCACCCTGCTCTCGGTGGGCGTGCCCATGATCCTGATGGGCGACGAGGTCCGCCGCAGCCAGGGCGGCAACAACAATGCGTACTGCCAGGACAACGAGACCAGCTGGCTCGACTGGCGCCTGGTCGAGAAGCATGCCGATCTGCACCGGTTCGTCGCCCTGCTCAACGCCCGGCGGCTGCGGCGGAGCACAGAGCACGAGCGCCAGCGCCTGAGCCTGATCCGGATGATCCGCGAGGCCAGCCTGACCTGGCATGGCCTGAAGTCCGGGCAGCCCGACTGGAGCGACCATTCCCACAGCCTGGCGTTCGAAGCGGCGCTGCGCCAGGAACGGTTCAGGATCTACGTGATCCTCAACGCCTACTGGGAGCCGCTGACCTTCGAGCTGCCCTGGCCGGGCGAGGAGCCGCCCTGGCGGCGCTGGATCGACACCTCGCTGCCGTCGCCGGAGGACATCGTCCCATGGCATGCCGCGCCGCCCGTGCCGGAGGCGCACTACCAGGCCGCCGCACATTCCCTGGTGGCCCTGATGGCTGGAACGGAGACGACGGCGTGAAGCCGTGTGCCGGATCGGGCAGGCTTCCTGCGGCACGCCCGGCACGCAACGAAGGAACCAGGTCCGATCACAGGAGGCAGCCATGAAGGTCGGCATCATCGGCGCGGGCATGGTGGGCGGGGCCACCGCGAACGCACTCATGCTCACGGGCGCCGCCCAGGAGATCGTGCTGGTGGATGCGCGCGCCGAGCGTGCCGTGGCCGAAGCGGAGGATGTGCTGCATGCCACGCCGTTCGCGCACAATGTGGTGGTGCGGGCGGGCGACTACGAAGACCTGGGCGGCAGTGAGGTGGTGGTGCTGAGTGCCGGTGTCTCGCAGCAGCCGGGCGAGACCCGCCTCCACCTGCTCGAGCGCAACGCCGCCGTGCTCGGCGGCATCATCCCAAGAGTGCTGCGCGCCGCGCCCGACTGCCTGCTGCTCATGGCGTCGAATCCCGTCGATGTCATGACGCTCATGGCGCTGCGCCTTTCCAACCTGCCGCCGGAACGGGTGATCGGCTCCGGCACCATCCTGGACACGGCGCGGTTCCGCGCCCGCCTCGCCGGCCATCTCGACGTCGCACCTTCCTCGATGCACGCCTATGTGCTGGGCGAGCACGGCGACAGCGAGGTTTTGTGCTGGTCGCAGGCGGCGGTGGGCGGCGTGCCGGCGCTGCGCTATGCCGAGCAGATCGGCCGCCCGCTCACTGCCGAGGTCCAGGCGACCATCGACGAGGACGTTCGCCGTGCCGCCTACCGGATCATCCAGGGAAAAGCGGCGACCTGGTACGGAATCGCCGGTGGCATTGCGCGGATCGTGGGGGCGATCGGCAGGAACGAGCGGGCCGTGCTCACCGTCTCGGCCGTGATCGATGAGCCGCACCTCGGGCCTCCGGTCGCGCTTTCGCTGCCCCGGGTCATCGGCCGCGGTGGCGTGCATCAGACCCTGGCGCCCCATCTCAGCGCGCAGGAACGCAAGCTGCTCGAACACAGCGCCAAGGTCCTGCGCGAGGCCGCGGGTGGGTGAGATGGGTGCTGTCCAGGAACTGACGGATGGCCAGGATGTTCGGCCGCGTCGATGGAACATGCGGCGTTTGGAGAAGTTCTCGCTTAAGTCTACAGGACCATTGGGCGAGACGCAGGTTCGTGAAGCTGCCTGCGCAAGGAAAGGATTGGTCATGCGAGGCCCCCTGATGGTTGCGGTCGCCGGTCTTGCGGTGATCATTCCGGTAGAAGCTGGCGCACAATCGGAGCAGCCGCCATCGGGTCCGGCAGAGGGCGTGCAAGGCCAGCCCGAGGTCGCAGCCCGCCGCGGGCCCGCGGATCTCTGCCAGGAACTGCGGGCCTTCGTGCAGGGTCCGGAGGAGGAGCGAGCGGCGGAAGATGATTCCCCGCCGCAGGCGGCCACGGCGGTCGAGGCTCCTTCGCAGGACAAGCCGGCGCCGCAGCCGGAAGGCGGCAATGACGCGTCGCAGGAGGCATCGGGCATGAGCGGCCCGATCGCACCGTCGGGCGCAGGCACGCCCGGCCCGCAGGTCGGGGCCAAGGACGAACCGGCCGGGCAGGATGAGGCTGCGACGCCGGCATCACACGAGGCGGCAGCACCCACGTCGGCGGAAGCGAAGCAGGTCCCGGGTCCCTCTGCGGGAACGGCTGCCCCGCCGCCCACCACCGATCCGAGTGCCGCCCAGGTCGAGAAGGCCCAGGCGGCCGCGCAGACCGGCGACATCGGACAGTGCCGGGCGGTGACGCAGGAAATGCGCCGGGCCGGGATCACCATGCCGCCGCCCCTACTGGCACTGGCCGCGCTCGATCCGAAATTCTTCGGGACGGGGCAGCAGCCCTAGCCAGGGCCTCGCGGCCATGGGTGCGCGAAACCGGCCTGCCTCACCGACCGCCAGCGGACCGCCCGGCCGCCGGCTCCTGGATCGTCATCTGCCCAACCGTGGAGGTTCTCGATGAAGGTGTTCCTGCTAAGCGCCGCTGCCGCGATTCTCCTGGCCGTGGCAGCATCGAGCATTCTCGGCCAGTTCCACGAGCCCGCCTACCAGGCGTTCGCGACCAGCGGTGCCCATATCGACCATCCCGGGGACAATCTGGTCGGCCCCGACTGGTCGGGCCTGGCGCCCGTTCCCCCTCCACAGAAGTCCTGAGGCGCGCCGGGCCGCGCCTGCAGCTATTTCCGCAACTGCTCCTCGACCCACAGGTCGTGATGCGCCCTGGCCCAGGCGACGTCGACCTCGCCCGTGCCCATCGCGTCGTAGGCACCCTCCATGCCGAGCGTGCCGATATAGATGTGGAAGATGATGACCGCGATGAACAGGAAGCCGATCACCGAATGAATGACCTGGGTGATCTGCATCCCGCTGACGCCGAATATCGCGAACGGGAAGAGCAGCATGATGCCGGTGACCGACATGGCGATGCCGGCCAGGGCCACCCACCAGAAGATCATCTTCTGGCCCGCGTTGAAGCGGCCGGCGCTGGGATGGGTGTTGTTGAACACGCCGCCGCCCGCCTTCAGCCAGGCCCAGTCGACCCCGCGCTGGGGGAAGTTGTCCTTCGTCCAGACGACGATCATGAACAGGACGCCCAGCATGAACGGCCAGGCCAGGAAGTTGTGCGCGTACTTGCCCCACTGCGCCAGGGTCGCGAAGGAGTCGGGGCCGATCAGCGGCATCAGGTAGCGCTTGCCGAAGATGTAGTTCATGCCGCTCAGCGCCAGGATGATGAAGCTGACCGCGGTCATCCAGTGGGTGAACCGCTCGAACGCGCTGAAGCGGAGGATCTTGATGCCCGAGACCTCGTCCGCCTGGATCGGCCCCTTGATCAGATAGACACCGCCCAGCAGGAGGACCGTCGCCAGGATCAGGATGCCGCTGCCCCAAGGCAGCCAGGCCTCGTGGAAGGTCCGCCACAGCCTCCCGAGCGGCTGCTCCAGGACCGCGAGCTTCGGATCCGGCTGGGCCAGATAGCCCTGGATCTTGGTCTCGTCCTGGAGGAGCTGGCTCTCCTGCACGGACATGGCGGTCGGGTTGATCGCCTGGCCGGCCGCCTGGGTCCCCGCCTCCTGAGCCCCTGCCGCCTGGACCATGGCTTGGGCGAGCTGGGCCCCCATGACCAGGGTGATCATGACGACCAGCGCTCGGATCCAGTTCAGTCCATGGGTCACGGGATCCTCCTGTACGGCTCCTGGAGCGATGTCAGCCGGGGGCCGGAACTGCGCCGGCCTCCGGCACTGGATCAGGTGACGACGATCGTTTCGCCATAGGCGGTCTTCCAGCCCCAGGCGCCCGATCCGTAGCCGCGCGTCACCACCCGCTCCTTGTAGATCTGCGCGATGATCTCACCATCGCCGGCGAGCAGCGCCTTGGTCGAGCACATCTCGGCGCATAGCGGCAGCTTGCCCTCGGCCAGCCGGTTCGCGCCGTAGCGGACATATTCTTCCTCGGACAGATCCGCGTCGGGTCCGCCGGCACAGTAGGTGCATTTGTCCATCTTGCCGCGCGAGCCGAAGTTCCTGACCTGGGGAAACTGCGGGGCACCGAAGGGACAGGCGTAGAAGCAGTAGCCGCAGCCGATGCACAGTTCCTTGGAGTGGAGGACCAGGCCATCCTCGGTCTGATAGAAGCAATTGACCGGACAGACGGCTGCGCAGGGTGGGTTGGTGCAGTGCATGCACGCCATCGAGACCGAGCGCTCGCCGGGCTTGCCGTCATTGATGGTGACCACGCGTCGGCGATTGATGCCCCACGGGACGTCGTGCTCGTTCTTGCAGGCGGTGACGCAGGCGTTGCAGTCGATGCAGCGGTTCGCGTCGCACAGGAATTTCAAGCGGGCCATGCGTGCTCCCCTTCCGCTCAGACTGCCTGGATCTGGCAAAGCGTGGCCTTGCCCTCGTGCATGTTGGTCACCGGGTCGTAGCCGTAGGTCGTGACCGTGTTGGCGCTCTCCCCGAGCACGACCGGATCGGTGTTGCCGGGATAGCGCGCACGGAGATCCTCGCCCTGGTACCAGCCGGCGAAATGGAACGGCATGAAGGCCACGCCCCTGCCCACCCGCTCGGTCACCAGGGCCTTCACCTTGACCCGCGCCTGGTTCTCGGCACCCGACACCCAGACGAAGGCGCCGTCCTGGATGCCACGGTCGGCGGCATCCGCCGGGTTGATCTCGACATACATGTCCTGCTGCAGCTCGGCGAGCCAGCGGTTCGAGCGGGTCTCCTCGCCGCCCCCCTCGTACTCGACCAGCCGGCCCGAGGTCAGGATGATCGGGAAGTCCCGTGCCAGGTTGGCCTCGACGGCCGCCTGCTGCACCGAGAAGCCCAGGTTGGGCAGGCGGAACTGGCGCTCGTCCGGGCGGGTCGGATAGGCGGCCACCAGATCCGGCCGGGGCGAGTATACCGGCTCGCGATGGACCGGCACCGGGTCGGGCAGGTTCCAGGCATTCGACCGGGCCTTGCCGTTGCCGTAGGGCGCTACGCCATGGTCCAGGCAGACGCGCTGGATGCCGCCCGACAGGTCGGTGGCCCAGCTCACCGTGTCGATGTCGTTGCCGCCGATGCGCTCGATGACCTCAAGCTCCTCCGCGGTCAGGTCCTGGTCCCAGCCGAGCTTTCTCAGCACCCCCATCGTGATCTCGGGATAGCCGTCGGTCAGGTCGGATCCTTCCGAGAAGGACCCCTCGCTCAGGAGGGTCTCGCCATTGCGCTCGACGCCGAAGCGGGCACGGAAGGTGCCGCCGCCGTCCTTCACGTGGAGGCTGGTGTTGTAGAGGATCGCCGAGCCGGGATGCCGGATCTCCGGCTTGCCCCAGCACGGCCAGGGCAGGCCGTAATAGTCGCCGCCGACCTCGGGATCGTCATTCGGTGCTCGCAGGGTGACTAGGTCGAACTTGTCCTGATTCTTCATGTGCGCCTTGAGGCGTTCCGGGGACTGGCCGCAATAGCCCGTGGACCAGCCGCCCCGGTTGATCTCGCGCAGGATGTCCTCGGCGAGTGGGACGCCGTTCTCGACCTTGATGTTCTTGAACATCTGGTCGGAGAAACCGAGCTTGGCCGCGAACCGGTGGAGGATCTCGTAGTCGTTCTTCGATTCGAAGATCGGCGGCACGATCTGCTCGCCCCACTGGAGCGAACGGTTCGAGGCGGTCCGGCAGCCGTCCATCTCGAGCGAGGTGCAGGCCGGCAGCAGATACATGTCGTCGGCGCGCTGCGACATCGAGGCGAACGAGGTCGGATGGGGATCCACGACCACGAGCAGGTCCAGGCTCTCGACCCCCTTCACCGCCTCCGGCATGCGGGTGACGGTGTTGCCGCCATGGCCCATGACGAACATGGCCTTGAGCGGGCTGCGCTGGTCGATCTGCTCTTCCGGCAAGAGGACGGCGTCGAACCACCTGGTCGAGGTGAGGCCCGGCGTCTCCATGTTCTCCTTGCGGCTGCGGGCCTGGCGGCCGCCCTTGGCCGGCACCTCATCGAAGCGCGACTGCAGCCACTCGTACTCGACCTCCCAGACCCGCGCCCAATGCTTCCACGCACCTTCGACCAAGCCGTAGTAGAGCGGCAGGGTGGTGGAATCGAGGCCAAGGTCGGTAGCGCCCTGGACGTTGGTGTGGCCGCGGAAGATGTTGGCGCCGGTCCCGGGCTTGCCGACATTGCCGGTCGCCAGGCACAGATTGCACAGGGCGCGCACGTTGGCGGTGCCCACCGAGTGCTGGGTGACGCCCATGCACCAGATGACCGTCGAGGGCTTCTGCTTGGCGAAGGTCTCGGCGACGCGCCGCATGGTCTCGGGCGGCACGCCGGCGACCCGCTCGACCTCAGCCGGCGTCCACTTCGCGACCTCCTTGCGGACGTCGTCCATCCCGTAGACGCGCTGGCTGATGAACTCCTGGTCCTCCCAGCCATTCTCGAAGATGTGCCAGAGCAGGCCCCAGGCCACCGCGATGTCGGTGCCCGAGCGGATCCGGACATATTCGGTCGCATGGGCGGCGGTGCGGGTGAAGCGCGGGTCGATGACGATCAGGTTCGCCCGGTTGATCTCCTTGCCCGCCAGCACGTGCTGCATGGAGATCGGATGCGCTTCCGCCGGATTCCCGCCCATGATGATCATGGTCTTGGAGTTGCGGATGTCGTTGTAGGAGTTGGTCTGGGCGCCGTAGCCCCAGGTGTTGGCGACCCCCGCCACCGTGGTGGAGTGGCAGATGCGCGCCTGGTGGTCGACCGAGTTGGTGCCCCAGAAGGCGCCGAACTTGCGCAGGAGATAGGCCGCCTCGTTGGTGAACTTGGCGGAGCCCAGCCAGAGCACGGAATCCGCACCGGCCTTCTCGCGCAGGTCCAGGAGCTTGTCGCCGATCTCGTCGACCGCCTGCTCCCAGCTGATCCGCTGCCATTCGCCGCCCACCCGCTTCACCGGATATTTCAGGCGCCGCTCGCCGCTCACGATCTCGCGGATCGAAGCGCCCTTGGCGCAATGGGTCCCGCGATTGATCGGGCTGTTCCAGGACGGCTCCTGGCCGACCCAGACCCCGTTCACCACCTCGGCGGTGACGGTGCAGCCGACCGAGCAATGGGTGCAGATGTTCTTCCTGATCTGCACCTGCGGCCCGGAAACGGCGCTCCCTGCAGCCTTCACCTTCCGGACCGAGCCGAGCTGCAGCGAACCCAGCGCCGCCAGGCCGCCCACCGCAAGGCCCGAGCGACGCAAGAAGGCACGGCGGTCCGTGCCCTCGCTCCCGAGGCCCGCCATCTCGACCGGCATCCTGGCGCGGCCCGCCTCGCCGCTCCTGCGCTTGATCAGCATGGCCCTACTTCCTCAGCGTCTCGTAGCCATTGGTCCGGTAGAAGGCCCGGACATCATCGGTCTCGCGGTATCGCGCCTTGGTCTCTTCCGGACCGGGGTCGTAGGCCTGGGCTTCCTTGGCCCCCATGACCGCGCCGGCCGCGGCGGCCACCGAGCCGGTGCCGAGCGCGCGGAAGAACCTGCGGCGCCCGAGGGACCTGCCATCCTGCTGCGCGCTCATGTCTTCCTCCCCTGGGGCTTGGTGGCCGGTCCATCATCCATCAACCAGCGGGACGCAGCTCGGCTCCCGTCGAAACATCTTCCGCATCCATCGCGAACGCCCTCGCCTCGATCGCCATGAACAGCCGCCCGACCCTACCGACGCTGCGGTAGAAGGGCGTGGATGCCGCCTGCTCGAGATCCCGGAAGAACCGTTCGGCCCAGGGCTCCAGATGCCGGCAGAAGAACTGCCTCCCGGCTGCCGGCCCGGCATCGAACCGGCCGGACGCCAGGCCGGCCATGATCTCGCACAGGATGGCCAGATGGTCCTCGGGATCATGCACATGTTCCGCACGCTCGATCCCGAGCGCCGCCATGTCCTCCCGCACCCCTGCGAGCGGCCGCTCGTGGAGGAACCCGGTCAGGTAGTACGAGGCATAGGGGATGAGCTCGCCGCGGCCGATGCCGATGAAGAGATCGAAGAACTCTCGCTCCAGTGCTGCGGGGTCTGACGCTGCCGCAGCCTGGGCCAGCGCCGCGTGGGCCTGCCCGAGCGGGCTTGCGTCGCCCTCCAGTCCGGCGAGCCGTGCCAGCAGCTCGGCATTCGGCGTCCGGCCGAGCAGCAGGGCCAGCAGGTGGTATTCATGGGCCCGAAGGAGGTCGACCTCGTCGATGGCGGGTTCGCCTCCCATGCCGCTACCGTTTCGCAACGCCTCCGCTGTCACCTCGAAGCAGCCCCTGTTCCAGGCTCGGGACCGGCAGCCGGTGTCGGAGGCCTATCATGCCACGACTGCGATCTGCCGGAAGGATGCAGCACCAATTCTCCTAGCATTCTCGGGTGGTAGCCGTCTGTCTAGACATAGTCTGCACTGACCGTGGACAATCCGCAGCCCGGCATTGGTCAGCCGCCGGATCAGATCGGCATGGCACCGCCGTGCCGGCGGCGCCGGATCGGCCGTTCGGCCGCATGATCCGGCTTGGCCGGGGTCGCCAGGGGTGGCTCAGGCTCGGGCATCTTAAGTGCAGCGGTGGACGGTGCCTGCGGGGCGTCGGCGGCAACGGCCGGCGGGCCCACGGAAGCGCTCTCTGCGATGGCTGCAGACGCGGTGTCATCCGCGGCGACCGGTGCCTCGCCTGCGCCGGGTTCGAGGTCGCCTTCCGGCGTGGCGGGAAACCGGCCCACGATCCGGCGCGCGGCGGTGATCAGCTCCTCCGTCCTGGCCAGGGGGCCAGATCCCGGCACGCTGCCCGGGACGGACCAGTCGTAGGCATAGTCCCGCGCATCGCCCACATAGTCGCGGATGGCCGGGTCCAGGACCCACATCCGCCGGAGCGCCGCGTTGCGCAGCGCTGCCGGAACGCCGTTGCGCATGAACGGCGTCAGGTCGGATTCTGCCGTCAGCTCCTCGACCGATGGCAGGAGGGCCAGTTGCTCCTGCAGATCCGGCGGTGGCCCCGCCGCCTGGTCCTCGGCCGCTGGCGGTGCGGCACCGGACTCGACCGTAGCATCCGCCTCGTCGGAGCCTCCCGCCACCTCGCTCTCTCTCGCGGACTCCTTGCGGGCCTCCAGCTTGCGGCGCGACCAGCGTGTCAGGAAGTCCGTGTCATCGCTCAAGTCCGGCGCTCCTTCTGTCCACCGGTCCCGATGGCGCCGCGGGCCAGCGCTTCGGGATCGGCGCGGCTGCGCTTGCGCTTGACGAAGGTCCGCTCCTGGTGGAACGCGTCGAAGAATGCCGCCACCTTCGCCTGGATGGCAGGCGGCATCGGCACCGCCTCGACGATCGCCTCCAGCCCATCCACCAGCGCCTCGCCCTCGTAGGGATCCGCGGTGACCGCTGCCACCGCATACTCGTCGCCGGCCGCCCGCCGCAGCGCCACCCAGAGCGACGGCCGCCCGGAGGTCAGGTTGTCGCGATAATGGCTGGTGGCGCTGGGGTGGAGCACCACCTCGAAGCCGCCAGCGTAGAACAGCTCCTCCTGCTCGTTGCCCCCCAGCCGGGTCCAGGGTGCCGCTGCGGGAACGCCCGGCAGCACCGATGCCGGCAGCCAGGCATGGTCCAGCCACGGCCCCTTCAGCCGGCGCCTCGCGACGATCACGCCGACCTCGAAATGATCCTCGGGCATCATGGATTCTCTCCTGCCGAAGCACGCCTGCCGGCCCGGACCGGAAGCCCCGCCACCAGGTTCTGCGGCTTCATCCGCACCCGCCGGTCCGGCGTCATGGCGAGGATCAGGTAGACCGGATGGCCGCGTACCGCCTCGTCGGCGTCCTCGGGATCGCGGAAGGTCAGGCGGAACAGGGCCAGGACCCGCATCCGCGAATCTTCATCGAGCGTACTGCCGCTCCAGAGCGCATTGCCGATCCGGGTGGCCTCGGCGTCCAGGCCGACGAACCAGCGCCATTCCCGGTCCTCGATCGCCGCCACCGGCTCGACCAGCACCGCGACATGCAGCAGATGGCCGATCCAGGCCTCGATGGTCCGGGCCACCGCCGCCCGTCCGGCCGGGTCCAGGTTCAGCACCATGGTGAAGGCATCGGAGCGGCTCCAGTAGGTCCAGCCATTCTCCGGGTTCAGCACGTCGAGCTCGCCAACCGGCTCCCGCCCCAGCATGGCGAGGAGCGGCGAGCGGCCGGCCACCTGCTCCCGCGCCTCGATGATCTCGTCGTCGGCCAGCAGCACCGCCCCCTCATGAAAGGACACGCGCTGCGGACGGAACATCAGCTCGGCCGCCCGGAGGACAGAAGGGTCGTCGCAGCCGTCCAGCGCATTGCGCAGGATCAGGTGGACGACTTGGTCGAGGAACAGCGCCGGCAGGTGCCCCGCTCCGTGCCGCACCAGATGGCGATAGGCCGCCTCGACCGAGCCCGCCGCCAGCAGCCGGTCCCGGAAGCCCAGCATGACCTCCCAGTTCTGCCGTGCATCGGGATCGGCCAGCGCCTCGAGCTCGTCCGGCGCCACCGAACGGCGCGGCTCAGCCAGCAATGCGGCATGGAGCCGGCGTTCCGCACGGCAGGCCTCTTCGGGCGGCATCAGCTCGGGCCGGGCCAGATAGGCCTGGAGCAGCGCATCCGTGACGGCGAGCTCACCCTGCTGCGTCCGCCGGGTGAGATGGTGGCCGCTGGAAACCCAGAACTCCCTCACGAACCGGCTCTCCCGTCCATGCGCAGCGGCTTCGTCATCACAGATACGGGCGTCCGGTGCTTTCATCGAGCCAGGATGGAACGCGCAGGGCCTTGAGCAGTTCCATTCGTTCGGGCGGAGCGCTGGCGGCATGACGAAGGATCAGGTCTCCGTTCTCCTCGAGCGCAGGATCGCCTGCCAGGTTCAGCCTGGCGAGATAGCGGTTGCCGATCGGATCGAAGCCTTCGTGATACCAGGTGTCGAAGCTGCGCATGAGGCAGCGGGCGAACTGCCCGGCCAGTTCCGCCAGACCGTCTTCTGCGCAGCCCTCCTCGTCGAGCGCCGTCGAATCCGGCGTCAGCCCCGGCTCGCCGATCTCGCGTTTCGACGCGATCAGCATGATCGAGAAGACCAGCCAGTCCGGCACGTCCTCTTCACCGCAGTCCCCTGGCCAGCCCAGGCGGCCGCCGCCGAGCCTGGCGCCGTCGAACCGGATCATGTCCGGCCAGTCGAAGCCGACCGGTTTTTCCGGCGCACAAGCGGCGGCGATGGCATCGGCCGTGGCGACCATGCCGGCGAAGAATGCCAGCCTGGCCCGCCGCAGCACCTCGTCCGGCTCCAGCACGACCGCGAGTTCGAAGAGGTCGGACCGCGGCACCCATACCAGCGTGCCCGCCCCGGCTTTTGGCGCCAGCCGGCAGGCATGAGCGAAAGCGGTGCCGGGTTCGTTTCGTACGACCAGCCGGTAGGCGGGCGGCAGGCCGGGCATCGTCATCGAGGCTGCCGGTGCGGTGGCGGTGGTCAACGACGCTTCCCCCGGTCAGGCTGTCCAGCCTTGATGGATTCCAGTTTGCTGCCATTGGTCGGGTACGGGAACTGCCAAGACGCCTTCAGCGGGGAGACGAGCGAGCATGCCGCAAGGCGATAGGACCGTGATCGTATGTTCCTGCGAGGGAACGATGCCGCTGGACGAGGCCGCCATCGCCCGCGGCTGCGGCGGCAGCATCCAGCGCGCCGACCAGCTCTGCCGCCGCGAGCTCGACCTGTTCAAATCCGCCCTGTCGGGTGGTCGACCCGTCACCGTCTCCTGCACTCAGGAAGCGCCCCTGTTCAGCGAGGTGGCGGCGGAACTGGAGGCGGAGGAACGGGTACTCTTCGCCAATATCCGGGAGAATGCCGGCTGGTCCGCCGCAGCCGGCGACGCAGGGCCGAAGATGGCGGCCCTCCTGGCCGCTGCCGCCGAGCCGGTACCCTCCTTCCCGTTCGTCTCGTTCGAGAGCCAGGGCGTGACGCTGGTCTATGGCCGCGACGAGCTGGCGATCGAGGCGGCGCATCGCCTGGCCGACCAGCTCGACCTGACGGTGCTCCTGACCGGACCCGGCGAGGTCAGCCCGCTGCGCGTCGGCGCGTTCCCGGTGCTGCAGGGGACGATCGTGGGCGCCAAGGGCCATCTCGGCGCGTTCGAGCTGCGCATCGACGACTATGCCGTGCCGGCCCCCTCCTCCCGCGCCAAGCTGGCCTTCGGCCATCCGCGCAACGGGGCCACCTCGCGCTGCGACATCATCCTGGACCTGTCGGGCGGCATGCCGCTCTTCCCGGCGCACGAGGTCCGCTACGGCTATGTGCGCGCCGACCCGCGCGATCCGGCCGCGGTGGAGCGGGCGCTGTTCGCGGCATCGCATCTGACGGGCGAGTTCGACAAGCCGCGCTACGTCGATTTCCAGGCTGGTCTCTGCGCCCATTCCCGCTCGCGCATCACCGGCTGCACCCGCTGCCTGGAGGTCTGCCCGACCGGTGCCATCTCGCCGGCGGGCGAGCATGTGCTGATCGATCCGCATGTCTGCGCCGGCTGCGGCAGCTGCGCCTCCGTCTGCCCGACCGGCGCCGCCTCCTATGCCCTGCCGCCCACGGACGCACTGATGCGCCGGCTGCACCGGCTGATGAGCACCTATCGAGCGGCGGGCGGCAGCGATGGCGTGGTGCTGTTCCATGACGGCGACCATGGCGAGCCGCTGATCCAGGCGCTCGCCCGGTTCGGCGACGGGCTGCCCGCCAACGTCCTGCCGGTCCGGGTGAACGAGGTGACCCAGATCGGCCCGGAAGTGGTGGCCGCCTTGTTCGCCTACGGGGCGGCGGGCGCGCACTTCCTCTGCCGCGCCAGGCCGAAGCACGACATCCTGGCCCTGCAGCGCATGGTGACCTTGTCCGGCACGATCCTCCAGGCGCTGGGCTATGGCGCGGGCGCACCGCCCGTCTCCGTCATCGCCACCGACGATCCGGACGGCCTGGCAGCGGCCCTGGCCGAGGCACCCCCGGGCAGGCTCGCGCGAGTGCCGGCACGCTTCGTGCCGGCCGGACCCAAGCGCAGCGTGCTGGAGACCGCCTTCCGGGAACTGCATGCCGCGGCACCGCAGCCGGTCGATTGCGTACCGCTCAGCCCCGGCGCTCCCTTCGGCGGGCTCGACATCGACACCGAGGGTTGCACCCTCTGCCTGTCCTGCGTGTCCGCCTGCCCGACCCAGGCGCTGACCGACGGCATCGAGCGGCCGACCCTGCGCTTTCGCGAGGTCCTGTGCGTGCAGTGCGGCCTGTGCGCCCAGACCTGCCCGGAGGACGTGATCCGGCTGAAGCCCCAGCTCGACTTCGCCGCCTGGAACGCGCCGGCCCGGCTGGTCAAGGAGGAGGAGCCGTTCCACTGCACCGTCTGCAGCAAGCCGTTCGGAACCCGCTCCTCCATCGAGCGCGTAGTGGCGAAGCTCTCGGACCGGCACTGGATGTTCTCAGGCCCGGCCGGGCAGGACCGGACGCGTGTGCTGACGATGTGCGAGGACTGCCGGGTCGAGGCGGTGGTCAACGAGAGCTTCGACCCGCACGACATGCCGCAGCAGCAGCCGCCCCGCACCATCGAGGACGACCTGGCGGAACGCGCTCGGAAGGCCGGGCCGGCATGAGTGGCCTTGCTCGCCCTCAGCCGCCCTGCCGGCGGATGACGAAGCTGATCGTTCCGCCGTCGCTGCTCTGCTCCTGGAGCTGGTCGCCCGTCTCCTCCACCAGATGCGGGATGTCGACCGCCGCCTTCGGGTCGGTGCATTGCACCAGGAGCAGGTCGCCGGGTGCCAGGCGCTGGAGGGCCTTGCGGGTCTTCAGCGCCGGCAGCGGGCAGACCAGCCCGCGCAGGTCCAGACGGGTTTCGGTCATGGGCTTCCCGGACAGTCGCGTGATGGCCAGGCAGAACTAACCGGGCAGGCGGAATGTGTCAGTAGATTGTCCGGTATCCGGCAGGAGTCGGACCAGCACGCCGGTTCCGGTGCCGGACGCGCTCGCACGCTGGCTGGCTCCGCTGCGGCCAGTGCCGGTCCAACGCGTCGCCCTGACGGATGCGATGGGCCTGGTCCTGGCCGAGCCGCTGGCAGCGTCGATCGCACTGCCGCCGCAGGCGGTGGCGCTGCGCGGCGGCTTTGCGGTGGCCGCGGCCGACACGGTCGGCGCTTCGGCCTACAGCCCGGCCTTCCTGCCGGACGTCCCGGAGCGCATCCGTGCCGGCGGCCTGCTGCCCACCGGCACGGACGCGGTGCTGCCGGCCGATGCCGTAACGCTCCTCGGCGGGTTGGCGCAGGTCAGCCAGGCGGTCATCCCCGGCGAGAACGCGCGCCGTCCCGGCGAGGATGCCAGCCAGGGCGCCGTCCTCCGCCCCGCCGGGCGGCGCCTGCGCCCGTTCGACCTGGCCATCGGTACCGCGGCACAGGTGGAGCAGTGCTCTGTCCGGCGCGCGACGGTTCGCCTCCTGGCTGCGCAAGCGCATGACGTTGCGGTCCGCCTGCTGGTCACCGCACTGCTCGAAGCGGCCGGGGCGACGGTCAGTACGTCCGCGCCGTTCGGCAGCTGCCCCGATCTGGTCGGGGCACTCGAAGCGGCGGATGCGGATCTCGTCGTGGTGCTCGGTGCCAGCGGCCTCGATCCGGCCGATCATGGGCCTGCCGCACTGGCCGAAGCCGGCGATCTGGTCGCTGCCGGCTTGGCCCTGCGCCCGGGCGAAGCGGGCGGCTGCGGCCATGCCGGCGGCCGGCCGGTGCTGCTGGTGCCCGACCGGCTGGAAGCGGCTTTGGCGATGATGCTGGTGTTCGCCCGGCCCTGCCTGGACCTCCTGCAGGATGCTGCGCCCGCATCCGCCATGCCGCCCGCTCCCCTGCTCCGCAGGATCACCGCCACGGTCGGCTTCACCGACATCGTGCTGCTGCGCCGGGCCCCGGCAGGCCTGGAGCCGCTGGCGACCACGGAACTCTCCTTGCCGGCCATCGCTTCCGCCGATGCCTGGATGGCGATACCTCCGACGAGCGAAGGCATGGCCCCAGGCACCATCATCGAGGTCCAGCCATTTCCCATGTGCGCGTGATGCAGGCAGGCGATCTACATGCCCCCCTCGGGGCGGCGGCGAGGCAGGAGCAGTTCCTCACCGTGCTGCCGCGCACGGAGGCCATCCGACGCTTCGAGGCAGCACTGCCGGCGGGACCGCTCGGCACCGAGCAGGTGGCCCTCGCCGATGCACCTGGGCGGGTGGCGGCAGCCGCCATCCGCGCCGCCATCGACGTGCCACCATTCGACCGCGCCCTGGTCGACGGCTTCGCCGTGCGGGCCAGCGACCTAACGGCGGCCGGCGAGAGCACCCCGGTGATCCTGCGGCTGAACGGGGAAGTCATCGCCTGCGGAACCGACCCGCGCCTGGCCGTCCAGCCCGGCACCGCCACCCCGATCGCCACGGGCGGGCCGATCCCGCGCGGTGCGGATGCCGTGGTGATGATCGAGCACACCGAGCCGTCCGGAGACGGCGGCGATGCCGCGATCCTGGTGCGGCGCGCCGCCAGTCCCGGCCAGTATCTGGGCTTTGCCGGCTCGGACATCGTGCAGGGCGAGACGTTGCTGCGCCCGGGCACGGTGATCGGTGCCCGCGAGGTCGGCATGCTGGCGGCGGCCGGCCAGAACGAGGTCACGGTGTTCCGGCGGCCGCGCGTGGCGGTGCTCTCCACTGGCGACGAACTGACCAGCCCCGGCCAGCCGCTCCGCCCGGCCGCCATCTACGACAGCAACGGCCCGATGATCGCCGCTGCGCTCGGGGAGAACGGCGGCACCGCCATCAGCTACGGTGCCATCCCCGACCAGGAAGCAGCGCTGCGCGACGCCATCGGCCGGGCCTTCGCCGAATGCGACATGGTCATCCTGTCTGGCGGCACGTCCAAGGGTGCCGGCGATCTGACCTATCGGCTGATCGCCGATCTCGGCCCGCCCGGCATCGTCGCCCATGGCGTGGCGCTCAAGCCCGGCAAGCCGCTCTGCCTGGCAGTGTGCGCGGGCAAGCCGGTGATCGTCCTGCCGGGCTTTCCTACCTCGGCGATGTTCACCTTCCACGACATCGTGGCCCCGGTGCTGCGCCGCCTGGCCGGCCTGCCGCCGCGCAGCGAAGCCCGCCTGGCCGCGACACTCCCGGTTCGTCTGGCCTCCGAGCCGGGCCGGACCGAGTTCGTGATGGTGTCGCTGGTCGAGCACGGGAACGGCCTGCTGGCCTATCCGGTGGGCAAGGGATCGGGGTCGGTCACGACCTTCTCCCAGGCGGACGGCTTCATCGCGGTCGATGCGCTGGCCGAAAGCGTGCCGGCCGGGACGACCGCCGAGGTGACGCTCTTCTCACCGCAGCTGCGCATCCCGGAACTGGTCGTCATCGGCAGCCACTGCATCGGGCTGGATGCGCTGGTCACGCGGCTCGCGAAGGCCGGCCAGACGGTCCGGCTGATGGCGGTGGGCAGCCTCGGCGGGCTGGCGGCTGCCGGGCGCGGCGAATGCGACCTGGCGCCCATCCACCTGATGGACCCGAAGTCCGGGCGCTACAACGCGACCTTCCTGACGCCTGGGCTGGAGCTGGTCGAAGGCTGGCGGCGCATGCAGGGCGTCCTGTTCTGCAAGGGCGACCGGCGATTCGAGGGACAGGACCCGGAAGCGGCGGTGGCCGCGGCACTGGCGGATCCCGGCTGCATCATGGTCAACCGCAACCAGGGTGCCGGCACCCGGATCCTGATCGACCGGCTGCTGCAGGGCGCCCGGCCGGCCGGCTACTGGAACCAGCCCCGCTCGCATCATGCGGTCGCCGCCGCGGTGGCCCAGGGCCGCGCCGACTGGGGTGTCGCCATCGCCCCGGTCGCACAAGCGCAGGGGCTTGGCTTCATCCCGCTCGCGGAGGAGCATTACGACTTCGCGCTGGTGTCGGAGCGGCGGACGCGGCCGGCCGTGCAGGCCTTCCTGGCCGCGCTCGACGAAGCCGCGTTCGGCGCCGAGCTCGGCCGGCTGGGCTTCCGCCGCGCCGCGCCAGCTTTCACCTCCGGCCGGTAGCGGGAGCGACGATGGCACAGCTCACCAACGACTGCTTCGCCTTCGGTGGTGAGCTGATGCGCCTGGAAGACGCGGTGCGGCTGATGGCCCAGCGGGTGGCGCCCGTGGCCGGCACGGAGCTGGTCCCGCTGGAGGAAGCCGACGGGCGGGTCCTGGCCGAGGACGTCATCGCCACGGTCGACCTGCCGCCGTTCGACAACTCCGCGGTCGACGGCTACGCGGTGCGCCATGACGACCTGAGCGCCGGGGGCGACAGCCGCTTGCCGATCGCCGGACGGGTCGCCGCCGGTGCTGCGCCCGAGGGGCTGGCGACCACGGGCCAAGCGGTGCGCATCTTCACCGGGGCGCCGTTGCCGACCGGTGCCGACACGGTCTTCATGCAGGAGGATGTCCGGGTCGAGGATGGCCTGGCCAGCCTGCCCCAGGGACTGGAGCGCGGCGCCAACCGGCGGCTGGCCGGCGAGGACCTGCCGAAAGGCGGGAACGCCCTGCCCGCCGGGCGGCGGCTGAGCGCCCGGGAGGTGGGGCTGCTGGCAGCGCTGGGAATTCCCGCCGTCCGGGTCCGGCAGAGGCTGCGCGTGGCGCTGTTCTCCACCGGCAATGAGGTCGTGGCGCCGGGCCAGCCTCTGACCCCGGCCAGGCTCTACGACGCCAACCGCTTCATGCTGGGCGCCCTGCTCCGCCGCGCCGGCTGCATCGTCACCGATCTGGGCATCCTGCCGGATGCCCGGCAGGCGGTGGGCCATGCTCTGGCCGGAGCGGCAGGCGGGCATGACCTGCTCCTGACCTCGGGCGGCGTGTCCGCCGGCGACGAGGACCATGTGAAGGCCGCGGTCGAGCAGGATGGCTCGCTCGCCTTCTGGCGCGTCGGCATCAAGCCGGGCCGGCCGGTCGCCATGGGGGTCGTGCAGGGGACGCCGTTCATCGGCCTGCCCGGCAACCCGGTGGCGGCCTTCGTGACCTTCAGCTTCCTGGCCCGCCCGCTGATCGCGCAGCTCGGCGGCGAGAGCTACCTGCCGCCGCTGCCGGCCCCGGTGACCTGCGGGTTCGGCCACCGGAAGAAAGCTGGCCGGCGGGAATTCGTACGGGTGCGCCTGGCCGAACAGGACGGCGCGGTCCTGGCGCTGAAGCATCCGCAGGACGGTGCCGGCGTGGTCACCTCGCTCACGGCGACCGATGGCCTGGTGGTCCTGCCGGAGGAGATCACCGCGGTGGCACCGGGCGACCGCATCGGCTTCCTGCCCTACGGGGTCCTGTCCTGACCATTGAGCAGCCGCTCCGCCGCCGCGAGCTCGTCCGGCGTGTTGACGTTGAAGAACGGGTCGACCGGCTCGCTCGGCCAGTCCGCAGGGGTCACGCCATGGCGTGCCGTCCAGCGATCGATCTTGCGCATGTCTTCCTCGACCAGCGCCCGGCGCAGATCATGGCGCAGCGCCACCGGCCACAGCCCGTTCACGGGATGGGTCCGCCCATCGGTGCGGGCACAGGCGAGCGGCGTTCCGGCCGAGCTGCGGGCCACATGCAGCCGCTGCACATAGTCCGCCGGCAGGAAGGGCGAATCGCCGGCAACGCTGACGATCCAATCAATGTCCGGCCGCTTCTCGGCGGCCCAGTCCAGGGCTGCCAGGATCCCCGCGAGCGGTCCCGGGAAGCCCGGCAGATCGTCCGGCACCACCGGCAGGCCGGTCGCGGCGAACCGCGCCGGGTCGCCATTCGCGTTCAGGATCAGCTCCTGGCACTGCGGCCGCAGCCGCTCGATGACATGGTCCAGCAGCGGCCGGCCGCCCAGCAGCGCCAGCGGCTTGTCGCCGCCGCCCATGCGCCGGGCCAAGCCGCCGGCCAGGATGACGCCCAGGGTCGGAGGTGTGCCGGCATCAGTCATCGCCGCCCTCCCCGCGCCGGCCCTTGGCCGAGAGGCCCTCGACATAGGCCAGGTCCTGGTCGAACAGGATCCGGTCCTCGCCCGAGAGCGCCAGGAAGCGCTTGCCCCGCGCCCGGCCGATCAGGGTCAGGCCGGTGCGCCGCGCCAATTCCACCCCCCAGGCAGTGAAGCCGGAGCGCGAGACCAGAATCGGGATGCCCATGCGCACGGTCTTGATCACCATCTCCGAGGTCAGCCGGCCGGTCGTGTAGAAGATCTTGTCCGCCCCGCTTTGGCCGTGCCGGAACATCCAGCCGGCGATCTTGTCCACCGCGTTGTGCCGGCCGACATCCTCCATGTAGACCAGCGGCCGGTCCTCTCTCGCCAGCACACAGCCATGGATGGCGCCGGCCTCCAGGTAGAGCGAAGGCGTGGTGTTGATCGCGTGGGTCAGCCGGTAGAGCCAGGAGGTCCGCAGCCGGGTCTTCGGCAGCTCGATCGCGTCCAGCGCCTCCATCAGGTCGCCGAACGCGGTGCCCTGGGCGCAGCCGCTGGTCTGGGTGCGCTTGCGCAGCTTGTCCTCGAAATTGGTCTGCGCCTCGGTGCGCACGACCACGACCTCCAGGTCCTCGTCATAGTCCACCGCGGTCACCCGGTCGGCGGGCTTCAGCATGTTCTGGTTGAGCAGGTAGCCCAGCGCCAGATATTCCGGATAGTCGTTGATCGTCATCATCGTGACGATCTCCTGGGCGTTCAGGTAGAGCGTCAGCGCCCGCTCGACCGGCACCCTGGCATCCACCCGTTCGCCACGCTCGTTCACCCCGACGACTTCTTGGGTCAGCCGCCGGTTTGCAGGGTCGGGGCGGACCAGCAGATCGGGATCGTCCTTGATCATCGGCTCCGTCCGGCCTGCCCCTCGGCAGGCGCATAGCCCAGGCTGTGCTGCGACCGCTCCCGGGCCGCTTGCGTGATCTGCCTCACCAGCGGTGCTGGAACCGACCGGTGGACAGCCAGGAAATAGGTTTCCTCGCCGAGCGGCAGGAAGTCCAGGCCGAACCGCCCGGCACTGGCCCTGGCCCCCATGCCGGCATCGGCCGCACCGGAGGCGACCAGGGCCGCCACCGCCTGATGGGTGAACTCCTCCACCTCATAGCCCCGGATCGCCGCGGATGGCACGCCAGCCTGGGCCAGCAGGCGGTCCAGCCACAGGCGCGTACCCGAATCCTTCTGGCGGTTGACGAAGCGCAGCCCGGTCCCTGCCAGATCACCGATGGTCCGGATGCAAAACGGGTTGCCAGCGGCCAGGATCAGCCCCTGCTCCCGCCGGAACAGCGGGATGACGGAGAGCGTCTGCCCGGAGCAGAGCTGCGCCAGCGGCCCGGTCTCCGGCAGTTCCGCTCCGCCACCATGGAAGCCCGCGGCATCGACGCTGCCGGCCAGGAGCCGGCGCGCGGCTTCCAGGCTGCCGGCCACCGTTACCTCGACCCCGTCCAGCTCCGCCAGAACGTCCAGCAGCAGCGGATCATGGCTCACTGCCAGCCGCACAGCTGGTCGCCGCTCTCCCGTCAGTGCGGCCAGCCGGAGCTGCAGTGCCCGCTCCTCCTCCGCTAGCAGTGCCGCCGACCGGCTGAACGCGGCCGCCAGCGCATCGCGCAGTGCGGTGCCCAGCGGGGTGAGCATGCTGCCATGCCCCTTGGTCTTCACCGCGACCGGCTGCCCGAGTGCTGCTTCCAGTTCCGCCAGCCGCCCCCAGGCCGAGCGGTACGACAGGCCCAGCCGCAAGGCAGCACCCCGCACCGACCGGTCGGTGGCGATCGCGTCCAGCAGCGCCATGGTCGGCCCGAGGCCGATCTGCCGCCCGTCCAGCTCGATCCGTCCCGCCAGCGTCAGGGCCACGCGCATATGCAACTGCTTTCATATTGAAGTGGCAGTCATCTCGCTATCATCTGCCCGCACCATGTTGCAAAGCCTCGGCGACGCCTTCTCCATGCTCGGCGCGCTGGACCATGACGTCATGGCCATCGCGTGGCTGTCGCTGCGCGTGAGCTTATCGGCGGTGCTGCTGGGCTCGCTCGTCGCCATCCCGCTGGGCGCCCTGCTCGCGATCGTCATCTTCCCGGGGCGGACAGTGGTGGTGGCGGTGGTCAACGCCTTCATGGGCCTGCCGCCGGTGCTGGTCGGACTGATCGTCTATCTTCTCCTGTCGCGCTCCGGCCCGCTGGGCGCTCTCGGCCTGCTGTTCAGCCCAGGCGCCATGATCCTGGCACAGACGGTGCTGGCGATCCCGCTGCTGGCGGCGCTCACCCGCCAGATCGTGGAGGATGCCCATCGCGAGCTCGACGAGCAGCTCCGCTCGCTGCGGCTCGATGTCTGGCAGCGCATCCGGGTGCTGGTCTTCCACCTGCGCTTCTCGCTGGTGGTGGCAGTGCTGGCCGCCTTCGGCCGCGCCATCTCAGAGGTTGGTGCAGTGCTGGTCGTGGGCGGCAATATCGACGGCTACACCCGCACCATGACCACGGCGATCTCGCTGGAAACCCAGAAGGGCGACCTGCCGTTCGCCATCGCCCTGGGCATCCTGCTGATCGCCATCGTGCTGGCGGTCAACGCGACGGCCTCCGCGATGCGCGCCTACACCATGCGGCTCTATCCGTGACGGCCGGCCCATGACGACCGGGCTGCAGATCGTCCTGCGGGCCCTGTGCTTTCGCCCGAACGGCCGGACCGTACTGGCCGGGCTCGACGCGACCATCACCCTGCCCGGCATCACCGCCATCATCGGCCCGAATGGCGCCGGCAAGAGCGTCACCCTGCGCATGATCGACGGCCTCCTGCAGCCGGACAGTGGCACGGTCCGGTTCGGCCCGCGCCCGCCCAGGAGCATCCGGCGCAGCTTCGTCTTCCAGCGGCCGGGCCTCATCCGGGCGAGTGTGGCGCGCAACATCGCCCTGGCGCTCGTCCCGCTCCGCCTGCCCCGGGCCGAGGCGGACCGCCGCGTCGCCACCGCCCTGGCACGGGTGGGGCTGGCGGACCGGGCGGGGGACCCGGCGCAGAAGCTGTCGGGCGGCGAGCAGCAGCGGCTGGCGCTGGCCCGGGCCTGGGTGACCGAGCCCGAGCTCCTGCTGCTGGACGAGCCCACCGCGAGCCTCGACCCCGGCGCCACCGAGGCGATCGAATGCCTGATCGGTTCCATGGCCGAGGCGGGCACCAAGATCGTGCTGGTGTCGCACAATATCGGCCAGGTCGCCCGGCTTGCCCGCGACGTGCTGGTGCTCTGCCAGGGCCGCATCGTCGAGCACGGCGCCACCAACCAGATCCTCACCATGCCCAGGACTCCCGAGGCCCGGGCCTTCCTGAAAGCGGAAATGCCATGGCAGTCCTTCGCCGCAGCCTCCTGACGCTGGGCATCGTCCTCCTGGGGATGGCGCCGGCCCTGGCCCAGGCCGAATCGTCGATCACCGTCGCGTCCACGACCTCCACCGAGCAGTCCGGCCTGTTCGGCCATCTCCTGCCGCGGTTCACCGAGAAGACCGGCATCGAGGTCAAGGTGGTGGCCCTCGGCACCGGCCAGGCGCTCGACGTCGGCCGGCGTGGCGATGCCGACGTGGTGTTCGTCCACGACCGGGCGGCGGAAGAGAAATTCGTCGCCGAGGGGCATGGCGTGAACCGGGTGGAGGTCATGTACAACGACTTCGTCATCGCCGGCCCGAAGAGCGACCCGGCCGAGGCCGCCGGCAGCGACATCCTCCAGGCCCTGCAGCGGATCGCGGCGGCAGAGCAGCCCTTCATCTCCCGCGGCGACCGCTCGGGCACCCATGCCGCCGAGCTGCGCTACTGGCAGGCGGCCGGCATCGACGTAACGGATGCCGGCGGCGACTGGTACCGGGAGATCGGCCAAGGCATGGGCCCGGCCCTCAACATGGCCTCGGCCGCCAATGCCTATGTCCTGTCCGACCGCGGCACCTGGCTGTCCTTCAAGAACCGGGGTGAGCTCGCGATCCTGGTCGAGGGCGACCAGCGTCTGTTCAACCAGTACGGCGTCATGCTGGTGAACCCCGAGAAGCACCCGAACGTGAAGGCGGCCGAAGGCCAGACCTTCATCGACTGGCTGGTCTCGGACGAGGGGCAGCAGGCGATCGGCGACTACCAGATCGACGGCCAGCAGCTGTTCTTCCCGAACGCGGGGGCAGACCAGACCTCGCAGTGAGCGCGCCGCCCGCCGCCCTTCGGCTGTTCGATGTTGCTGAACCCGCTACCTCTGCCTATCGTCCGGCCCGCCGACGGTTCCCCGGAAGGGGAGGCAAGAGGGAACAGGGAGCATTGGCCGAAGCAGCGGCCGATCGCGAGCCCTGGCTACCCCCGTAACTGTGCGCG
>NZ_DATMFZ010000255.1:0-8426 GCF_035556675.1 Geminicoccus sp. | reverse complement strand
CGAACTGGTATGGGCCGATGCCGCCTATGCTGGCGCGTTTGCGTCCCAACTGGAGGCGGAACGAGGATGGCGCCTTGAGGTGCCGCGCCACCCGGACCGCCAGCTCTGGCGCTGCGGGTTCAAGGAAAAGCCCAAGAACATCTTCCAGGTCTTGCCGAGAAGATGGGTGGTAGAGAGAACCTTTGCCTGGCTCGGCCAGTCACGACGGCTCTGCAGGGACTATGAGTGGCTACCTCAGACGAGTGAGACCATGATCTATGCCGCTATGAGCCGGATCATGCTGAGAAGGCTCTCAAGATCCACAGCTTGAGCATTTGAGGACCGTTTCTAGCACTACCTTGGCAGAACCTGCCGCTGTCTGAACCGTTGTCATGTCCTGACGGTTTGTCGGGACGGAAGCGATGGCGCAGGTGGACTGGCGGGAGGATCTGGAGGACTGGCTCGCGCCGTTCTTGGCGGCCATGGGGCACAGGAAGCGGCGGCTGTGGGCGCCGGTCTACCTGCAGGGGCTGATCGGTCCAGGAGAGCGCAAAAGCCTGCAGCCGACGGCGGCCCGGCTGGGTCTTCGCGGCCATGACCAGCTCCATCACTTTGTGACGAGCACGACCTGGCACGATGCGGCGTTGCGGCGGGTCCTGGTGGAGAAGGCGGATGGCCTGGTCGGTGGACCTGATGCCGTGCTGGTGGTCGACGACACCGCCCTGCCCAAGCAGGGAAAGCGTTCGGTGGGTGTGGTGCGCCAGTACTGCGGGTGCCTGGGCAAGCGTGCCAACTGCCAGGTGCTGGTGTCCCTCACGCTTGCCAATAGTGAGGTTCCAGTACCGGTGGGCCTGCGTCTGTTCCTGCCGGAGGCCTGGGTGGCCGATGCCGATCGCTGCGCCGAGGCCGGCATACCGCCAGAGCACCGGCAAGCCCTGCCGAAGACCGACATCGCCCTGATGGAGATCGACCGGCTTTGGGCAGCCGGTGCCCGCTTTGGCCGTGTGGTTGCCGATGCCGGCTATGGCGTCAGTGCTGCCTTCCGCTCTGGCCTGAGCCGGCGCGGCCTCATCTGGGCCGTCGGCATTCCAAAGGTGCAGAACGTCTACGCGACGACGGTCGAACTGCACTGGCCCAAGGCGAGTACCGGCCGGCCGCGCAAGCACCCGGTGCCGAGCGAGGCCCCAGTCCCGGCGGGGCAGGCGCTGGTCGATGCCCTCTGGCGTCGCATCTCCTGGCGCCGAGGGACCAAGAAGCTGCTTGCCGCCGAGTTCGCCGCCGTGCGCGTGCGCCCGGCTGAGGGCGAGCAGCTCCGGCAAGGCGGACACCTGCCCGGCGAGGAGGTCTGGCTGGTGGGCGAGCACCGCAGCTCTGGCGAGCGCAAGTACCACCTGTCCAACCTGCCAGAACACGCGAGCCTCCAGGAACTGGCGGCCGCCATCAAGGCGAGATGGATCTGCGAGCAGGCCCACCAGCAGATGAAGGAGGAACTCGGCCTCGACCATTTCGAGGGCCGCTCCTGGACCGGCCTGCATCGCCATGCGCTGATGACCATGATCGCCCTTTGCTTCCTCCAGCACCTCCGGCTTCAGGAGCGGGGGGAAAAGCGAAGCCAGACCACCAGGACCACCACCACAGCCGACCCTGCCAGCCGTGCGACGTCGGCTGGTCGAACTGTTCCACCGCACATGGATCCGCTGCCCACACTGCGGCACCAACCTCACCAGCTGCCTACCTGCTAAAGTGCCAAGGTAGTGCTAGAACCTGCAAGGTGAGGGAGAACGTCGATGACGAGCGGCAAGAGCTACCTGATGCTGGGTACCGCCATTCTATTGTCCAGTCTCGCCATGGCCGCTTCGGGTGAGGCTGCCGAGAAGACGGTGGCCCTCGTGCTGGGCGTGAAGGGCAGTCCCTTCTACCAAGCCTTGTCGTGCGGCGCGTAGGCCAAGGCCAAGGAGCTGGGCCTCGATCTCACCGTCTCCGCCCCCGATCAGTTCGCCGCCGACCTGCAGGTTCCGGTCGTGAACGCCGTCACCGCCACCGGTCCGGCCGTGGCCGCGATCGTGCCCACCGACATGCAGGCCCTGATCGCGCCGATGAAGGAGCTGAGCGAGCGCGGCACCAAGGTCATCACGGTCGACCAGACGATTGGCGACAGCTCGTTCGTCCAGACACAGATCCTGACCGACAACGAGGCCGGCGGGAAGCTGGCGGCCGATGCGATGAACGAGCTGCTGGGGGCAAGGGCAAGGTGCTGGTCATCACCCAGCCTCCCGGGTCCGCTGCTCAGGACGCGCGCACCGCAGGCTTCGAGGCAGAATTGAAGGAAAAGTTCACCGGCCTTGAGTATCTGGGTCCCCAGTACCAGAGCGACGATCCGCAGAAAGCCGCGGAGATCGTCACCTCGACGCTCTCGGCCCATCCGGACTTGGCCGGCATCTTCGCTACCAACGACCAGGGTGCGATTGGTGCCATTACCGGGCTGCGTCAGGCGGGCGCCGCCAGCAACGTCAAGGTCGTGGCCTATGACGCTGCCACGGCCGAAGTGAACGCCTTCAAGAACGGCACGATCCATGCATTGATCGCCCAGAACCTGAAGCAAGAAGGCGAAATTGCCATGGAAGCGGCCGCCAAGCTCATCGAGGGGGGTTACGCTCGAAAATACGACGCTCACAGAACTCGTCATGATCAAGGCTGGTGATACGGCTGCTGCCGAGAAGTACGAGTATAAGGGTGACTGCGAATAAGATCAGGAGATCAGGCTCGGGGGTAGCTTCCCGAAAACGTGCGATGCCGATCAAGTGACAAGCCATCCCGTCTGGTCAAGAGGCTAGACGGGATGGCTCAGACAAGAGACATCTAGATCGCAAATTCTCTGGTAGATAGATTATGACCCATGCCGCCGGTGATCAGCCGATGCGTATAACTGCCACTGGATTTGCCGCGTAGGATTCGGGAGCCGGATGTGGTGCCCCGTTCCGTCACCTTCCAGGGTGATGGTGGGCACAACGATCACGGACATATCAGCAAGCTGCCGTTCCAGAGCGTCCTATTGCGGTTACCCTGGATCTGGCTCGGTTCATGGAACACCATCAATGATGATCTACTCAAGCTCGTCCGATCATCCGAACGTCCCGCGCAGAACATCATTGCAGACGGCATGATCATTGACGTCTCAGGCCGTTGATGTAGCATCGGTTCATAAAAGGGCCCTCAGCACCACATGTCAGGGAGGGGCTCGCTATGAGAACGAAGATCTCGCGACGCTGCGGCTACTACTGCTATCGGCCCATGATCGGCAGCTGGATCTGCCATATCAGCTGATCCATCGGCAGTGCAGCAATCGATGACGTATGCTCTCATTGCGTAGCGGCACGAGCAAATCATTCCGTGCCATTACCTCTCCATTTTTCAGCCAATGATATAGTGAGTACTGCCCGATGACCCTGGTCCGTGTCCCCGGCCAAGAAGAGCTTCTCCCGCCTGGTGAGCCGGTACGCGGACGCACCGGCGAGCCCCTCGATAGGTTCGGCCTTTCCGCTACCGTACATCAGTCGGTGCGGGTCGAAGTCACCCGTGGCAGCGGCGACAAGGCCGAAGTGACGGCAGCCGAGGACGACGTCGTCGAGCTGGTCATGGACGGTGGCGCTCGCCTGTATGTGCGCGGCGACGAGGTCATCCCCCAGCTGCGAGGCGCAGCCAGCCGCTCCATCACGCGGTCCGATGCCGTCGAGCTGACGCCGACCCTGCCCCTGCCCACCCGCGATCGGGGTATCCTCGGGGACTGGGTGATCAAGGGGCTCCGGGTCCTGGACGTGGACCTGAGTGGCCGGAGTGCTTCGACCATCGCGAACGCAGTCGAGGACAAGCTTGTTGGGAAGCCCGGTCTGTATCGATGGCAGCTGGACAAGAGCCTGACGGCCGTCGACGGCGCCCTGCCCAATGATCCCAAGCCCTGGCTCGTCTTCCTGCATGGTACCGCCTCCAACACATCCGGTGGCTTCGGAGGGCTCGCCGCCAACGCCGTGCTATGGCGTCGACTGCACGAAACTTATCCTGATCGGATCCTGGCCCTCGAGCATCGCACCCTCACCGAGAGCCCGATCGAGAACGCGCTGCAACTAGTCGAGCAGTTGCCGGCCAATGCGATCCTGCATGTTGTCAGCCACAGCCGTGGTGGGCTGGTCGGTGAGCTGCTGGCCCGTGGTCAGCGGACTGAGGACGGGAAGACGGCAGAAGCCTTCGACAGGGATGACTTGGCCCTTCTGGGTGGTGTCGACCGGACGAAGCAGGCAGAATTCCTTGCCCGGCTGCGTGACGCCTTGGCCCAGAAGCAACCGAAGGTGGCTCGCTTCGTCCGGGTGGCCTGCCCTGCACGGGGCACCACGCTGGCGTCTGCCAGGCTGGATCGCTGGCTGAACGTGACGCTGAACGTGCTAGGGTTCGCCATCGACGCCGGTGCGCCGTTTTTGGGCCTGACCTATGACGGCCTTCAGGCTTTCCTGCTCGCAGTGATCAAGGAGCGCACAGATCCCGCCACGCTGCCGGGCCTGGAGGCGATGATCCCGGGCTCGCCTTTGATGAAGCTCCTGAACCGTCCGGACGTCACCAGTGCTGCGGATCTCAGCGTTATCGAGGGTGACTGTGAGGCGTCCGGCGTCCTCCAGCGGCTCAAGCTCTGGTTCACCGATGCCTATTACGGCGAAGACCACGACCTAGTGGTCAACACCAGCTCGATGAGTGGCGGGATCATCCGGACGAGCGCACGCCGGTTCCTCGATCGTGGCAGCTCGGTCGACCATTTCCGCTACTTCAGCAACCCGCTCACCGCCGAGCGGACGATGGCCGGCCTATTGCGGTCGGAGACCGATCCGGCTGGCTATAGTGATCTGGTAGCAGCCTCTGCCGTGCCGATGCCGGTCCTGCGCAACCGTGGTCCGTCCGATCGGCGGCCGATCGTCTACGTCCTGCCGGGGATCACCGGCAGCCACCTTGCTGCTGGCAACGACCGGATCTGGATCGACCCATTCCGGCTGGCTCTGGGCGGGCTCGCTCGTCTGAGGATCGGCGAGCAAGGGATTACCGCCGAGGGGCCGGTCGGACTCTATTACGGCGAGCTCTGCAGGTACCTCGATGCGACCCATGAGGTTCGGCCATGGGCCTATGACTGGCGCCTACCCATCCGGCACTTGGGGAACCAGTTCGCGGAGGTCCTGCGTAAGGCCTTCCGCGAGACCGACCGGCCGATCCGCATCGTCGCCCACTCGATGGGCGGCCTCGTCACCCGGTCGGCCTTTCTCGATTCCGAGGTTTGGCGGCAGTTCCGGGAGCGCAAGGACTGCCGACTCGTACAGCTCGGCACACCCAACGGCGGATCCTACAGCATCCCCTTCATGCTGATGGGCCGCAACAGCCTGATGGGCGTCCTGGCGGCAGCCGACCTCAAGCTGAGCCGGAGCGAGCAGCACGCGATCCTGACGGCCTGGCCAGGGGCGGTGCAGATGCTGCCGCATGCTGGTAAGCTGGACTTCTACGATCGGACGGTCTGGGAGCAACTCGCCTCGGCCGATCCGGGTGATCTAGCTTTCCAGGGTCCCTCGCTCGAGGACTTGGCCGTCGCCAAGGCGTTTCGCGACATTTATGCTACCGCACCGCTGGATGGCGAGCGCATGTTCTACATCGCGGGACAAGCACCCACCATCGACGGGATCCTGGTCGATCCGAGCCGCCCGTCCGGACAGCGGATCCTGTTCACCCGCACCAACGAGGGTGACGGTCAAGTCCTGTGGCGGACCGGGATCCCAAACGGCATCCGTACTTGGTACACCCCGGCAGCCCATGGCGATCTAGCCCGGCACGAGCCGGCGTTCGCGGCGATCTCTGACCTGCTGGAGACCGGCACGACGGTTCGGCTTCCGACCGATCCGCGGACGCTGACTCGAGGGCGTGGCGAACCATCACCAATCGTACGCGAGGAGCCGCCGATCCAGCCGCGCGCCGAGGATGTGGTCGCCGCGGCGTTGGGCGGGGCGGCCGGCACGGTCGTGGAGCGCACGGTGGTGCCCAAGATCACCATCCGGGTCGTCCACGGCAACCTCGCGCTCGCCCGCTACCCGGTAATGGTCGGGCACTATCCCGGCGACAGCCTGAACGGAGCCGAGGCCGTCCTCAATCGTGCCCTAGACGGTCGCCTGCAAGAGCGCCGCCGGATGGGCCTCTACCCTGGCGACATCGCCACGAGTACGGTCGTCCTGGACCCAGACAAGCGCCCTAAGGGCGCCGTCGTGGTCGGACTTGGCGAGCCGGGCAGCCTTGCCATGGGTACGCTGCAGCACACGCTGCGCCAGGGGCTGCTGGCCTATGCCGCTGCCGAAGCCGATCGCCGGCGGTCCAACAAGGACACCACCAGCACCTCCGCCTCACTCAGCACAGTCCTCATCGGCGCCGGTGACGGTGGTCTCGGTCGAGGGGCTTGCGCGCTGGCCCTGCTACGTGCCGCCGCACGTGCTCAGTCCGTGCTGACTCTTCCCCCCGAGGAACCTTCCGACCAGCCGCCGCTGCTGTTGGGGGAGATCGAGATCCTGGAGCTCTTCGAGTACAGGGCCTTGGAGATCTGGCACGTCGTGGACGCCGCGCTCAAGCAGTATACCGAACTCAACAAGCACTTCACCCTGCACCCCGAAGTGGTGCGACAGGGTGGTGCCAGGCGCCGGTTGATCGGCGGCGAGGACGACGACTGGTGGCTGCCGGTGCAGATTACCATGGAGCCTCCTGCTCCTGGCCTAGACAAGGTCCTGCGCTACACCGTGGCCGGTGGTCTTGCGCGCGCCGAATCCCAGCTGGTTGGTACCAACCTCGACGTGGTCCGTTCCCTGCTCCGTCGCAGCATCGAGAGCGGGCAGACTTATGGCGGGAGCGTCAGTCCGGCCCGTGCCCTATTCGAGCTACTCTGGCCAGTCCGGCTCAAGGAGTTCAGCGAGGATGACCGCAACCTGCGCCTGATCCTGGACGAGGATAGCGCGCGGTTCCCCTGGGAGCTGATGGACGACCGGCGCCCCTGGACCTCGGACGGACGCCTGCCAGACAGCGGCAATCGAGAACCGGCGGCTGTGCGCTCAGGAGTGGTCCGTCAGCTGGTACAGACCCGCTTTCGCGAATACGTCGCCACCTCCCGTGGTAGCCGCAAGGCGCTAGTCATTGGCGATCCCCGTGGGCGGCCGGAGAGCGGCTTCGCTGAGCTGCCGGGTGCCCGGCGGGAAGCGGAAGCCGTGGCCGACCTGCTTGCCCGCACGCATGACGTGACGCCCCTGATCGGTGACGACGTCCTGCCCGAGCACGTCGTCATGCACCTGTTCGCCGAGGCATGGGAGGTTATCCACATCGCCGCGCATGGTGTGGTGCGCGAGCCAATCGCGCAGAAGGACGGGGCCAAGCCTGAGCTCACCGGCGTGGTTCTGGGCGGCGGCGTGGTCCTGGGTCCTTCAATCCTGGCCCAGCTTTCCGTGAGCCCCGAGCTGTTCTTCCTAAATTGCTGTCACCTGGGCCATGTCGATCCGGACGCGGAGAAGGAAGCGCGGGTCCTGTCGGCACGAGGCCAGCGACCTGAGCTGGCGGCGAGTGTCGCCGTGGAGCTCATCAAGAACGGGGTGCGTGGCGTTGTCGCTGCCGGCTGGGCGGTCGACGACGACGCGGCCGAGCAGTTCGCCATCACGTTCTATCAGCGCATGCTCGAGGGGGACGAGTTCGGCTCGGCCACTCAGAAAGCTCGACACAAGGCTTATGAGGTGAGCCCAACCGGAACGACCTGGGGCGCCTACCAGTGCTACGGCGAGCCGGACATGCGGCTGCCCGGCATGGCGCAGACGGCACGCGAGGAGACGTCCAAGAGCTATGCGGGTGTCGCCGAGGTTATCGCGCTCGCCGAGCAGATCACCGAGGACATCAACGTTGGCCTGGAGCGCGACGAGGCTCTCTTACGTCGGCGCCTCGTCGAGTTGGAAGACGAGGCACGGCGCCGCTCCTGGTTCGGCAACGCTGAATTGCGGGTGGCGTTCGCGGAGGCCCGGGCGGAACTTGGGGACCTCGCCCAGGCGATCCAGCACTATGAGGAAGCCAGCAAGGGCAGCGATACCAAGTTTAAGGTTAAGGCGATCGAGCAGCTGGCCAACTTGGCGGCCCGCAGTGCCACGCGGGTCTACCGATCGGCCGGCCCGGTCAAGCCGGACGTAAGCCAGACCGTGAGGGTGATCGAGCGGGCGCGGGCGAGGGTCGAGGGTCTGGAACAGGTGCTAGGCCCCACCGCCGAGCGCGCCATTCTTCGCGGCGGTTCGTGGAAACGGCTGGCGCAGGTGCAGACCGGAGATGCCCGGCAGCAGGCACTGCTCGAGATGGAGAAGGCCTACGAGGAAGCGGTTTGCCTCTCGCCAGGTAACGCGAAGGACTATCCC
>NZ_DATMFZ010000254.1:0-6914 GCF_035556675.1 Geminicoccus sp. | reverse complement strand
GATGCTCACCGACGACCTGGTGATCGCCGAGGAAGGCACCAAGTTCGGCCTGCCCGAGATCCTGTTCAACCTGTTCCCCGGCATGGGCGGCTACAGCTTCCTCAAGCGCAAGCTGGGCCCGGTGCTGGCCCGCCAGATCCTAGAGGACGGGCTGTCGCGCAGTGCCCAGGAGGTCAAGGCGCTGGGCCTGGTCGACCTGGTCTGCCCGGAAGGCCAAGCCATGGCTACCTTCGCCCGCTTCATCGCGGACAACCAGCGCCGCTTCGACACCCTGGTCACCCTCAAGCGGGTGCGCGAGCGTGCCGAGCCCTGCGACAAGCGCGAACTCCTCGACATCGTCGACCTGTGGGTCGATCTGGCCCTCAAGCTCGACGAGCCGGCCCTGCGCCGCATGGACTGCCTGGCCCGCGTCCAGGAGAAAAAGCGGGCAACGGTCGGCGCCGACGTCGCCGGCACGCCGGCCTTTCGCCTGGCGGCCGTCGGCTGAGCCGCCCGGTGGTCCACACTGGCGGCCTCAGCCTGAGGGCGGCATCCCAAGAACAGGGTCGGGCGGCGGATCCGCCGGTTCTGGGAGCGGCTCGTTCAGCCCCATCCGCATCTCCTTGACGACACGGAATCCCAACTGCTGGTAGAGCGCCTCCCCCGCATCGGAGGAGTGCAGCACCGCGGTGGTGCAGCCGATCGCGCGTAGATGGGCCAGAGCGTGCTCCATCAATTGCCGAGCGATGCCCTGGCGCCGGTAGGCGGGCTCGACGAAGACGCTCCAGATATAGCCGAAGCGGCGGACGCTTGGCAGCATGATCTCGGGATAGGGGACGCGATGCAGCTGGCTGCTCGCCGAGCCGATCACCCGATCGTCCTCGTCGCATGCGAGGAAGGTGGCGAGGCTGCGCTCGCGGCGGCCGACCGTGATGAAGTCCAGGATGATGGCGAGTGCATCGGTGCGCATCTGCTCGGGCTGGATGCCGTAGCTTTTCCAGAGTGCAATGTGATGCCGGGCCAGGATCTCGTCGTCCTGCCGATCGCCCTGCCTGATCCTCATCCAGGTTCTCCTGCCCGAGGCCGGCCATCCAACCAAGACATCCAGCCAGCCGTCAAGCTGCGCGGCACACGCGCGATCGCGTCCGGTCCGGCCTGAATCGGCCGAACCTGTCACTGTCTCCCCGGCGCCCGGGGAACGGCGGGATCGGCCATGCGTTCGATCCCGGTACACCGACACTGCCTGAGGGCGTGCCGCAGGGAGCCGGTCATGGGCGAGCAGATTCCGCTGTCTCCAGAAGCGAGCGCAATCGATCCGGAACTGGATGCCGTGCGTGACGACCACACGCACGAGGTCGCACCCGATCTGGCCTATCGGCGCCTGGGCATCGTCAACGTCGTGTTCTGTGGCCGGCCCGATGTGGGCGATCGCGGCTGGGTGCTGATCGATGCAGGGCTCGCCGGCACCGCTCCCTTCATCCGCGCTGCGGCTGCCGAGCGGTTCGGCCAGGACGCACGGCCGGCCGCGATCGTGCTCACCCACGGCCATTTCGATCATGTCGGCGAACTCGTCAGGCTGGCACAGGAATGGGACGTGCCGGTCCATGCCCACCAACTGGAGCACCCCTACCTGAACGGCCGCGCCAGCTACCCGCCGGGTGATCCGAGCGTCGGCGGCGGGATGATGGCGGCGATCTCCCGGTTCTACCCGCGCGGCCCGGTCGACGTGGGCAGCCGGCTGCGCGCGTTGCCGGACGATGGCAGCGTCCCGCATCTACCCGGCTGGCGCTGGCTCCACACGCCCGGCCACAGTGTCGGCCATGTGTCGCTGTGGCGGGAAGCGGACCGGGTGCTGATCGCCGGCGACGCCTTCATCACCACCCGCCAGGAATCCGCCTATGCGGTCGCGGTGCAGGCGCCCGAGATGCACGGCCCGCCCATGTACTACACGGTGGAATGGGACAAGGCCGCCAGTTCGGTGCGGCGCCTGGCGGCCCTGGAGCCGGAACTGGTGGTGACCGGCCACGGCCATGCCATGCAGGGGCCAGAGATGCGCGCGGCCCTGCACGAACTGGCCGAACGGTTCGACAGCGTGGCCGTGCCGGCCGAGGGGCGCTATCTCCGCGAGCCGGCGCGCGCAGAGGACGGCAGCGCCTACTGCTAGGCACTGCCCGACCGCCGGGCACAGGCCCGGCTGCCGTTCCACGCGCGGCTACGGCTCGCTCTTGGGCGTGCAGAAATAGATGTGGCGCTTGCCGCCCTTCAGCGACTGGTCGGCGCGAATCCGGTAATGCTCGGCGAGGCAGGCCTCGAACTGGTCCTGCTGGTAGTCGCCGTACTGGTCGTCCTTGTTGGCGAGCAGGGTCTGCACCATCTCGTCCGACCGGCTGACGAACTCGATCACCAGCGACGTGCCGAGCCCGGCCAGCCAGCCGATGAAGTCGCGCATCGGGATGTTGGCGCTGATCACGATATGGTGGATCAGCGCCAGGCAGAGCGTCAGCTCCGGGCGACCGCGCTCGGGTAGGGAGCGCCGTTCCAGGCCGCGCCAGCCCTGGGCAGGCGAGGGGTCGGACAGGTTGACCACCAGCGGCAGGATCTTCTGCTGGTCCGGCCGGTTCTGCTGCGCCTGGTAGAGATGCTCGATCGCCATCCAGTCGCCGTCCATGGACACGACATGGTCGGCCTGCTCGGCGATCAGCCGCGAGAACGTGCCGGTGTTGCAGCCGAGATCCCAGGCCATCCGCCAGCGCCGGTGCCGCGACGCCTCGCGCACAAAGGCGCATTTCGCCTCGAACTCGGCCTGGTCATAGCTGTGGGTGCGATCATAATCGGCCCAGACCGTCTTCGACCCGCCGGGCTGGAGGCCGGTCACGATCTTGCGCAGGCCCTCGACGTTGCGGACGATCAGCTGCTTGTCGAAGCCGGCCTTGGCGATCGAACTGCGCACGTTCTGCGGCTTGCCGGCATAGCGACGCTGCAGGCTGTCCTGGGCCAGCACGTGGAGCAGCACGCCCGGCCGGATCAGGTCGCGTGCCGAGAGCAGCGGCCGCAGGCTGCCTGCCGGGATGCCGTCGATCTGGCCGCGCAGCCAGGGGCGGTAGTCCACGCCCTTATAGGCCTGCAGAAACAGCGGATAGAGGAACAGCTCGCAGAACTGCCGATAGCCCACCCAGGGCTCGCCCTTGCCCAGCACCTCGAAGGAGGGGATGTCGATGAAGACCGGCTGCGCACCGCGCCACTGGATGTTGTAGGCCGAGGAATCCTTCAGGATCAGCCCGGCCCCGAGGGCAGCCTGCATGAGATCCAGATGCAGCAGCGCTGCATCCTTCAGCATGCCGAACGTCCACTCGTAGGGGTAGGAGATGAACGGCACCTTCTCGTGGCGCAGCACCGCCGCCCAGTCGCCGAACGAGCGGGCCTCGTCGTCGGGCAGGCGCTCGGTGCGCACGATCGAGCCCTGCGCGGTGAACTCCTGGAAGAACGGTGTCGCGGCCAGCCGCTCCCAGTTGGCCAGCGCCTTAGCACTGATGCCACGCAGGATCTCGCCGTCGCGGTAGAACACGGCGCCGTTGCGGTCGCGGAACGAACCGGGCTCGGCGGCGACGGCACTGGCAACGGCAGGAGCGGCGGTGGCCCGCTCCCGGTCCGGCGAAGGAGCGAGGCCGCTCAGCGCCTCACTTGCGGGTGGCTGCATCGATCTGCACGTCCTGATGGGCGTTGCTGGTCGACGCGACCTCCTCCTCGCGGCGGATGCCGAGCATGATCAGGAGCCGGTGCCAGTAGAGCTTGCCGGCGAGCAGCAGGCCGGCGACGCCGCCCAGCAGCACCTGCAGGATGATGCTGCCCGTGCCCGGATCGAGATAGGCGGACGCCGTGCGGGTCGACATGCCCACGATCAGGCCGGCCATCACCAGCCGGAAAGCATACGCGCCGATGCTGTGCATGTCGTTCTTCTCCCGCCGCTGGTCGCGGAGCGTCCCCGGCTATGTTGGTGGCGTTCCCCTCGGACAAGAGACTGGCTGTCGCTGTCCGATCCGCTAATTGTCATGAAGTTGTCACGGGGCTGCACCGACAACAAGGGGAAAGCCAAATTGGTCTGGTCGCCTTACGGTTTTTTCAGCGGTCCGCACGACGTCGGGGGGAGAAGCCATGCAAGACAGGCCGGCCAATCAGGCCAGAAGCGTCCGTAGCCGGGACGGGTGGCCGCTCCACCCGTTCCTGTTCGCCGCCGCCTCCGTGCTGGGGCTCTACGCCCTGAACGTGAAGGAAGCCGCGCTCTTCGAGATCCTGCCGGCGCTGGGCATGGCACTGGGCTTCGCGCTCCTGGTGGTCCTGGTGCTGGGCTTGTTGTTCCGGAGCTTCGGCGCTCGTACCGCCATCCTTTCCAGCATCGTCCTGATCGGCTGTCTGTTCACCATCCGCCTGGGCTTCTGGGTGAACCATGTGACGGGCGGGGTGCCGATGGTCCCCTTCATGGCAGGCTTCGTCCTGATCCTGCTGGCGGCGTTCGTGGCGGTGGCATGGACCCGCCGTGACCTCCGGCTGCCCCACAGCATTCTCAACGGCATCGCCCTGATCCTGGTGGTGACGCCGATCTGGCAGGCCGCCTCGTACAAGTGGGAGCACGGCCGGCCGGGCCTGATGGCGCCGGCGCCCGAAGAAGTGGCGGTGCCGGCCGCCGTCCAGCCGGACATCTATTATCTGGTGTTCGACCGCTACGCTTCGGCCGCGGTGATGGAGCGCTATTTCGAGACCGACGACACGCCGCTCACGACCTTTCTCGAAGAGCGGGGCTTCTACGTGGCGCGGGGCAGCCACGCGAACTACCTCAAGACCGGCCATTCCCTCGCCTCGACCTTCCAGATGGATTACCTGGACTTCCTGGCGGACGAGGAGGGGCGGCGGTCGAGCGACTGGCAGCCGATCCTCGGCATGCTGCGCGACCACCGGGTCGCCCGCTTCCTGAAGTCGGCCGGCTACCGCTATGCCCAGATCGGTGCCTGGTGGGGACCCACCCAGCTCAACAGCTATGCCGAGTTCAATCCGCTCTTCGGCTTTGCCGAATTCACCGCGATGTACCTGCGCGACCGGGTGATCAACCCGATGATGCGCCTGGTCGCCCCCGACAGTTTCTACACGCGCACCATGCAATGGGATGCCGGGCAGTGCCAGCGGGTGCCCTGGCAGATCGAGCAGATCAAGCAGGCGGCGGACGGGACAGGGCCGACCTTCGTGTTCGGCCACATCCTGCTGCCGCACGAACCCTTCGCGTTCGACGCGGACGGGAACTGCCTGTCGCGGGAGCAGTCCGATGCCCGTGGCAGGGTGCAGGGCTATGTCGAGCAGGTGCACTATGCCGGCAAGGTGATCCGGGACCTGGTCATCGCCCTGCAGCAGCGCGAGGGGCCGCCGCCGATCATCATCATCCAGGCGGACGAGGGCCCGTTCCCCGAGACGGATGTCGGGCATATCCGCACTTGGCGGGATGCGACGTTCGATGAACTCCAGATCAAGATGGGGATCCTGAACGCCTATTATTTCCCCGACGGGGATTATGATCTGCTTTATCCGACCATCACACCAGTCAATTCCTTCCGGATGCTGTTCGACAAGTATTTCGGCAGCGACTTGGCGCGGCTTCCTGATCGGATCTATGCGATCCCCACCATTTTCGAGCTCTATAATTTCTTTGACGTGACGGATGTCGTGCGGGAGCTCCATGACTAGAAGCGGTCTTCGAAACGGTAGCGGGCTGTAGAGGGCCGGCGTGTAGCGCTTAGCGATCTATGATCGCCGAGATCGCTGCCATGACCGAGCACCGTCGTCTGTACCCGACTGACCTGTCGGGGATACCCTGGCGGATCTCGCCGAATCGGCTGCTGCCGCACAGGAGTTCGCGCACGATCAGGAGCGCCCAGCGCCCGCCCAGCGCTTCATGGGCCCGTGCCACCGAGCCAGAACTGGCCGTAGCTCGTCATGGGCTAGCGATAGCGGCTCCGGGCGATCCTGGCAGTACGGATTTCGAACCGGTCGCCCGGGCGAATGCTCAGGCTGCCGTCCAGCCGCCGTCCACCATCAGCGCCGAGCCGGTGGTCAGGGCGGAGGCGTCCGAAGCCAGGAACAAGATGGCGCCGGTCAGGTCCTCGACCGTGCCGAGGCGGCCCAGCGCGATCTTGCTCACGACCTCGGCGCGGAAGTCCGGGGCGGACAGGAACGGGCGGGTCATCTCGGTCTCGATGAAGGTCGGGCAAATCGTGTTGACCCGGATGCCGTGGGGCCCGAGATCCAGGGCCATGGCCCGGGTCAGGCCTTCCAGCGCCGCCTTGGACGCGCAGTAGACCGTGCGGCCGCGGCCGCCGACATGGCCCATCTGCGAGGACACGTTGACGATCGAGCCGGGCCTGCCCGTGTCCAGGAGGCGGCGGGCGACGGCCTGGGCGGCGAAGAAGGCGGCGCGGACGTTCAGGCCGAAGATCGCATCGAAATCGTCGACGGTGACCTCTGGGAACGGCTTGGGCCGGTTGGTGCCGGCATTGTTGACGAAGATGTCGAAAGGCGGCTCGGCCGCGATCGCCGCGGCGACGGTATCCAGGTCGGTGACGTCGAGGGGCAGGGCCCGGGCCTGACCGCCGGCCGCGCCGATCGCGGCGGCGGCGGCATCGAGTTCGTCACGGGAGCGGGCGGCCAGGGTGACGGCGGCGCCGGCATCGGCCAGCGCCGCGGCGGCGGCCAGGCCGATGCCGCGGCCGGCCCCGGTGACGAGCGCGCGCTTGCCGTCGAGGCGGAAGGAAGGGGGCTTGGGCAGCGACATCGTTACTCCGCGGCGCTGGCATAGGGGACGTTGCGGCCGCCGTAGCGGCGCACGCGGAGGTTGGCCTGCTCGGCGTGGCCGGCGAAGCCTTCCAGCATGCACAGGCGCGAGCAGTACTCGC